>NZ_JBEZMR010000003.1:0-215594 GCF_040652795.1 Micromonospora sp. NPDC048170
TGCACCCGGCTGGGCACGCCCCGGCCGTCGCCGAAGATGCCGTTGCGGCCGTGCACGTTCTTGAAGTAGTCGTACGTCCTGGCGGCACCGAAGTGCGCGTCGACCGCTGCGGACTGCCGGTTCGAAGGGACCCCGGTGCCCCAGACGTTGTCCGCGTCGGTGAGGGTGGTGCAGGTGGAGGTGCCGTTGTTCATGTCGCACGTCGAACCGTTGCCCCGGACCGGGTCCACCATCGAGTAGGTGCTCCCGGACAGGGTGGTGTCGACCGTGACGGTCCCGGAGTAGACGCTGCTGCCCGTGCCGGCGACCGTGTCGATCTCGTCGTACGAGCCGATCAGGGTGCCGGTCGCGGCGTCGGTGATGACGTGGAACCGGGACGGGGTCTGTCCGTCCGGTTGCCAGCCGGTGACCACCGTTTCCCAGGCCAGCCGGCCCTTGCCGGAGCTGGCGTCGACGAAGAGCTCCGGGGTGCCGACGGCGGTCAGGGTCCCCTTGAACAACTTCTTCGCCGCGGCGGCTGCCTTCCCCGCGCTGATCCGGGGGGTGGTGCCGACCGTGAGGGGGGTGACCAGGCCGACTGAGGAGCCGGCGAAACTGCCGTCCGGGGCGGTGTGCACCACGAAGTCGCCGCCGGAGACCCGCAATCCTTGGTAGGCGCGGGTGTAGCGGGTGTGCGCCGCCCCGTTCGGGTCGACCTTGGAGCTGTAGACGGCGTACGTTTCGCCTGCCGAGGCCCGTACGGCTGCGCCGTTCGCGCGCAGTGCCGCCTCGGCCCTGGCGACGGCACTTGCCTCCGGGGTGGGGGTGGTCGGTGCCGCGTACGCGGTGGTGGCAACGCCGGTCAGCAGGCCGCTGGCGAGTAGCGCGATGCTGACGGTGGCGATGGATCTCTTCACTGGCCCTCCTGGGGGTTACGTGACGGTAGTCACCTACGTATATATAGCCATCGATCTAAATGGTGAGAAGGGGCCGTTCAGTCGATGCAGATCACTCGCCACACATGCTTCGGTGATTGGTTCGGCCTGCGAAGATTCCCGCCACGATCCAGCGGGGCGCTGCCGTGCGGCCAGGTGCACGCTCTCGACCGGGGACCCGGGGCCGCTACGCGGCTCGGGGCTCGGGGCGGCCCGACCACTGTCTACCGGGCCTGTGGCCGTACCGTCGAGGTCGAGGTGCCTGCGGTGGAGATCTGGGCCGACCGGGTCGCCGCTCGGCGCGGCCTTGTCGACGTCAGCCACACCATGGAGATCTCAGTCGAGACAGATCAGAGCGGCTACCTCGGGCGCCGCCCGAGCGACTTTAATCCATTGTGGACATCAGTTACGCTCTCCGCCGGGCCTGCGGTGCGTGCGGCGGAGGTAACCACCTGCAACGGTGGCCGACGCCGAACGCGACCCGGCTGACCTGCGGCGATCCGCGGACCCCGGGCCCGCTCCTGGGTGGCTTCTCCCGCCGCCGCTGCCTGCGCCGTCATCCGCCACACCAACGAAGGACCGGTAAAGTTGTACGACGCGATCGTCATCGGCGCCCGTTGTGCGGGTGCGTCCACCGCCCTGTTGCTCGCCCGGCGTGGACACCGGGTGCTGCTGGTGGACCGCTCCTCGTTTCCCAGCGACGTCATCTCGACGCACTTCCTCTGGCCGCACGGGATGTCATACCTGAACCGGTGGGGGCTGCTGGACGAGGTCCTGGCGGTCACTCCGGCGCACACCACGGTCCAGGTGGTCAACGACGGCATCTCGCTGACCGGCTCGGTGCCGAGCGAGCTGCTGCACGAGTACTTCCGGGACCTGCACGGCGACGACTCGGGCGTGGTGCGGAGCTATGCATCCGTGCGGCGCCGGGTGCTGGACGAGATCCTGGTCGGCGCGGCCGCCAAGGCCGGTGCCGAGGTGCGCACCAGCTTCACCGTTCGTGAGCTGATCGTCGAGAACGGGCAGGTCGTCGGCATCCGGGGGCGTGCGGTCGACGGGGAGCTGGTCGAAGCGCGGGCCCAGATCGTGGTTGGTGCCGACGGCCGGAATTCGTTCGTCGCCCGCGCCCTCGCGCTGCCGAAGTACGACGAGCGGCCCCGCTGCACGTTCGCCTACTGGAGCTACTGGTCCGGTTTCGACCTCGGCCCGGCACAACTGCACCGGCGCGGCCGGCTGGCCTGCGCGGTGGCGCCGACCAACTTCAACCAGAACATGGTTCTGGTCTGGGGGCCGAGTGAGTGGTCGCGGGAGTTTCGCGGTGACGTGCCGGGCAACTACCAGAAGGCGTTGGACTTCGTCAGTCCGGAGCTGGGTGACATGGTGCGCACCAAGGGGACCAGGGAGGAACGCTTCTACGGCACCCTGGACCAGTCGGCCTTCCTCCGGCCACTGCACGGGCCCGGGTGGGTGCTCGTCGGTGACGCCGAGTCGGCCAAGGACCAGTGCACCGCGATCGGCATCACCCACGCCTTCCGTGACGCCGAGCTGGTCAGCGCCGCACTCGACCGGTGGCTCCGCGGTGACGCGTCGATCGACGAGGCGATGACCGCCTACGGGGACCGCCGCCGGAGCCAGAACGCTGCCGCCTACCACGACTACGTCTGCACCCTTGCCGAGATGCGTCCGTACCGGCACGACGAGCTGCAACTGTTCGTCGCGTTGCGGGGCAACCAGCAGGAGATCGACCGGTTCATCGCCACACACGCCGACGTCGCGCCGGTGTCGGAGTTCTTCCAGGCCTCCAACCTCTTCCTGCTCAACGACGCCGCGAAGGAGTCCTCCGCCGACCACGCGGTCTTCGAGGACTTCGCGGAGACCTCCCGCAGCTACCAGCAGAACCTCTTCGCCTGATGATCCACCAGGGAGACGACACCGTGACCACCGAGCTGGACCAGCGTGAAGACGGCGAACTGATCGGGATCATCCTCAAGGCGGCCCACTGCCGGGACTTCGAGACCATGGCGCGTACCGCGACCGAGGTCTCCGAGATGACCCGCAACTGGGCCGGCCACATCCCGTGGGACGACCTCGCGTCGCTCGAAGGTGCCGACGACGAGCTGGCCCACGTGGTCGCCGACCTCACCGAGATGTGGGAGCCGGCCCACCTGCGCAACCCCGTCGACCCCGACGAGGAGTACGCCCTGGACAAGAACGCGTACGACTTCTACCGGCCCGCCGGCTGCAACCTGCTGACCCGCACCGAGGACTTCTACGGCTGGGTGCAGGCCCGTCGCCGCACGGAGACGTGGCAGTACTCCCGGGTGCTGGAGGCGGCGCCGGACAGCGTCGCCCAGATCACCAACGACCTGGGCCGGCGGGCCCGAGGCATCAACTTCAACTCCCAGGACTATCTGTCGTTCAACACGCACCCCGCAATCCGGGAGGCGGCGGCCAGAGCGATGCACGACTACGGGCCGCACAGCGCCGGCTCGCCGATGGTGCTCGGCAACACCCGCATCTCCGACGATCTGGAGGCGGCCCTCGGCGACCTGGTCGGGCTCGACCACGTGACGCTCTTTCCGACCGGCTGGGCGGCCGGCTTCGGCGCGGTCGTCGGTCTGGTCCGGCAGTCCGACCACATCCTGATCGACCGGCTGGCCCACTCCTGCCTCCAGCAGGGGGCACGGGCGGCCACCCGGAACGTCATCCGCTACGAGCACCTCAACGTCGAGGCGGTACGCCGGCACCTGACCGAGATCCGGGCCACGGACACCCGCAACGGCATTCTGGTGGTCACCGACGGGCTCTTCTCGGTGGACGCGGACTGGCCGGACCTCGTCACCCTGCAACGCGTCTGCCGGGAACACGACGCCACGCTGCTGGTCGACGTGGCGCACGACCTGGGCTCGATGGGGCCCGGCGGCACGGGCGTGCTGGGGATGCAGGACCTGCTCGGCAGCGTCGACATCGTGATGGGCGCCTTTTCCAAGACGTTCTGCTCCAACGGTGGCTTCGTGGCGTCCCACTCACCGGCGTTGAAGCAGTACATCAAGATGTTCGGCGGCTCGCACTTCTTCTCCAACGCGCTGTCACCGGTGCAGACCGCGGTGGTGCGGGAGGCCACCAGGATCATCCGGTCGGCCGAGGGGGACGCGCTGCGGGCACGGCTCTTCACCGCGATCCACGCCCTGCGCGACGAGCTGACCGGCCGGGGCCTGACCTGCATGGGTGAGCCGTCACCGATCGTGCCGCTACTGATCGGCAACGAGAAGCTGGCGCGGACGGCGAACCGCCTGCTCTTCGACCGGGGAGTGCTGGCATTCATGGTCGAGTTCCCGGTGACCCCGACCGGCTCGTCCCGGTTCCGGCTTCAGGTGCAGGCCGGGCACCGGCCCGACGAGGCCCGCGAGGCGGCCCGGATCATCGAGGGCGCCATCGCCGACTCCCGGGCGTACCTCTCCAGCGCCTTCGGCAGCGCTCCCCGCTGACTCCCGACTTCGGGCAACGGCTGTGAACGTGTCAGCCGCCGTGGGCGTGAAACAGGAGACTCTCTTCGAGCAGGGTCAGGCCCAGCCGGTTGTTCATCAGGTGCACGTGCTGCGCGAGGAGATCGGTCCCCGTGGGCGGTAGCTCCTCGCGCAGCGTCGTGGCATACCGCTGCATGCTGTCCCGGATCCGGGCGTCCGCGCGTACCACGGGAAGGGTGGCGTTCAGCGCGCGGCGGAACGGTACGGCGAGCCGGTCCACCGCGGTGCTGGTGAGGCCCACCTGCCCGATCCAGTAGGCCGCCGAGTCGGCGAGGAACGCTACCCGGGATGCCCTGGGCAGACGGTCGGTCACCTCGGTGAGGTGGAGCGCGGCGGTGGCGATCCGCAGGGGCCAGTAGTCCGGACCGAAGCAGCCGAGCGCGGCTTCGCTCGCGGCGTGGAACAGCCGTTCGGCCGCGGCCACCCCGCCCGGACCACCGAACTTGTCGTACTCGGGTGCGTAGAGCCGGACGCGGACGTCCGCCAACTCGACCAGGCCGTGGCGCTGCACGTCGGCCAGCAGGTCGAGCGGGCCACCCACCCGCAGCCGGACGTGCGGGCCGTTCTGGTCCCGGTAGCGGATGAAGAACCAGCGTACGAGGGCGCCGTGCTCGCTGAGGCCGGCGACGAACGGCGCGACCACCGACTCCAGCACCGGTTGCAGCGCCGGTACCGAGGTGGCGTAGGTGTGGAAGGAGATCCAGTCGGCGACCATCGGCCGGTCGGCACCAGCCGCCGGCTCCCACCCGGTCATGTCGCGCCCCGCGATGCCGGGGCCAGGTTCAGCAGGACCAGGAGTTCGCTGGCCCGCCGGTTTCCGTCCGCGTCGCGCAGCCAGTGCGCGTCACGGCCGGGCAGCGCCTCGACCAGGTCGAAGGCCCGGTCCTGCGCTGTCGCCCGCAGCAGGGTCCAGACGGCGTGCGGCACCCGCAGGTCGACCCAGAGCGGTTTGCGTGCCGAGACCGGCGCGAAGTCGCGGCGACAGAACACCTCTGCCGGCAGGTCGTGGGCGGTACGCCAACGGTCCAGGCGGAACAGGAACCGCGCCGGCGACTCACCGGGCCGGGGCCGGGGGAATGCGGCAGCCGGTATCCGCCAGCGTCGGCGGCTCAGGACCAGGCGCCCCGACTCCACCGCCGGCATGGCCGTCGGCTCCTCGGGTACGCGAGGCTGCGGATCGAAGGGCCAGCGGTCGTTGTCGGCGCGGACCGCTATGAGCCACGGCTCGGAGAGCAGGAACAGCAGGCGGGCCGCCTCGGAGAGCAGGTAGGCCGGGGTCGAGCCGAGGTAGGTGAAGGCCACCGGTGCGCCGTCCGAGTCGTGGACCTGAAGGGTGCCGGTGGACGGCTCGTGCGTCAGCCGCAGACGGGACCAGTTTCCCGTCGGGCCCGCGCCAGCGCGGACCTCGGCCGGCCAGGGCAGCGACGGCACCCCGCCGGCCGCCGCCCGGTGCCCGTTGATCCAGTCGGCGCCGATGTTCACCTGGTAGGCCCGGGCGCCCGGGTACACGGTGGCGAGCCATTCCACCAGGGACCCGTTCACCGCGTCACTCATCCTGGGCACCCCCGCCCAGCGGCTCAACAGCCCCGGCTGGCCGGCGGTCAGCCGGTTGAGGACGAGCCGGTAGTCGCCGGCAGCCACCTCCGCCGGTCCGGCGGCGACGATCTGGGCGTACGCGGTCTGCGTCGGAGCACCGATGGTGCCGTGGCCGCGTAGGTCCTCGACGGGCTGGCCCGGGTCGGTGTAGGCGTCGCCGAACAGCTTCGGCGCGTCCGGACGGCGCAGGAAGCTGTAGAGCACCTCGAAGATGTCGTCGGCCTGGCCGCCGGGGCCGTACCGGGCGACGAAGTGGTCGACGAGTCGCACGTACAGGGTGGCGCGGCGTACCGAGGGACGAAGCAGGCCGGCGAGCTGGTCCAGATCGTCCAGGACGGTCTGCGGCAACTGGACCGCTCCGACGGTCCCGGCGACGTTCTCGTGCCGCAGCGGCCCGGCCGTCACCCAGGCCGGCGCGGGTGCGTCGACCCGGTCGAACGCCTCGATCGCCAGCGTACGCAGCCGCTGGTCCAGGTCGAGCCGTGTGCCGGCGTCGGTGGTCGCGGCCAGCGCCGCACCGACTCCGGCGACCGCGGCGACGGTGGTGACCGCGGTTGCCGGCGCCGGCAGCAGGAGACCGGCATGCAGGAAGCGCCGTGCCTGCGCGGCGACTGCTGCGCGCGACACGACGTTCGGCCGTTCCGCCGCTGGCGGCTGCTGCTCCGCCACGCCCGGCGGGCTGTCCCGGTGCGCGTGCAGTAGCAGGTCGACGAGGGTGTCGAGGCGGACCGGATCGGGCGGCAGCGCGGCGAGCAGTTGGCGGTACGCCGTCAGGTCGGTCAGTTCGTCGTCCCGGGCGAAGTAGCCCTGGAGGAAGTGGTAGGCCGGCAGCAGCGCCACGGGTAGGCCGTCGACCCGCCGCAGGCTGGGGCTGACCGTCACCGTCACGGCCCCACCCCGCTCGGGATGGGTGGCTTCGGCGAAGAGCAGGGCGGTGGTGAGTGCCGGGGTGACTTCCACGACGCGGTCGAGGTGCGGCTCGCCGACGGCGCCGACCGGTCCACCGGGCGGGCTGAACCGGGCGAGTTCGGTGGTGGTCAGCGTGCTGAACGGGCTGAGCTTGGCCGCGCTGCGGGTGAGATAGGAGACTGCCGATTGCGCCATCCGGCCACCGAGGGGTAGTTGGTCGTCCGAACCGAGTAGCCGCCGGGTGAACGCCGGGCTGGCGATGGCCAGCCCGGATAGCAGCCAAGGGTCGCGCAGGTGGGCCAGGATGCGCCGACCTGCCTGGCCCAGCGCGGCGGGTGTCGCGTCGTCTGCCGCCGCGAGCTGGGTCTCCACCTGCTCGCGGGAGCGGACCCAGGAGGCGAGCAGCCGGCGGAGAGGCTCCGGCGGTGCGCTTCCGAGCTGCTCGACGAGCCGCCGGGTCCGGGTGGTGAGTCGGCCGTTGTGGACGTCCCGGCGCAGGTTGACCGCCGTGCGTCGGCCGGCCGGCTCCAGGGTCGGCGCGAGGCGGTGCAGCGCCAGGGCGAGATCCTCGGCCAGCCGGACCGCCTCCCGTTCGCTCTCCGACGCGGCGTCCAGGCACCGACGGATGCGGGGTACCGCGAGGGCGTCGAGCGCCTTCGCCGGCAGGCCGGCGACCCGTACCAGCACGGCGTGCCGTCCCGACCCGGGCCCGGCTCTCACCGGGGCGTCCCTGGCGTGGCGGGACCGGGCAGCGTACCCAGCACCAGTTCGCCGACCGACGACTCGACCAGCGGGTCGAGGCCGGTCGCGGCGCTGAACATCGCGGAGTTTCCGCTGCCCAGCGCGCAGGCGCCGAGGTTCATCGCCGTGGCCGCCAGGCACATCGCCTCCAGCAGCACCCCGACGTTCTTCAGGGTCAGGGCGTAGGAGATGCCCCGGTACTTCCAGCCCAGCCGGTTGAACCGGGACGCCACGGTGACGAGCACCTGCGGTACGGACTCCCGGCCGATGCTCCAGTGCGCCTCGTTGAGCATCCCGACCAGTAGTTTGGGGGTGGCGGTGACGAGCGTGAGCGCGTGGATCACCGGCTCGTAGTGGTAGATGCCCGGTCGCAGGCCGGTGCACGAGCGCACTGACAGGTACAGCTCCAGGTCGTGGGCACCCCCACCGGACGGGTAGGTGCGGTCGGTGGAGCCGTACGGGATCCCGGCCTCCGGGTCGGCCGGACGCTCGGCGCGTACGCGAGCCACCCGGAACAGGAACTCACCGAGTTGCTCCAGGGCCAGCGGGGCGGTGCCGAAGGCGCGGGTCGACCGGCGCCGCTCCATGACACCGGCCAGCGGCGGGTCGGCGCGGACCAGGTGGTCGATGTCGGGCCGGGGCAGTGGGACGGGTTCGCCGCCGAAGGCACCGACCGGCTTGACCGCCGGCAGGGGCGGAAACCGATCCTGGAACAGGTAGACCGATCCAATCCGTTCGTCGGTCAGCCCGCGCCGGCTGAGCCGGTGGGTCAGGACGTCGTGGAACTCCCGCTGGGCGACCTGCGGATCGGTGTCCTCGGGGAGCTGGCCGGCGTCGTCGGTCAACCCGGCCACGCCCGCGCCGACGAGCACGCCCAGGAACTCCCGCGTCGTCTCGGGCGGGCAGTCGACCGCGGCGCAGACGTCGGCGACCCGGACCGGCTGGGCCAGCAGCGGCAGCGCCGCGGCCACCGCCGCCTCGCGGATCGCCACCCGGGAGTACGCGGTCGGCGACTCGATGACCACCGTGTCGTCCCGGCGACGCAGGTAGGCGAAGCGGGACAGGCGTACCGTCTGCTCCGGCGCGGGTGGCGCCGCCTCGTCGCGGGCCAGCTCGACGGGCGCCAGGTCCCCGGTCAGCGTGACCTCGGCGATGGGCCGGCCGCCGACGACGAGTCCGAACCGGATGAGGCCCCAGCGGGCGAACCGGGTGACCTCGTGCCGCAGGCGGGTGAGGTCGGCCTCCGGCAGGACCGCCCTGGCCCGCTCCGCCAGCTCGTCGGCGCGTAGAGCGCTGGTGTGCAGGGCCAGCAGCGCCGCGGTCACCCCGGCGTCGACGTCCCGCAGAACGGTGCGGCCGTGCACCGGATGGGCGACGGAGACCGTGCCGGTGGCGTCGGCGGCCAGCGTCACCTCCGGTGCCAGCACCAGCTGGATCACCGGGCCACCCGGTACCGGTCGCGCCGCGCGACGGCCGCCTCATGCCCGAGTCGCAGGGATCGTCCGACGAGGCTGGCGAGCGGGCTCTCCAGGACGGCCAGCACGCCAGGATCGGCGGCCGTCCGCAGGGTGCCCTGCGACATGGTCGCCAGGGCGCGCGCCGCGGCCGGCTGGGACAGCGCGGCGTCGAGCCGGGCCAGGTCGTCAAGCGCCGGACCGTCCGGCAGCGGTTCACCGGCTGGGGTCACCGATCGGAGCGGGTCGTCGGTCAGCACCACTCCCGTCAGGAACGCGGTGATCCAGAGCCGGTTCAGGGGTTCCGTGGGCAGCCCGGGAAAGTCGAGGCGCCACTGCTCGACCTCGTCCTGTGCCTGGCGGGTCACCGCCCGGGTGTCCAGGCCCCGGTGGCGCAGCGCGGTGTGCGCCGGCTCGGGGCGCCAGCCGAGCTGGTGCGCCTCGTCGCGGACGACGCAGAGGGTCTCCCCGCTGAACCAGGAGAAGTACGGCACCGCCATGGGATACAGCAGCGCGGCCGTGCCGTGGTCGGGCAGCGGCCCGACGTCGTCGACGAAACACGCCGACTTGCGCGGGCCCATGTGGTCGTTGCCGGTCAGGCTCGGCCCCGGGTCGTGCTCGACGAGGTTGGGCACCGGGCAGACGACCCGTACACCGTGGTGGTTGAGGAAGATCCGCAGGGAGACGTCGTCCTGCTTCGCCCACTCGTGCAGGTTCTGGCTGGCCGACTCGCCGAACTCGCGGCCGAGGGCCGCCGGCAGGACCAGGGCCACGGAGGGCACGTAGTGGTCGGTGACCTCCACCCACGGTATGCCCCCGACGGCGGCCAGCCGCAGCATGAACGAGGTGTCCCCGCCCCATTCACAGAACAGCGCCAGACCGTCGGTCGGGTACGCCTCCAGCGCCGCCGTCAGCCGGTTGGCGAAGTCGTCGCAGAGCACCGCGTCGTCCTGCACCACCAGGTGGTGCGTCGCGCCGTCACCCACCGCCGACCAGGCGGCGGCCGCCGTACGCAGGGTGCAGCGTTCCCCGTCGGGGACGGGGTCGACGACGATCCGCATGTCGAGTTCCGGATGCCGTTGGCGCAGGGCACGCGCCCGGTCCAGCCGCGTCGGGTGGGTCATGATCACGGTGGAGAGCGAGACGGGTGTGCTCATGCCGGCCTACCGATCAGCAGGGTGCAGAGGTGGTCGAGTGGCTCGGGACCCTGCTGCCGGACGGCCGGCACGACGCCGGGCCGGTGGTCCAGCCGGCCCGCCAAACCTTCGGCGTGGGCGGCGAGCCAGGCCGCCTGCGCACCCCAGCCGGCGGCGACGAGCAACTGGCCGTACCGCTCGCCGGCCCGCCCGACATCGGCACAGAACAGCAGCCCGGCCGCGGCGTCCGGCCACCGACCGGCCGCGGCCCGGGCCAGGGGTGACGAGGCGGATTCGGCGGCGGTGAACACCACGACCGTGATCGGGGTCGGCGCGAGTGCCATCGTTGCGGCGGTGCCGGCGCGGAGCACCGCGTCGAGGTCCGTACGGGTGACCGGTGCCGTGCCGAGGCGGGCCACGGCTGGTGGGCGCAGGGACTCCGGACGGGACACCTGAGGGTGGGCGTCCGGCGGCGGCGTCGCGCAACCGGTCGGCGGCGGACTGGCCTGCTCCACGAGCTGCTGGTAGAGGCGGTGTTCAGCGAAGATCGGCACGGTCGTCCTCCCGGTAGAGTCCGACGACTGCGGTGGGCAGTTCCTGGCCGGTACGGAGTTCGAGCAAATCGGCCAGGCGCGGATCGGTTCCGGTGGTGACCACGGCCCGCAGCGGGCCACCGGTGGCTGCCGCGACCAGTCTCGCCAGGGCCCGGCCGGTCTCCAGGTGGATCTCCCGGTAGGCGGCGTCTTTCCGGCTCCTGAAGAGCTTTCCTGGCAGCCCGACGAGCACCAGCACGGCGGCCGGATCGGCGGGCAACCCGTCGGGCAGCGGCGGGGGCGGGGACAGGTCGGCCCTGGTCGCCACGAGTTCGGCGGAGGCCGGGTCGTACCGGTGGACGGGGTGGGCGGAACCGGCGACCGCCAGCAGGTAGGTGTCGACGGCAGGGTGCCCGGCCACCGCCGCCAGCAGCGGGGCCAGGCCCGTCGGCAACCCGGCTGCCGCCTCGTCGGGACGGACCCGCGGCGACGAGGCGAGGTCGCCGCGCTGGCCGGTGTCGTCACCGTCAGCCGGGCTGGCGGGAGCCGGCGGGACGCTGGGCGGTGCCGGCCGGGCCAGCCACTCGTGGGCCAGCGCCAGATCGCCGGACGCCGGCGCGGACCGCAGACCGCAGCGGGTGCAGCCCGGCTCGGGTGTCACGTCGAACCGCTCGCTGCGCAGCTCGGGCAGGTGTATCCGGACCACCGTCCGGTAGGTCGTCGGCCGGGTCAGCCCGGTCAGCACGGCCAGCGCCTCGGCCGCCGCCATTCCGGCGGCCAGCGTGGTCCCACCGGCCGGCACCGCGTCGACCGGCCATCCGGCCGCCTCGCGTGCGGTGCGGAAGCAGGGCGCGCAGGCGGTCTCCGGCCCGGTGAAGAGCGGGCCTAGCTCGATCTGTCCGGGAGCTCCGCCGACCCGCAGGAGCGGGATGCCGCTGTCCCGGCACCGTTCCGCCAGCCGGCGGAACGACGCGGGATCGGTGTCGACCGCGACCACCAGCCGGCTCGCGTGGTGCGCCAACCCGGCCAGGAGGTCGCCGCAATCGGCGTCGACGTCTGCGTGGGTGTCGGCGTCCCACAGGTGGATCGTGCCCACGCCGGTGTCGCGCAGGTCGTCGACGAGCGCGACGGCGAGGTCGACCGGGCCGTGCACGGCGACCACGCAGTCGGCCAGCACCGCCGTCACGGCGGTGGCGTTCCGGTGCCGCCGGGTCAGCGCCACGCTGCGGGACACGAACGACCGCATCGGTGAACCGGCGATGGCCCCGGCCGCGGCCCCCGGGTCGTCCCCGAACTCGAGCAGCCCCGACCGGTCGAGCAGCGCCACCGCGCGGGCCACCTGCCCGGGAGCGAGCCCCAGTTCGGCGGCGAGCTCGGCGGGGCCGCGCCGGCCGTCGAGCAGGCCCATCAGGCGGGGGAGCAGCTCGGTGGCCGCCGTACCGGTGAACCGCTGACGACTCGGACCGCCCTCGACCAGCAGGCCGTCCGGTAGGGGCACCACGACCAGCCCGTCCGTCAGCCGAGGCCGTGGGGTGGGCGGGACGGGAGCGTCGGTCACCCCGGTGCCGGTCATGCCGGCGTCCCGTCGGTGGCGCCCACCGCGTCGCGCGGGGCGGCGGTGACGAGCCGGCGGACCAGATCCGCGATCGCGCCGCCGGTCCCGAGGGGTACGTCCGCGCCGCAGCGCGGGCAACCGTGGCAGGCCACGACCCGGTGGCTGGTCAGGTGTCCGGTCAGCACGTTGAGGGAGTGGACCAGTCCCGGGTCGGCTGCGGTACGGGCCACCGTCGCCAGGCCCACCGCCTGTCGTACGTGGTGGGGTAGGTGCCCACCCGGGCCGAGGGTGTCGTTCGCCTCGTAGGCGGCGGTCAGCGCGGCGGTGGCCGCGGACTGGGTGTCGTGCTGCGCCCGACGGTACCGGTAACAACGGTGGCAGGGGGCGGTGCCGGGCTGGATCCAGGGGCCGACGACGAGATGGGGGTGCTCGGCGACGAGAGGCAGCCAGGGCAGGCCGCTGGTGGCGGCAGCTGCGTCGACCTGTTCGCACAGCTTCGGCACCGGCCGCCAGAGCGCGACGACGGCCGCGACCAGGCCGGTGTCGCCGCGCCGCGCCTGTTCGGTCAGCTCCTGCGGGGAGAGGGCATGGGCGCCGGCCGTGACCAGCAGTCGTCGGACCGCCCGGCCGAACTCCCCGACGCCGACGACCCCGACGCCCGACCAGACGGCACCGGGTGACACCGATGCGATGCCGTACGGCTCCGGCCGGTGACTGCCCGTCACGCAAACGGCTGTGGCCACTGGTTCTGCTCCTCCTCGCTCAGACTGGGAAAGCCCATTCGGGCCGGTGCCTCGCGCAGGCGTGGGTGGGCGCGGAACTGGGCGAGCGGCTGTAGCGACATCGGTTGCAGCTCGGGAATCACCACGGTGACCGCGGTGAGCCCCACCTCGGCCAGCTCCCGGCAGGTCCGGTCCACGGCGACGACCTGCATCCCGGCGTCGGCGAGGTGGCCCAGTACCACCCGCAGCGCGGCCGTCGGATCGGCGGGCAGGTCCGGGGCGGACGCGGTCGGGACCCGGGCGTCGAGCCCGTCCAGCAGGAACCCGAAGGCTGCGGAGTGCTCCGGACGCGACATCATCCGTGCCCCGTCCAGCACCGTCCGGAATGCTGTGTAGTCGGCGGGCGGCGGCTCGTCGGAGTAGTAGGCGTCCCGCAGGGTCAGCACCTCGAGCAACGCCCGCCGGGCGGCGTCGCCCAGGCTGTGTCCGGTGCCGGCGCCGATGACCTGCCGCGCCATGGCGTCGTGCGGGGCGATCTGGAGCACGTACACGGTGGGCACCGCGAGGTCGGTGGTGGCCTCGAAGAGGTGGGTGGTCAGGAACCGCCGTTCGCTCCAGGCGAGCAGGTACCGCACGTCGTCGGTGAAGGTGTCGGGACTCAGCGGCGGCAGTGGGAGCTTCTGCAACCAGGTGAGGGCGACGGCGTCCCGTTCGACGACCTCCAGGATGCCGCCGAGCAGTGCCTGCGCCGGGTCGGGATGGACCGAGTAGCCAGTGGAGATCTGGTAGACGAACCGTTCGGCTGGCTCGGCGTGTAGGCCGTAGGCGACCATGACCGCCGGTACCCAGGTCGGCTCGCCGGTGTGCACGTCCACGCCACGCACCCAGCGGATCGGCACGTCGTCGCGGTAGGGCACCATCGGGCAGCCCGGCTGGGCGTGCTCCCGAGGCGAACAGCGGGGGATCCTCGAGGTGTCCAGCACCCGACCCGGCAGGTCGGCGGCGACGGCCCGTTCCGGCTCGGTGTGCAGGTTCGCCCCGGCGTACCGTTCGGCGGCTTCGGCGATGGCGACGGTGTGGCTCAGGTCAGGGTCGTCGAGGACCCGGCCGGTGCCGACCTCGCCAGCGGGTGGCACGGCGGAACGGCCCGGGCGGCCACTGCCGGCGTCGCCGACGCAGACGTGGACCCGCGACAGGCCCCGGGGAACCAGGGCCCGGCGCACCGAGTTGACGACGCCGAGTGGGGAGACCAACCTGGTGAGATCCACGGTGGTCACGGCAGAACTTCCTCCTGGGGTAGGCGCGGAGTCGGTGTGACGGCCGGGACCAGCATGCGTGTCCCGGCCGTCACACCGTCAGCCGGGGCTGCCGGAAGCCGTCGGTGTGCTCACCGGTGCCCTGGCCGGCATCGTGCCCGAGGTCAGCAGCCCGCGCCGCATCCGCAGGTGCAGACGCAGGTGCAGGCCGGCTTGCAGGTTGCCAGGGCCATCGCGTCGAGCTCGTCCCGCATCATCTGGGACACGAGGTCGTCCCAGCTGGCGTCGGAGACGTCCTGCACCTCGAGGTCGAGTTCAGTGTTGATGGCGTTGGTCGATTCCATCACTGGATCTCCTTCTCCGTGCGCAGCACGGACAGCGCCGGCTGTCACACTCTGTAGGCACGTGGGCATAACCCTTCTGCTGCGCCGCATCCCGTAGGAGCAGCGCCCGGCTGCGCCCCGAAGAACCCAGCCGCGCCTTACGGGAGCAGAGCACCAACGAGTTTCGTGACCCGTTTATGGACTGTCAACACTTCTTAAAGTAGAGGGTGGAGGTAGGCCGCTCCGGTCCGTATGCTCACTGCGCGTGAGGAAGCGACCAGTGTCGCGGGCCGATGATGGGAGTGCCGTGTCGCACCAGCCGAGGGTCGTCGTGCTCACCCGCGGTCACGGATACGGCCATGCCGCCCGTGACCTTCAGATCGTCGAGACCATTCGGCGCACCCGGCCGGACGTCCAGCTCGACCTCGCCTCGTCCGGCACCGGCCTGCGCTACTACCGGTCGCGGAACGTGTCCTGTTCGGACCTGGACATCCCTGACGAGCGGGACACCAGCGAGGCCGCCGGCCGGGCCGTGCACCGCTACCTGACCACGCTGCCCCGTCCGGACCTGGTCGTCACCGACGAGGTCATGTGGGCCCTGCCGGTGTGCCGCCGGCTGCTGGACGTGCCCGCGGTGCTCATCACCGACTGGTTCTACGGCGAGTTGGGGTTGCCGCACCTGGACCGCACCCTCAACGAGGCCACCGCGATCGTGGTGCCCGACTTCGCCGCGGCGCATCCCGGGACCGCCGAGATCACCGTGCCGCTGCACTTCACCGGTCCGCTCGTACGCCGGTTCGACGTGGACCGCGCCACCGCGCGGGCAGAACTGGGGTTGCCCGCCGACGCCTTCGTCGCGGTGGTGGCCCTCGGCGGCATGACCGACCGGCCGGACACCCGCGCGATGCTGGCCGCGACCCTGGGCGCCTGGCAGCGTCATGCCGGGGCGGACGACCACCTGCTGGTGCTCGCCGACGAACTGCCCGACCTGGCGGCACCACGACCGGCGAACCTGCGCTGGGCTGGGCTCACCGCCCGGCCGGAGATCCCGTTCTCGGCCGCCGACGTGGTCGTCGCCGACGGGGCCGGGTTCACGGTGTGCGAACTGGTCCGCAACGGGGTGCCGGCACTCGCCATGCGCTGTCCGCCGGTCTCCGACTCCACCCGGCTCCGCCTCGACCTGCTCGAGAGCCACCGCCTGCTGCTGACCGGCGAGCCGGACCTGTCCGTGGACGAGATGTGGACGGCGCTACGGCGGGCGGCCGGGCTGGTCGGCGACCTGCGGTCGGGGGCGGAACAATTCACCTGGGCCACCGTCGAGGCGATCACGGAGACGGTGCTCGGGCACCTGCGGCCACCCGTGGAGGCGGTGGCGACGGCGGTACCGGTGACGGGGGCCTCGTGAGCGCCGTGGACGTCGCAGCCCGGACCCGGCCGGGCGACCTGACCCGCGCCGAGGCGGCCGACCGGACGCGACTGCTCCGGATCGACGGGTACGACCTGGCGGTCGACCTGACCGACGCGACCCGGTTCACGGTGGTCTCGACAATCCGCTTCCGCTGCACCATCCCTGGGCGGAGCACCTTCGTCGACCTGCTGGACGCGCAGGTCGAACAGGTACTCCTCAACGGACGTGCCCTCGATGTGGCGGCGGAGTACGACGGCCGCCGGCTGCGGCTGCCGGATCTCGCGGCCGAGAACGAGCTGCGGGTCGTCTCGCACAGCGACTACGCCACGACCGGTGTCGGCCTGCACCGGATGATCGATCCCGCCGACGGGCGCAGCTACCTGTTCACCCAGTTCGAGGTCGCGCACGCCCGACGGGTCTTCGCCTGCTTCGACCAGCCGGACCTCGGGGCGCCGTTCACCCTCACGGTCACCGCGCCGGCGCACTGGGCGGTGCTGTCGACCTCGGCCACGCCGGCACCGACCGTGCTGGCCGGCGGCGACGCGACCTGGCGGTTCGCGCCCACGCCGGTCCTCGCCACCTACCAGTTCGCGCTGGTGGCCGGCGAGTATGCCGTGGTGGCCGCCGACGGGCCGGTGCCGTTGCGGCTGGCCTGCCGCCAGAGCATGGTCTCCTGCCTGGACGCCGACGAGGTCTTCGCCGCCACCCGGAACGGGCTGACGCACTTCGCGGACCTGTTCGCCCACCCGTTCCCGTTCGCGAAGCTGGACCAGGTCTTCGTACCCGACTACGGCATGGTCGGCATGGAGAACGCCGCCTGCGTGACCCTGTCCGAGGACTTCCTCTTCCGCAGCCGGGTCACCGCCTCGATGCGGGATCAGCGGACCGACGTGATCCTGCACGAGGTCGCCCACATGTGGTTCGGCAACCTCGTGCGCATCGCCTGGTGGAGCGACCTGTGGCTCAAGGAGGCGGTGGTCACCTACCTGAGCACCCGGTGCCGCGCGATCGAGGCGCCGGACGCGTGGCAGGTCTTCGCGGTGGCCAGTGGCTGGGCACGGGCGCAGGACGAGGAGGCGACGACCCACGCGGTGGCCGAGGAGGTCCCGAGCGTCACCGCCATCGAGATCAACTACGACCCGATCACGTACGGGAAGGGGGCAGCCGTCTTCCGGCAGCTCGCCGCCACCATCGGCGACGAGACGCTCGTACGGGGCCTTCGGCAGTTCGTCCACCGGTACGCCGGTCACGCGGTCACCCTCGCGGACCTGGTCGCCACGCTCGGCGAGGCGGCTGGCCGCGACCTGGGCGAGTGGTGCCAGCGGTGGTTGTGCAGTGCCGGGGTCGACGTGCTCCGCGCCGAGCTGACCAGCGACGGGGACCGGATCTCCACGTTCGAGGTCGTCCGGGACGCGGCGACGGACGACGCCCCGCGCCCGCACCGGTTGGCGGTCGGTTGCTACGTACGGCGACCGGAGGGAATCGTGCGGACCGCCCGGCACGACGTGCTCCTCACCGGTGCCCGGGTGGCCGTACCCGGGATCGTCGGCGAGCGTGCCCCGGACCTGGTGCTGGTCAACGACGGGGAGCTCAGCTATGCGCGGGGCAGGCTCGACCCGGTGTCCGTGGCCACGATCCGGCACGGGATCGCCGAGATCCGGGACCCGCTGGCCCGCACCCAGTGCTGGGGCGCGGCCTGGGACATGGTGCGCGACGCCGAGCTGGCGGCCCGCGACTTCCTCACCATGGTCGAGTCGGGCATCGACGCCGAGGAGCAGGTCAGCGCGGTGCAGACCCTGCTGGTACGGGCGTCGGCGGCGCTCGACGACTACACCGATCCCGCCTACCGCCCGACCGGGCGGGCCCGGCTCGCCGCGCTGGCCCTGGAGGGCGTCCGGGCGGCTCCGGCAGGGGGCGACCGGCAACTCTGCTGGGCCTGGACCCTGGCGCTGCAGGCCACCACCTCCGACCAGCTCGCCCTGGCCGAGCGGCTGCTGACCGGCGCGGAGACGATCCCCGGGCTGACCCTCGACACCGAGCTGCGCTGGGCGATCCTGCGGCGGCTGGTGGCCTGCGGAACGGTCGATGTGGACCGGGTCGAGGCCGAGCTGCGCCGTGACCCGACGGCGGCCGGGCGGTGCCGGGCGGCCGGCGTACGCGCGGCGGCGCCGACACTCGCGGCGAAGCAGGAGGCTTGGCAACTCGCGGTCGGTTCGCCCGACATCGAGCCGGAGTTGCTCAGCTGGGTGCTCTTCAGCTTCAGTCAACCGGACCAGACCGACCTGCTCGCGCATTTCGTGGAGCCCTACTTCGCGCGGCTGGACGAGCTCTGGCGCGCTCGTGTGCCGGAGTTGGCGCAGATGCTGGTGGTCGCCCTCTACCCCAGCACGCAGGTGCACGCCGACGTGGCGGCGCGCACGGACCGCTACCTCGCCGAGGCGGACCCGCCCGCCGAGCTGCGCAGGCTGCTCAGCACCCGGCGGGCCGACCTTCGGCGGGCGCTGCGGGCGCGGGCCTTCGACCGGGCGGCGGGACGGAGGGCATCCCCGTGACCGGTACGCCCGAACCCGTGGACCAGGCACGGCAGCGCTCCGGGCCGCCACCGTTCAGCGCCCGGCGGCTCCTGCTCGTCGGGACCGGTTCCGTCGGGGTCGCCTTCCTGCCGTTCTGGGTCAACTGGCTGCGCAGCAGCTATCCGGAACTGGAGATCCGACCGGTGGTGACCCGCGCTGCCCTGCGGTTCGTCACCCTGGACGCGCTGTCCGGGCTCGCCGGCACGCCGGCCGTGCCCGACGCCTGGCCGGACGGGCCGACGACCACCGCGCTGCACGTCGAACTGGCCGAGTGGGCCGACACCGTGCTGGTCTACCCCGCCACACTGCACTACCTGGGGCGGTTGGCCACCGGTCTCGCGGACACGCCCAGCCTGCTGGCGTTGCAGTGCACCTCGGCGGTGATCGGGCTGGCCGCGGGGCTGCCACCGGGCGGCTGGGAGAGCCCGGCCATGCGCCAGCACCGGGCCGCGCTCGCCCGGCGGCCCAACGTGGTCGTGGCGCCTCCGGAGCCGGGCCGCAGCATCACCACCGGCCGTACGGACGCCGAGACGCCGGTCCCGATGTCACTTCTGGTGGCGATGGTGGAGCGACACCGCCGACAGCAGGCGTCGCCCGGAAACGGGTAGCCACCCGGGTGGAGGGCGGGCACGCCCCGCCCTCCACCGTCGTCACTGGGTGAGTTCGGCGACCTGCTCGGCCGTCAGGCGCAGCTCCTCCGCTGCGGAACCGGCCCTGGACCGGGCGGCAGCGGGCGGGTCGGCGGGCCGGCGCAGGTGCCAGTCCGTGGTCGCCTGGTACGCGGCCACCACGGACAGCAGCCGGTCCTCCCCGTACGGCAGGCCACCGAGGATGGTGCCGATCGGCACGCCGGCGCCGGTGAACCCGATCGGGAAGGCGATCTCCGGTAGCCCCAGGATGTCGAAGGGCACCGGGTCGGTCTGCACCACGACGTCGCAGGCGTCGAAGAGGTCGTCGAGCACCCGTTCCAGCAGCAACAGCTTGGCCCGCTGGCCGGTGAGGAACTCGTTGCCGCCCAGCAACGCGCCCTGGAGCCAGCTGGTCACCGACACGCCGAAGCCGCGTAGGTCGCTGCGCAGGTAGGGCATGAACGGCTCGCTGCGCTCGGGCAGGCGGATGTTGTTGAAGGTGCTGCCGGTGAGTTGGCTCCACCCCTCGGGCAGCGGTACGTCCACCAGAGTGGCGCCGGGGATCGCGGCGAGCTGAGCCAGGTACGCCTGGCGGGCCAGCGCGGTGGCCGAGGTGCCGTTGGTGAAGTTGGGCAACACCCCGATCCTCGTGTTCCAGCGCAGCTTGATCCGCTTCCCCCGGTACACCGGAGTGGCCGCGTCGATCAGGTTGGGCACCTCGGGCAGCCCCTGGCTGCGCGGGTCCGCCGGGTCCTCGCCCGCCATCGCGGTCAGCATGATGGCGGCATCCTTGGCATCGCGCGCCAGCGGCCCCGGATGGTCCCGCGTGTAGGAGAGCGGCACGATCCCGGCCGCCGAGACGCGGCCCATGGTCGGCTTGAGCCCGGTCAGGGCCTGGGCGTTCGAGGGTGCGGTGATGGAGCCACCGGTCTGCGTGCCGATGCCGGAGGTGGCCATGCGGCCGGCCACCGCGGTCGCGGTGCCGGTGGACGATCCGCCCGGGTCGGTGTTGCGGTTGGTCGGCGTCCAGGCGTTCACCGTGGTGACCACCCCGGCCGGCGTGGTGGCCCGTGTGGTGGCCAGCGGGCCCATCTGCGTCTTGCCGAGGACGATCGCGCCGCCCGCCTGGAGCCGGGCCACGGCGGTCGCGTCGTACGGCGGCACGAAGTCCTGGAACAGGAAGGAGTTCGCGGTGGTGAGGACCCCTTCGGTGTAGTAGTTGTCCTTGACGGCCAGGGGAATTCCGTGGAGCACCCCGCGCCGGGGCCCGCGGGCGGCCGCGCGTGCCGCCGCGATGGCCGCGTCGGCGAGCACCAGGTTGAAGGCCCGGTAGGTGCCGTCGTACGCGGAGATGCGCGCGAGGTACGCCTCGACCAGTTGCTCGGGGGTGAGCTTGTTGGCCCGGATGAGCCAGGCGGCCTCGGCGATGGTCAACTCGGTCGGATCAGCGACCGCTTCCGGGCGGGGCTTGGCGTAGGCGTTGGGCTGGTCCAGCGCCCCGCTCTTCTTCGAGCCCAGGGACAGTGGGCCGCTCGCGACCGCCATCGAGGGGGCGGCGAGGGTCGCGCCGGCGGTGGAGGCGATGGCCAACGCGGCGGCGCGGGCCAGGAAGGCCCGGCGATCGACCGAACGGTCGAGGGGTTCGACAGTCATGCCTTCCGCCATTCCGTGCTGTTCGCCGGGTACAGGATCGGCACGCGTTGCTGCGACAACGCCGCCGCGACTTTCGGATCGGTCGTGCCGGCGGCGGGCAGCTGGTAGGCGGCCAGCGTGGCGACGGTGCCCCGCATGAACGAGCGCAGCGAGGCGAGCACCGAGTCCCGGCCGGGCGAACCGGTCACGGGATCGGGGGTGGTGCCGGGCGGGAGCTGGTCGAGATCTATGCCGAGGACGGCCAGCCGCGCCCGGATCAGGACGTTCAGTTCGGCATCGGTAGGCGGAGTGGGGGCCATGGTGCTCCTTTCGGGAGGCAGTAGCCGTGTTCCGTCGAGGTGAGCCGAACCTAGGCCGGCCCCCGTGTCGGGAAAGGACCCCGACGTTGGAACTGAGGGAAACTTGAGCCTCCTGACCGGCAGTGGGGGCTCTTGTCGATATGCCCTGTTCACGCCAGTTTGCCGAGCTACGCTCCCGATGTACTACCCGGGCCCCGGCCGAGACGGGTGGCCGAACGGGTCGTGAAAAGACGGCGTCTGAGGGAGACCGGGAGTGACTCATCCGCACGGCAGTTCCCCCGGTCACGATCATGGCCACTCGCACAGCGACGCGTTCGCGCCCAAGGAAGGTAGATGGGCGCAACTCGCGGAGGAGCGACTGTCGCTGTTCCGCCACGACGAGGAGATCGAGCGCGGTCTGGCCTTCGGCCTGCCGGGCTCGCCGACCCTGGTCGACAGGACCATCCCCACGTTCTCCCGCGGCGAGCTGCCGCACTTCGCCGGGGAGCGCGGCACGTTCCTCAACTCCCCGTACCTGGAGGATGTCAACGACATCGAGGACGCCGAGGTGGCTGTCTTCGGCGCGCCCCTCGACTCGGGAGCCACCTACCGGCCAGGTGCGCGCTTCGGCCCGCAGGGCATCCGCCGCTCGACGAACCTGTTCGGCACGTACTGCTACGAGTTGGGTGTCGACCTGCGCGAACAGTTGAACATGGTCGACATCGGCGACGTGTTCACCATCCCGGGCAACCTGGAGAAGTCGTTCGACCAGATCAGCCAGGCCATGGCCCACGTCTACTCCCGCGGCGTGTTCCCCGTCGTCCTGGGGGGCGATCACTCCATCGGGTATCCGACGATCCGCGGCATCGCGCCGTACGTCGAGGGAAACATCGGCATCATCCACTTCGACCGGCACGTCGACACCCAGGAGACCGACCTCGACGAGCGCATGCACACCACCCCGTGGTTCCACGCGACGAACATCGGGAACGCTCCGGCCACGAACCTGGTCCAGATCGGTATCGGAGGCTGGCAGACGCCCCGGGCCGGCGTCAAGGTCGGCCGCGAGCGGGGAACGACAGTCATCACCGTCGGTGACGTGGAGCGGGTCGGTATCGAGAAGGTCGCCGAGGTGGCACTGGAGACGGCGTGGAAGGACGCCAAGGCGGTCTACCTGTCGTTCGACATCGACGTGATCGATGCCGGGTTCGTCCCCGGCACGGGCTGGCCGGAGCCGGGAGGGCTGCTGCCCCGCGAGGCGCTGAATCTCATCCGTATGATCGCCGCCCCCGGACTTGCCGGCCTCGAGGTGGTCGAGTGCGCCCCGCCGTACGACTGGGCGGAGCAGACGGCACTGCTGAGTTCCAGGGTCATCCTCGACTCGCTCGCGGTTCTCGTCCGCGAGGGCCGGCTCGGCAGGAAGGCCGCGGCCAAGAACCGGCACGCGTGGGGTCCCCACACCGTCACCACCTGAATCTCTCCCATGCGCGAGCCGCGACCTCGGTAACGCAGGTGACCTGCCGCGTGCTGTCCTGAGCTGGCCGAGAGCTTGACGACCTCGGACACCGTCGCGGTGACGCCATCGGCGACACGCTCGGTCCGCCCCGGGCGCGGGCACGGCAGACCCAGCGCTGAGGCCGAAGTAAGCCCTGTATTAAGAAAATTAAGATCCACCTCTTGAAAGTTGAAGTCCTCTCCCGGTATAACTTCAGATATGACCGAGAAGGCGATGGACTGGCAGGAGCTCACGAACCTGACCCGGGGTCAGTCGTTCGTCGTCGAGCGGGTGCGCCTCGAAGGCAGCGGCGTCGCGATCGAGGGCGAGTTCGAGCTGCCGCAACTGGCTCAGCTCAACGCCGAGGACCAGGTCTTCGTCACGGCGTTCGTGCGGTGCCACGGTTCCATCAAGGAGATGGAGCGGGTCTTCGGGGTGAGCTACCCGACGGTCAAGTCACGACTGAACCGGATCACGCAGATGCTCGACTTCGTCGAGACCGATCCGGCGCCGTCGCGGGCCGACGTCATCGATCGGCTGCGCCGGGGCGAGATCACCGCACAGCAGGCGTTGTCCGAACTGGAGGGCCGGCCGTGATGCCGCAGCTGTTGACCGTACGGGTCGAACGCCCGGACGGCCGTCCCATCCGGATCTGGGTCCCGGTGCTGCCCGTGGTGCTCGTGCTCTCGCCGGTCGTGGTCCTGGCCCTGGCGGTGGCGGCCGTGGCCTGCCTCGTGCGCGGCGTCAGTGTGGTGCGGGCGTTCAGCACCGGTTGGCGCATCGTCTCCGCGTTGCCCGGCACCCGGGTCCACGTCGAGCAGGGCCGTACGGCTGTGCTCGCCACCGTCCGATAGGAGAGGTTCCATGAACGAACAGCGCAGGGACATCCTCGACATGCTGGCCGAGAGCAAGATCACCGCAGGGGAGGCGGAGCGGCTCATCGCCGCGCTCGAAAGTGACCAGCCGCCGGCGGCGTCGAATCGTGACGTCCGGCCGAAGGGCAGGGCGAAGTACCTGCGGGTGGTGGTGGACGCCCTTGAGGACGGCGAGCCGGCGCGGGTCAACGTGCGGGTGCCGCTGCAACTGCTGCGGGCCGGCGTACGCATGGCGGCGCTGATCCCGCCGCAGGCACTGGACCGGGCCAACGTCGAACTGAGCAGGTCGGGCGTGCCGTTCGACTTGACGCAGCTCAAGCCCGAGCAGCTCGAGGCGCTCGTGGAGCACCTCGACGAGATGACCGTGGAGGTCGACGCGCCCGATGCCAAGGTGCGTGTCTTCTGCGAGTAGGCGGCGACCGGCGGTGACGGCGTTGACTTATCGATCGCCACCGATCTATCTTTTAGGAAACTTTCCTAAAGGAGGACGTCATGGGCGGTCGTACCGGTCCGCGAAGATCCCCCCGTCTGGCGCTGGCCGTCACAGCCCTGCTGGCCGTGGTCGGCGCCATCGTCGCGCCATCGACCGCGGCCCATGCCGCCGCCGGTCTCACCGCCGCCTTCTCCTCGTCCGACAACGGCTCGTGGCGGATGGACAAGTACGTCATCAGCAACCCGACGACGAGCGCGATCTCCGGGTGGACCCTCGAGTTCGACCTGCCGGCCGGGGTGACCATGGGCAACGCCTACCACGGCACCGTCACCCGGGTCGGCAACCGCGTCACGGTCGTCAACGCGCACTACAACGGTACCGTCGCGGCCGGTGGCAGCACCGAGCCGTACAGCTTCTGGTTCATCGGGACCGGGACGGCCGCCGCGCCGACGAACTGCCGGATCAACGGCAACAAGTGCGACGGCAGCCCGGACCGGGCACCGGGCACGCCGACCGGCCTCGCGGTCAGCGGGCGGACCACCAAGACCGTGTCGCTGACCTGGACCGCAGCCGCCGCCACCGACTTCCCGATCGCGGGGTACGACGTGCTGCGCGGCGGGACCGTCGTCGCGTCGGTCACCGGCACCGCGGCGACCGTCAGCGGGCTGACGCCGAACACCCCCTACACCTTCGCCGTCGCGGCCAAGGACACCCGCGGCAACACCTCGCCGGCGAGCGCCACGGTGTCGGCCACCACGCTCAACCCGGCCGACGACACCGTCGCCCCACCGGCATCCGGTGGCCTGCGCAGCACGGCCGTGACCGCCACCAGCGTCGCGCTCGCGTGGAACGCCGTCAACGACGCCAGCGGCATCGCCGGGTACGACGTCTACCGCGGCACCCAGCTCGCCGCCACGGTCAACGGCACGGGCACCAGCATCACCGTCGGCGGACTCACCCCACTGACCACGTACACCTTCACCGTCCGCGCCCGCGACACCTACGACAACGTCTCGCCCGCCAGCGCGTCGGTCACCGTCACCACCGACGACGTGATGGGCGCCGGCCGGTACGCCAAGGTCGGCTACTTCGTCCAGTGGGGCATCTACGGCCGGCAGTACTTCGTGAAGAACCTGGACACCTCCGGCGCGGCGGCGAAGCTGACCCATATCAACTACGCCTTCGCCAACCTCGACCCGGTGAACCTGACCTGCCTGCAGGGCGTCACCCGGGGCACCACCCCGGATCCGCAGGATCCCGACCAGGGCACCGGCGCGGGCGACGCCGACGCCGACTACGGCCGACCGTTCAGCGCGGCGCAGTCGGTGGACGGCGTGGCCGACACCGGCTGGGAGAAGCTGCGCGGCAACTTCAACCAGCTCAAGAAGCTCAAGGCCAAGCACCCGCACCTGAAGATCCTGATCTCGCTCGGCGGCTGGACGTACTCGAAGTACTTCTCCGACGCCGCGGCGACCCCCGCGAGCCGGGAGAAGCTGGTCCGTTCGTGCCTGGACATCTACCTGCGGGGCAACCTGCCGGTGGCCGGCAACGCCGGCGGGCCGGGCACCGCGGCCGGCATCTTCGACGGCATCGACCTCGACTGGGAGTGGCCCGGCGCCGAAGGGCACCCCGGCAACCACTGGGGGCCACAGGACAAGGCCAACAACACAGCTCTGCTCGCCGAGTTCCGCCGGCAGATGGACGAGCTCGGCGCGACCACCGGCAAGCGGTACCTGCTGACCGCGTTCACCCCGGCCGATCCGGCGAAGATCGACGCGGGGTGGGACATCAGCCGCACCGACGGCACGCCGAGCGTCTTCGACTACCTCGACTTCGCCAACGTGCAGGGGTACGACTTCCACGGCGCCGGCAGTGACAACTCGTGGGAGCCGAACCGCACCGGACACCAGGGCAACCTGTACCGCGACGCGCAGGACCCGTATCCGTTCGAGTTCAGCGTCGAACGCGCCGTGCGTACGTACACCGACGCCGGAGTCAACCCACGCCAGCTCACCGTCGGCTTCGCCTTCTACGGCCGGGGCTGGCAGGGAGTGGCTGCCGGGACCCTGCCGGGCGGCGGCTCGGCCAACGGGGAGTGGCAGACCGCCACCGGGGCGGCGCCCGGCCAGTTCGCCGAGGAGGCGGGCACCCGCGGGTACGCCAACCTGCTCGCGATGGTGCCCGGTTGCACCGTCCAGCACGACACCCAGTCGGTCTCGTCGTACTGCTACACCGGCAACGGCGGGCAGTGGTGGACCTTCGACGACCCGTGGTCGATCGGCCAGAAGACCACCTGGGCCAAGCAGCAGAACCTGCTCGGCGGCATGATCTGGGAGATGTCCGGCGACACCACCACGGGCACCCTGATGTCCGCGGTGGACACCGGCCTGCCGTCACCGCGCTGACACGCACCCGGGGGCGGCGGGGCCACCGCGCCGTCGCCCCCGGCCTCGGCCGTGAGCACTGTGGACGGAGGTGAACGGTCAGCGATCTCCATGCCGGGAGCACAATCGCCGACGGGAACGTCGCTTGTGCAATAGTGATGGTGAATGTGTCCCTCATGGAAGGATTTCTTATGGTCTTCGCGATGCATCGGTCCAGGACCCGCACCCTGATCGGAGCAGTCCTCGCCGCAGTGCTGGTGGCGGCGACGCTCGCCGTGACCGGCTCGCCCGCATCCGCGCACACCAAGCTGAGCCCTCGGGCATCCTGTTCCGGCACTGAGTTGTCGCCACATCGCGACGCCTACGGCGGCGCGATCTCCGTGTTCATCTCATACTCCAGCGCCAACGGGGGAACGAACTGCGTCTGGGCCCAGAAGAATCTCAACCGCGACAAGTCCGAGCACATGGAGGTCTTCATCGGCAAGTGCGCCACCGGCAGCTCGGGCAACCCGTGTGAACCACTCGTCTTCGATCGCGATTCCGGGAACTTCCAGTACTACGCCGGTCCCGCCCAGGTCACCGGGACGGCCGGCCGGTGCATCCTGGTGTACGTGGTGTACCGAAACCTCTCCGAGGAGCGTTGGGGACCGATCCACTGCAGCTAGTAATCCGCGCTGCGTGGGGCGGTGGTGGTCGCCGAGCCGGTCTGTGGGGGATCTGGTCGTATGACGCTGTCGAGCTGAGTCGTCTGTGACATCAGGCGGTGTCTGGGCCACGGCGGCACCAGACAGCGGTGAATCGTCTGCGACATCAGCTCGACAGCATCCCCGCGCATGGATCCTCCGCCGACGGGGGACACCGGGTCGATCGCCGACGGTGTCGAGATCCTTCAGGCCGCTCTCGCCCGCGACCCAGAAGGCCCCCAACCTCGCCGAGCGGGACCACCCACCCCGCCCGGTCCCGCCCCCTTTTCGTGGGAGCGGGGCCGGGCTGCGGTGGCAGGTGCGGCAGACGCCGCGTGAGGCGGTCAGCTACCGCAGACGCCGTACCCGCTCAGGCTCCACGTGCCGGCGAAGCCGTCGGCGTCCTCGTCGGCTCGTACGCGCAGGGTGGTGCTGGGGGTGATGTTGAGCGCGCTGAGCAGCACCTGCCCGTTGCCGGCGTTGATGTCCGCCCCGATGCTGTAGAGCGCCTTGCCGGTCGGGCAGGGCTTCACGCGGGTGGCGGAGGGGTTGCTCGTACCAGTTCCCGTCACCACGATCCGCTCCAACCCGGCGGGCGCGGTGGCGCAGACCGCGAACGACGTGGCGCTCCAGCCGGTCGGGGCCGTGCCCTGGACCGCGACCGCCCGGACGGTCACCGAGGCCAGGTCGAACGACGGCACCACCTGGTCGAGCACCACGTCGCCCTGGCCGCCGTTGATGCGTCCGCCCATCCCGATGACCTTCTTCGTCCCGCAGCTGGCGGTGACGAACTCCGTGCCGACGGCCCCGGTGGTCGCGACGACCTGGTAGCCGGCCGGTGGGGTCGCACACTGGCCGACGGCCTGGAGCCCCCACTCATCGGCGACGTTCGTCGGGCCGGCCTCGCGCATCGTCACGAAGAAGCCGCTGCCGTTCGCCAACGGCTCCAGGCGGTCCAGCCCGACCCTGCCCTCCGCACCCGACCCGGCGGTGAGGAACCCGCCTCCGCCGGTGACGACCTTCCCGGTGGGGCAGGGCGCGAGCGCCGACTTGTCCTGGCTGCTGGGGGAGGCCGCGCCGAGGACGGTCTCCAGCCCGGCGGGAGTCGCCGCCGCCGGTGCCGCCCAGCCCATCGCGGCCAGCATCGTCGCCGCTCCGAGGGCTGCCGTCAGCACGCCGCTTCTCGTTCTCGTTCGCATGTGATCTCCCTGTCCGCCGCTGGCCGGCGCTGGTGCCGGCCGTGGTTCTGCACCGCCGGTCCTGGCCCGGCCGGTGTGGAGAAGCCTGGGCGGCGAGCCTTGTCGTCCGCTATCCGACCGCTTGCCGCAGGCCGTTCCGCCCGATCCGTCCATAGAATTCGATCGTCAGGTCACGACCGGTAAGGGAACTTCATGCGGTGGTCCGTCCTCGGTCCGGTCCAGGTGGCTGCCCAGGGTCGGGTCCTCGCCATCGCACGACCTCAGCAACGCGCGGTGCTCGCGCTGCTGCTGCTCGACGCCGACCGGCTCGTCTCCGTCGACCACCTCGTGGCGGCATTGTGGGCGGACGACCCGCCGGCCAGTGCCCGGACCCAGGTGCAGGTGAGTGTCAGCCGCATCCGGGCGGCACTGCGGGCCGAGGGAGCGGCCGACCTGCTGGTCACGCACGGCAGCGGATACCGGCTCGCGGTGCACGGCTCGGCGCTGGACCTGACAGAGTTCGAGATGGCGGTCGAGCAGGCCCGCACAGAGGAGGCGGCCGGAAGACCGGCTGAGGCGGCGCGGCTGCTGCGCGGCGGCCTGGCGTTGTGGCGTGGGCCGGCGCTGAGCGGCGCCGCCGGGGCGTTCGTCGCCACCGCAGCCGCAGGCCTGGACGAGCGACGCCTGGCCGCCCACGAACGGCTGGCCGCCGTGGAGCTCGGCCTCGGCCGCTACGCCGAGGTCGCGCAGACCCTGCGTCCGTTGGTGACCGCCCACCCCCTGCGGGAGACGGTGGTGGCCGGATACCTGCTCGCCCTTGCCGGCGGGGGCCAGCAGGCGGCCGCGCTGCGCCTCTTCGAGGAGACCCGGATCCGACTCGTCGAGGAACTGGGAGTGGAACCGGGACCCGAGCTGGCCGCCGCCCACCTGCGGGTGCTGCGTGGGGGAGTGCTGGCCCGGCCGTCGGCCCCGGCGGTCGTCACGTCACCGCCCGCGCCCGCGCCGGTGGGACCGCCACCCGCGCAGCTCCCCGCCGATCCCGCCTGGTTCACGGGTCGGGCGGCGACGCTGCGCGAGTTGGCCGCGCTGTTGCCCACCGACGCCAGCGGCGCCGGGACCGCTCAGGCAGTGGTCATCTCCATCGCCGGTACGGCCGGAGTGGGCAAGACCACCGTGGCGGTGCACTGGGCACGCCGGATCGCCGGCGACTACCCGGACGGCCAGTTCTACGTGAACCTGCGCGGGTTCGACCTGGACGGCCGGGCCGTGACACCGGGGGAGGCGCTCCGCGGTTTCCTGGACGCGCTGCACGTGCCACCCCAGCGGATGCCCACCGACGTGGCCGGGCAGGCGGCCCTGCTCCGCACTCTGCTGGCCAACCGGCGGGTGCTGATGCTGCTCGACAACGCCCGCGACGACGCGCACGTCCGGCCCCTGCTGCCGGGATCGCCTGGCAGCCTGGTCGTGGTGACCAGCCGCAACCGGCTCACCGGGCTGGTCGTGAGCGACGGGGCGCATCCGGTGACCGTGGACCTGCTGTCACCGCAGGAGTCCCGGGCCCTGCTGACCCGCCGGCTCGGCCCCGTCCGCGCCGCTGCGGAGGCGGCGGCCGTCGACGAGGTCGTACGACGCTGCGCCGGCCTCTCCCTGGCGCTGGCCATTGTGGCGGCCCGAGCCGTACACCATCCGGAGCTGCCGTTGGCGGGCCTCGCCGCCGAGCTGCGGCACACCCGCCTGGACCGCCTGGCGGCGCTGGAGACCGGTGACCCCGCGACGGACGTCCGGGCGGTCTTCTCCTGGTCCTACCGGGTGCTGGACGTCGCATCGGCCCGACTTTTCCGGCTGCTCGGGCTGCACCCCGGCCCCGACGTCGCGCGACCGGCGGTGGCCAGTCTGCTGGGCCTACCGCCGGCTCAGGTCGGGCCGCTGTTGACCGGGCTGGTCCGCGCGCACCTGCTGACCGAGTGGAGCCCCGGGCGATACGCCATGCACGACCTGCTCCGGGCCTATGCCGCTGAGCTCTGCCAGCGGGCCGAACCGGAGGCCGAGCGCCAGGCGGCCCGACGCCGGATGCTCGACCACTACCTGTATGCCACGCACGCGGCGGACCACCTTCTCGATCCGTACCGACTGACCCGGCCGGCGACCCTGCCGCCGCCGGAGCCCGGGGTGACGGTGGGCGACCGTCCCGACCACGCCTGGGCGACCGACTGGTTCGCCGCCGAGCGTCACGTCCTGCTCGCCGCCGTGGAACAGGCGGCGGGCAACGGCTTGGACCAGCATGCCTGGATGCTGGCCGCCGCCCTCACCACGTACCTCGACCGCGCCGGGCACTGGCCCGAACTGGCCGCCGCACACCGGATCGCGCTGGCCGCCGCCCGCCGCCGCGACGACCTGTCCGGGCAGGCCACGGCCTACCGGGGGCTGGCGATCACCTGCACCTGGCTCGGCGACCACCCGGCCGCCCGCGCCCACTACCAGCGGGTTCTCGAGCTCTACCGCGAGCTCGGTGACGACACCGGCCAGGCGCACACCCACCTGGGGACGAGTTGGGTGTTGGCCCGGCAGGGCAGGCACCGGGCGGCCCTCGACGAGACGCGTCGAGCCCTCGGCCTCTACCGGGCCACCGGCGACCAGGTCGGGCAGGCCAAGGCCCTCAACAACCTCGGCTGGCTGCACGCCCGGGTCGGTGAGCACGGGCCGGCGCTGCGCTGCTGCCGGTCCGCGCTGCGCCTGCACGAGCAGACCGGGGACCGGCACGGCGAGGCCCTGACCTGGGACAGCCTCGGCTACGTCCACCACGGGCGTGGCGAACACGCGCAGGCCGCGGAGTGCTACCACAGGGCCCTCGCGCTGCACCGGGAACTCGGCGACCGGTACGACGAGGCGGAGGTGCTGGACAACCTCGGCGACACCCGACGCGCCGCCGGTGACCTCGTCGGCGCGCGCCGGGCGTGGCGCGAGGCACTCATGATCTTCGACGACCTACGCCACCCCGACGCCGACCGGCCCAGGTCGAAACTGGCCGCCACCGCGTCGCCGAACCGGTACGCCAACCTGAGCTGACCGGGAGGGTGCCGAAACCTACGTGGTCCCCCTGCGGCGGTCATGGGCCGCCACCGGCTGGCGGGCGTGGTCCGGCACGTGGGCGTGGACGACGAGGCCACCGTTCTCCCGCGCGGTGATGGTCAGGGTGCCGTTGTGGCGTTCGACTATGCGTTTCATGATGGCCAGGCCCAGCCCGTAGCCCGGGTTCTGCTCCTGGGCGAGGCGGGTGGTCTTGCCGTGGTTGAAGGGTGCGGTGAGATCGTCGATCGTGTCGGGGTCGATGCACTCCCCGGTGTTCGAGATGGTGATGTCGATTCCGTCGCCGCGGTTCACGGTCCGGATGTCGACTCGGCCGTTGTCGACGTTGTGTCGTACTGCGTTGATGATGGCGTTGCGGAGGAACTGTTCGATCAGCGTCCTGTCCGCGGTGAGCAGCCGGTCCGTCGTCTCGACGGTGACGTCCAGGCCGCGGATGGCGATCAGCCCGTCGAGGTCGGCCAGGGCCTCGCGGATCGCCGCCGCCAGGTCGACCGGCTCCGGCTTTCCCAACTGGGAGGTCTCGGCGCGGGCGAGATCCAGCAGGGCGTTGAGGATGGTCTCGCTGCGTTTGGTCGCGGTGAGCGCGCGGGTGACGGCTGGTTCGAGTTGGGTGGGGACCCGTCCCTGTTCGAGGGGGATTTCGAGGGCCGTGCGGGCTGTCGCGACGGGGGTGCGGAGTTCGTGGGACGCGTTGGCGATGAACTCGCGTTGCCGGGCGAAGGAATCTTCGAGCCGGTCGAGCATCTGATCGATCGTGTCGCCGAGTTCCTTGATCTCGTCGGTCGGGCCGGGCAGGTTCAGCCGTGCGCCGAGCTGGTGCTGGGTGATGGATCGAGCGGACGAGGTGATGTCGGCGATCCGGGCGAGGGCGGCGCGGGAGAGCCGGGACGCGGCGAGAGCGGCGAAGACGGCGAAGACGGCGAGGATTCCGAGACACCACCACACGAGGCCGGCGAGTATGTCCTCGCGGAGGGTGACCTGGGTCCGGTCGATGACCCCTTGGACTTCCCCCGCCGGCAGCCCGTCGGCGTACGCGACGGAACCCTGTTCGGACAGCGGCCCGCCGCTCTGCCAGGTGACCACCGTGCCGTCGGTGCTGATGAGCTCGTTGAACCCGCCGCGCTGAGCGGTGTCGAAGAGGTGCGCCACGGCGAGATAGACGACGGCGAGCAGGATGATTCCGGCGGTGAGGAACGCCGCGGTGAAGGTCACCGTGAGTCGGGTGCGGAAACTGTGCAGCCGGGGCGTCCGTCGGCTCATGACGGTGCCTCCATCCGGTAGCCGCGGCCGTGCTCGGCGACGATCAGGTCCGGTGCGCCGAGCTTGCGGCGCAGGGAGTAGACGGCCATCTTCACGGCGGCACGTTCGGTGTCGTAGTCCTCGTCCCAGGCGTGGTCGATGAGTTGCCGATAGGTCACGAGACCTCCGTTGGCGACGACGAGGGCTTCGAGCACCGCGTACTCCTTGGTGCTGAGGCGCACCGGCACTCCACGTCGGGTCACCCGCTGCCCCGCGGTGTCCAGGACGAGGTCCGCAACCCTGCGGGAGGTGTCGCCGGGGTCGAGCCGGCGGGCGAGGGCGTTGATGCGGGCGGTCAGCTCACGGTAGGCGAAGGGCTTCGTGAGGTAGTCGTCCGCCCCGAGGTCCAGGCCCTCGACGCGGTCGTCGAGCCCGGCGGCGGCGGTCAGCATGAGAATGCGTACGGGGTGGCGCAGGGCCGACAGGGTCCGGCAGACGGTGTCGCCGTCGAGGATCGGCAGGTTGCGGTCCAGCACGATCACCTCCGGATCGCCGAGCTGGATCCGGCTGAGGGCGGTCGCGCCGTCGTGGGCGACGTCGACCGTGTACCCGTCGGCGCGTAGCCCTTCGGCCAGGCTCGTGGCGAGGTCGATCTCGTCTTCCACGATCAGCACTCTCATCACCCCATTGTCGGCCCGGGCGGTAAGGAAACGGTCAGGAGCACGCTGACCGTTCGCTGACCGCCGACCGTCTAGAACTTCTCCTGACCGATCCCGCGACACCGGGACGCGACCCGTCAGTGAGGAAGAACCATGTTCAGCAACGACCACCGGCCCGCCACGACGAGACTGTTCGTCGCGGGTGCCGCGCTTGCCGCCGCTCTCACGCTCGCCGGCTGCACGTCCACGCCCGAGGTGCCGTCCGCCGGCGACGTACCCGCGGGCAAGGGCGACGCGAAGGCGGCGGCGGAAGCGTACGCGGCCTGCCTGCGCGCCGAAGGGGTGCAGAACGTGATGACCGGGCCGGACGGCCATGTCGGCCCCGGCATCTCGATCGACTCCGCGCAGGGGAACAGCAGCCCGGGCGCCGTCAAGTTCGACGCGGCGGCGGCCGAGCTGTTCGCGGCGGCCGAGCAGGTCTGCCGTGCGAAGGTGCCCCAGTACGAGCCGCCGCGCGACGTCGACGGAACCGACCCGGCCCTGGCGGAGGCGTCCCGTGCGTTCGCGAAGTGCGCCAGGGAGAACGGCATCGCCGCCTTCCCCGATCCGGACGGCGCGTCCGCGGAGATGGCGGTGCCGGCCGGGACGACGAAGGAACAGTTCTTCGCCATGTTCGCGGCATGCAAGAAGACGATCATTCCGACCGGAGAGAAGAAGGGCACGTTCGTCGCCCCGAACTTCACGGGCGCGTTCGACCCGGCCTGGAGCGAGGAGCTGTACTCCCGCATCATCGATGGCGCGAACTAGGCGAGGCGAGCAGTGCGAAGCCGTACCCGTGTCGCCGCCGCCGCGACCGTCGTCCTGGTGCTCGGTGCGGTGGCCGTGGCCTACGTGTGGCAGCCCTGGCGCAGGGATGCCGCCGCACCGGGACCGAAGGTGAACACCCAGCCGATCGTGCGAGAGGCGCTGACGTCGAACACGGTCCTGAACGCGCAGCTCAGCTACGGCGACCCGGACACCCTCATCGGTGGCGGCGGTGGCATCCTCACGGTGCTGCCGCCCCCCGGCAAGGTGGTCAGGGTAGGCCAACGCGTCTACGAGACGGACGGGCGACCCGTCGTGCTCCTGAAGGGCGCCCGGCCCTTCTGGCGCGAGCTCAGCACCGGAGTGAGCCCGGGTGAGGACGTACGCCAACTCGAACGGAACCTCGTCAAGCTGGGCTTCAGTGGCCTCACCGTGGACGACACGTTCACCCGGTCCACCGCCCTGGCGATCAAACGCTGGCAGGATTCCCTCCGCCTCAAGCGCACCGGTGTGTTCGCGCCGGGCGATGCTGTGGTCACCAGGGCGGACGCGATCCGGGTCGAGACCCTCCACGTGAAGCTCGGGGCATCCGTCAACGGCGACATCCTCGACTACACCGACACCACCGTCCACGCGGTCGCCAACCTCAGCACCGCGCAGGCCGGATCGTTGACGCCTGGGAAACCGGTCACCGTGGTCCTGCCCGACGGGTCGAGCATCGCCGCTCGGATCGCCCAGATCCAGAAGCACCGCGGGTCCGACAAGGACGGGAAACCACTACCGGACCGGGCGGTCATCGAATTCGCCGACCAGTCCCGGGTGTCAGGGGTCGGCCTCTCCGCGGTGCGGGTCACCATCCCCAGCGACACCGTCGACGGCGCTCTCGTCGTACCGGTCACCGCGCTCCTCGCCCTGGCCGACGGCGGGTACGGCGTCGAAGTGCTCCGAGACGGCAGGCGAGTCCTCGTGCCCGTGAAGGTGGGACTGGTCGCCGACTCCCGGCTACAGATCACCGGCGACGTCAGTGAGGGGGAGGAGGTGGTGGCACCGTGACCGATTCCGTCCTCACCGTCGAGGAGGTGTCCAAGACGTACCCGACGGACCCGCCGACCCATGCCCTTCGCGCAGCCAACCTGACGGTGCGTGCCGGGGAGATGGTCGCGGTCGTGGGGCCGTCCGGGTCGGGCAAGTCCACCCTGCTCTCGATCATGGGCACCCTCGAGGACCCCACCAGCGGGACGGTGCGGCTGCGGGGCTACCCGGTCGCGGTACTCGGCGACGCGCAGCGGGCGGCACTGCGGGCACGACACATCGGTTTCGTGTTCCAACAGTTCCACCTCATCCCCACCCTCACGGCGGAGAGGAACGTCGCGACGGGGCTGCTTTACACCGGCGCCGGACACGCCGAGCGCCTCCGTCAGGCCCGAGACGCTCTCGAAGCCGTCGGGCTGGCCCACCGCGCCCGGTATCGGCCCGGGCAACTCTCCGGAGGTGAGAAGCAGCGCGTCGCGATCGCCCGGGCGCTCGTCAAGCAGCCGAGCATCGTGTTCGCCGACGAGCCCACCGGAGCCCTCGACACGGCCACCGGGGGAAACATCATCCGCCTCCTCAGTGAGATCGCCGGCTCCGGCACGGCGGTCGTCGTCATCACCCACGACCACGCCATCGCCGACACGATGCCGCGTCGTGTCCGGATCCGCGACGGCCGCATCACCACCGACACCGGGGCACCCACCGCATGAGCATCTCCGACCTTCAACCGATCCGGATCCGCGTCCGCGACCTGCTCGACGATGCCACCGCCGGAACCTGGGCGAGACCGCTGCGCACCATCCTGTCGTCCATCGGGATCGCGATCGGCATCGCCGCGCTCGTCGCCATCACCGGCGTCGCCGGCTCCAACAAGGCCCAGTATCTGAACGAGCTCGATCGCATGGGCGCGAACCTGCTCACCGTCGAGCCCGGCAAGGACACGAACGACAAGACCGTACCGCTGCCCGCAACGGCGCCGGAGATGATCGAACGCATCGCCCCCGTCACGAACGCCGCCGCAGTGTTCGCCGTACCCAACACGGTGCGCGCCTACCGCACCGACCACGTCCCGACCAACCAGACCAGGGGGTTGCTCGTCCAGGCCGCGGGCCCCGGCCTTCCGGCAGCGATCGACGCCGACCTGGCCTGGGGCCAGTGGTTCAGCAACGCCAGCCGCATCCTTCCGACCGTCGTACTCGGGTCGCAGGCCGCCGCGACGCTCGGCATCGCCCATCCCGGCCAGCGCATCTGGGTCGCCGACCAGTGGCACTCCGTCATCGGTGTCCTGCAACCGGTCGTCCTCGCGGAGGGCATCGACCACGCCGTCTTCCTCGGCGACGACTGGACCAGGGACACCATCTGGCCGCAGTTCACCGACACCACCGGCGCCACCCCGGGCAGCATCGCCACGATCTACGTGAACACCCACCCCGGCACGGCCGCCCAGGTGCGTCCGGTGCTCGCCGCCACCGCCAATCCCGTCGCGCCCCAGTACGTCGGAGTGTCCCAGCTCTCCGACTATGCCGACATGCGCGAACTCGCCGACACCAGCCTCACGAACCTCGCCACGGCCCTTGCCGCGATCGCGCTCCTGATCGGTGGCGTCGGCATCGCCAACACCATGGTCGTCGCCGTCATCGAACGTCGCGGCGAAATCGGACTCCGGCTCGCCCTCGGAGCGCGACGCACACACATCGCCACGCAGTTCATCTTCGAGGCGCTGGCTCTCGCCACCATAGGCGCGACCATCGGTGTCAGCACCGGCGTCCTGGCCACCATCGGCTATGCCGCGGTCAACGCGCAAGCCGCGGCTCTTCCCGTCACCGCGATCGTCGCCGCACCCGTACTGGCGCTCACCGTCGGGATCATCGCCGGGGCGTACCCCGCCTGGCGAGCCACCCGGCTCACACCCAACGAAGCACTCCGCACAGCCTGAAGGCGCGTACGCCGCTGTCGACCGGGCTGGCCCGGGTCCCGGGGGGTCACGTCAACCTGCCTCGCGGGGCGACAGTTCGCTCAGGTGTTGACGGCGTCGGTGGGACAGGTCGGTGTGGTGGTGGGCGCCGGGATGGCAGTCGGGATCGGTGTGGACGGTGGCGCTCGTGAGCCGGGGTACGGCGTGGGTGAGTTGGTGTTCGGCATCGGCGGCGATCTCGTGGGCGGCGACGAGGCTGAGGTGGGTGTCCACGACGAGTTCGGCTTCGGCGTGGAGGCGGTGGCCGATCCAGCGGAGCCGGACCGTGGTGACGTCGCGGACGCCGTCGACGCCGCGCAGCGTGGTTTCGGCCTGGTCGACGATGGAGGGGTCTACGGCGTCCATGAGCCGTCGGTAGACCTCGCGGGCGGCGTCCTTGAGGACGAAGGTGATGGCGACGGCGATGGCCAGGCCGACGACGGGGTCGGCCCAGCGCCAGCCGAGGGAGGCCCCGCCGGCGGCGAGGAGCACGGCGAGGGAGGTGTAGCCGTCGGTGCGGGCGTGCAATCCGTCGGCGACCAGGGCGGCGGAGCCGATGCGGCGGCCGACGCGGATGCGGTAGCGGGCGACCAACTCGTTGCCGATGAAGCCGACGAAGCCGGCGGCGGCCACCCAGGGCAGGTGGGTCACCTCGGCCGGGTGCAGCAGTCGGGCGATGGCGGTCCATGCGGCGGCGACGGCGGAGGCGGCGATCACCGCGACGATGATGATGCCGGCGATGTCTTCGGCGCGACCGTAGCCGTAGGTGTAGGCCCGGGTGGCGGCGCGGCGGCCGAGTAGGAAGGCGATCGCGAGGGGTACGGCGGTGAGGGCGTCGGCGACGTTGTGCAGGGTGTCGCCGAGCAGGGCGACCGACCCGGACAGCACGACGATGGCGGCTTGGGCGATGGCGGTTGCCCCGAGGCCGACGAGTGAGATCCACAGGGCGCGCAGTCCCTCGCGGGAGGACTCCAACGCGGGGTCGATCTTCGCGCGGGAGTCGTGCGAGTGGGGGACGACGGCATGGGTCAGCCGGTGCCACGAGGCGGCGAGCCGGCCGCCGTGGTGGTGGCCGTGATGGTGTGGGTGGTCGTGGCCTCGGTCGTGACGGTGCTCGTGATCGTGGTCGTTCACCGCGTCTCCCAACGTCCCTGACGGTATGCGGGTCGGTATCCCCGACGGCGGCGATAATATGTGCCCATGTGCGCACGCGACAACGGTGCAGATGCCAACGACCTGCAACAACATCTACCTGTCGACAGTCACGTCGAGGCGGCAACGGAGATGTTGCGGATGCTCGCGGACGGCACGCGGCTGCGGTTGATGTGGCTGCTCGTCGACGCGGAGCATGACGTGACCGAACTGGTGGCGGCGCTGGGGGTGGCACGGCCGGCGGTGTCGCAGCATCTGGGCAAGCTGCGGCTGGCAGGGCTGGTCACGGTACGGCGCGACGGCCGGCGTGCGTTGTACAGCGCTCGGAGAGGCCATGTGCGGCGGCTCGTGACTGAGGTGCTGCACGCCGCCTCGCACCGGGTGGCCGGCATCCCCGAGCACGACTGACCGCCGGGAGTCAGCGCAGCATCGCCCCCACAGGTGTTCGCAGGCCAAGAAGCTCGTTGCCGGTCCGACGCGGGTCGCCCGCTCTCCACCCGGCAGGCGTCGTCAGTACTTCATGACGCAGTAGACGACGGTCGGGTTCGTGAACCGGTACCAACGGTTCCATTTGCGGTCCCGTGTGCACCTGTTTCCGTTGGAGGCGCCGGGGACGATGTCGATGATGTGCACGGTGCCCTTCGCCTTGCACTTCGGCGCACCGACGATCCAGCCGTTGCCCGTCGGGAACTTGTAACAGTAGAGGCGCACGAGGTGACGCTCCAGGCACAACCGATAGCCATCTTCGGTGATGTACGCGGAGTCAGGGTCAGCGCAGGCGCCTCGGGAGTAGTCGATCGAGACCACCCGGTAGGTGCCACGGGTGCCGTTGCAGTTGCCGATGCCCTGAAATCTGCCCTTCTCACTGACCACGATGCACTGCCCGATCCTTGCCGGCGGCGGTGGGGGAGCCGCCTCGGTCGTGGGAACGACCCGAGGGGACGAGTACGTCGGCTCAACCCGCGGACGTTCCCGTGTCGTCTCGATCGGCCCGGGCTGGGAGTTGGCCGTGGGCCGGTCCTGCTGGCCGCTCCTGGCATTGAAGAAGACCACCCCGCCCACCACGGCCCCGCAGACGCCGAGCAGACACAGCGCCAGTACTGCGGCGACCACGCCGATGATGAGCGTCGTGTTGCGTTTCGGCGGTGTCGGTGGTGGCACCGGCAGTTGCTGCGGCGCCGCCCCGGGATTTGGTGGAGTCGCATCCGGTCGGTCGGGCATGTTCGGCGGCAGAGGCAACGTCACTCGCAGAGTGTCACACAGGTCTATCCATGGCCCTTCACAGGAGGTCGCAAGTGGAGGGTGGCCCGGCTGGCGGGGGAGCCGGCCGACCTGGGCGACGGGCCACGGGGGCAGCAACTGTCTCGTCGGCGCGCCCCTGCCCTCGGGCAGGGGAAACCAATCCGCCAGCCCATAGTCGTCAAGTCGCCGTACCGCGTGCGAGAGCCGTGGGAGAGTGGCATTGGTGCGCTGGGCCAGGGAGGAAAGGCACACCCGGGAGGCGAGCCGCTTGGCGGTCGACCGCTGCTTGCTCACGCTTCTTGCTTGAAGCATCAACCATTTGTGAAAGGAAGAGTCCGATGGCACGCCTCTCGATCATCGGTGCCGGCAACATGGGTCAGGCCATCTCCGCCGTTGCCGCCAGGGGTGACAACACAGTCGAGCTGTTCGGCAAGAGCGACACCGACAAGCCGGTCAGTGGCGACATCGTCGTGCTCGCCGTGCCTTACCCGGCCGTGGAGCAGGTCCTGGCGCAGCGCGCCGGCCAGCTCGACAACAAGATCATCGTTGACATAACCAACCCGCTGAACTTCGAGACCTTCGACTCCCTGACCGTGCCCGCCGACTCCTCGGCCGCTGCGGAGATCGCCGCGAAGCTTCCGGGCTCGCGGGTACTCAAGGCGTTCAACACCACCTTCGCCGGCACCCTCGCCGATGGAAACGTCGGCCCGCTGACCACCACCGTGCTGATCGCTGGCGACGACGCCGACGCCAAGACCACCCTTGCCGGCGTGATCACCGCCGCCGGGTTGAAGGCGATCGACGTCGGCTCCCTCAAGCGCGCCCGGGAGATGGAGGCCCTCGGTTTCCTGCAGATCAACCTGGCCGCGAACGAGAGGGTCTCCTGGACCGGCGGCTTCGGCATCGTCAACTGACCGACCCCTACGTGCTGGTCACCAGCTCCCCGAGCCCGGGAAAAGCCAGCAGCATCGGAGAGGCGGCCATAGCAACAAGCCCGCGGCGAGTAGGAGGGGTGCGCGCACCCGAGGTCGGCCCGACAGACGTTCCAAGCCCCCGCTGGGTTGCGCCAGCGGATGCAGGCGCCGACGGCGGCGTCCCGCCCCGCCCGACACAACGTCAGAACCAGTGGGTGACCCGATCAACGTCCAAAGACGAGGCACCAGTCAGCAGCTTGGCCAGCACACCTCATCGGCACGCCTCCGGGCTGTGTATGGCGTGCCATTCGCGCGCGAGGATCGCGTACTGGTAGCCGTCGACCCAGCCCAGCTCGGCATGCCACGAGTCCTCGATTCCGTGTTGCTCACGCCGCATCCCCGCCTTCTCGAGCACCCGTGCAGAGGCAGGATTGTCGGCGTTACAGCTTGCGATGACACGCCGAAGCCCCAGGCGGTCGAACGCCGCCACGAGCAGGCCGCGGGCGAGATCACTCGCCACGCCCTTCCCCGCGGAGCCCGGCTCGACGATGTATCCGATAACCCCTTCTGTGCGCTTCGGCATCCCAGGCTGGCCCATGCCGTCTACGACTTCGAGGAAGCCCATCGCGACAACGGTCCCGTCGACCTCGGCAACGCAGGAGAAATCGGTATCGCTGGTTGGCACAGCCAGCCATTCCTGGCGGAACGTCCCCGGGTCGACACTCGTGCGGAGCATGAACCGGTTGACCGCAGGATCGTTGCGGAAGGACAGCAGCTGCTCAATGTCGCTCTCGCGTGCTTCCCGAAGAAGGAGAAGACCGACGCGCATCGGCCAGGGGCTGGACACCATCCCGTCATCCTGTCAGTCGATCGTGGGGAACGAGAAACGGTTTAGCGCCCATCGGCAGGAGCGGACGCTGACCGGCGCACGGCCAGCGGCATGACTGGATATCGTGACCGTGCCGACGACTGGCACCACGTCCTTGGCCCAGCACGCTTGCGGTTCCGCTGCGAGACTACTGTTTCTTCGCATGACCCACGTCGAGATCGAGGTCACGGCGGAGCTGGTCCGGGATCTGGTACGCGACCAGCATCCCGACCTCGCCGATCGCCCGGTTCGGCTGGGCGCGCGTGGATGGGACAACCAACTGTGGCGGCTCGGTGACGACCTTGCCGTCCGGCTTCCCTGGGCGACCTCGACCGCAGACGCGCTGCTGCTCAAGGAGTACGCCTGGCTGCCCGCGCTGGCCCCGCGACTTCCGCTGCCCATCACCGTCCCGCAGCGATTCGGCGAACCCTCCGAACGGTTCCCGCGGCCCTGGCTCATCACCACCTGGGTCCCGGGCACACCCGCCGACCGGAACCCCATCACGCGCGCTGCACACGCTGCCGATGCCCTGGCCACCTTCCTGACGGCTCTTCACCAACCCGCCCCCAGCGACGCGCCCGCAGGCCGCGACCGCGGCGGGCCACTGGCCGAGCACGCCGACCAGTTCGCCAAGGGGCTCACCTACGCCACCGAGCGGGGGCTGATCGACGACCCGGACACCGTCCGCGCCGTCTGGCACGACGCGGTCACCGCGCCTCGATGGACGGGCCCGGCACTTTGGCTCCACGCCGACCTGCACCCGGCCAACGTCCTCACCGCCGACGGCACCTTCTGCGGCGTGATCGACTTCGGCGACCTCTGCGCGGGCGACCCGGCATATGACCTCGCCGCCGGATGGCTTCTGCTACCCGACGGCATGATCGACCCCTTCTACGCGGCCTACCAGCCGACCCCGGACGCCGCCACCATGCGCCGCGCTCGCGGTTGGGCGCTGGCACGTGCCCTCAGCGGCATCCTCATCGGCGATGCCGGCGACCACGGCCGCCCCGGCGGCAAGCCCACCTGGGGCCCCCCCGCCCACGCCGCCCTGCAACGCCTCATCGCCACAATCCGTTGACCCGGCGATCGCCACTCGTCCGACAGACGGCGTGATCACCATCCGCCAAGCAGCCTGAAGCGCTCGGTGGCCACCGAGGCGCGCGGCGCCCCGGGCTTGACCCTCCCAACCGGGTCGTTTCAAAAGCGGAAACTCCGGTATAACGAGCATGCTGTTCCGCTGGCCGGCATCGCCCCCTCGGAGTGCCCATGACGACGCAGTTGCGTGACCGTCTCGACGAAGTACTTCGAGCTGACCAGGTCGGCGGTCTACACACTGTCGCGGCGGTACGCGGTGGTCAAACCGTGCTGGAGTACTACGGGACCGGTGATGACTTCGCCTGGGGCGACTCGCTGGGCGTCGTCGAGTTCGGGCCCGGGGTCCTGCACGACATCCGGTCCGTCACCAAGAGCGTGACCGTCCTGTTGTACGGCATCGCGCTCGGCGAAGGGCTGGTCCCGCCGCCGGCGGAGCCACTCCTACAGCGGTTCCCGCAGTACCTCGACCTGGCGGCCGATCCCCGGCGGGCCCGGCTCACCGTCGAGCACGCACTGACAATGTCGTTGGGCGTGGAGTGGCGCGAAGATCTCCCGTACAACAGCCCGGCCAACGCCGAGATCGCGATGGAGTTGGCGCCGGACCGGTGCCGGTACATCCTGGATCGGCCGATCCTCGAGCCGCCCGGCACCCGATGGACCTACTGCGGCGGCGCCACGGCTCTGCTCGGCCGACTGATCGCCGACGGCACCGGGCAGTCGCTGCCGCAGTACGCGCAGGCCATGCTGTTCGGGCCGCTGGGCATCGGCAGCTTCGAGTGGATGACCGGCGCGGACGCAGTGGCCTCCGCCGCGTCCGGGCTGCGACTCGCGCCCCGCGACCTGGCCCGGCTCGGCGAGCTGGTGCTGGCCGAGGGAACCTGGGACGGTCGGCGGATCGTCCCCGCCGACTGGATACACGCGATGCTCCAGCCACGCCTGCAGACCAGCTGGGGCGCGCAGTACGGCTACCAGTGGTACATCGAATCCATCGAGGGCCATCGGCTGGTGGCCGGCATGGGCAACGGCGGCCAACGCCTGTTCGTCCTGCCCGACCTGGACCTCACCGTGGCCATCACCGCCGGCAACTACGACGACCCTGACCAGTGGCGGACCCCGCTCACCGTGCTGCAACGGGTCATCCTTCCCGCAACGGCGTGACGGCACCGCGCCCGCCGGTCAGCCCATCGGCAGGGCACACATCACCTGCGCCGAGGATGCTCGGTCGGCCCAGGCTGCCTGGCACGGCGGGTGCTCAGGAGTGTGGACTCCGTACCTGCTCGAAGTGGAACTCGCGGATGAAGCAGTCTCGTGGCTGACCAACCGCGAAGACCACGCAGTCGACAACCGACTGCGCAGTGAGGTCACTGTCCGCCCGCCGCGGCCCGTCCTGAACGAAGTCCGGTGGAAACAGGGAGATCACTCGGATCCCCTCCGGCCGGAGCCGGTGCGACAGGATCTCAGCGAACCCGGCGTGGGCATGCTTGGCCGCGTAGAACGCGGGATGCGCGCCCGAACGACGGTGCCCCACCTCGCCGCAGGCGGAGATCATGTTGACGACGTCGGGCCGCGACGATGCGCGCAGCAGCGGCAGCAGATGCCTGGTCAGCAGCACGGTGCCGGTCCCGCCCGCAGCCATCACGCTTTCGATCGTGTCGTCCGAGACGTCTGCCAGGTCGCCACCTTCGATGTATGTGGCGCCATTGTTGATCAGCACATCGAGGTGACTTGTCCGGTCGGCTACGGCCGCGGCGAACCCGCGTACCGAATCCGGTGCGGCGAGGTCGCAGCGAAACGCATCAACCCGACCGGACCCCCGCTGGCTGATCGCATCCGCAACCCGCCGGGCCGCCACCGGATCGCGGGCCGCGAGGAAGATCTGTGCACCGCGTTGGGCGAACGCCTCGGCCAGAAGCCGACCCGTACCCCGGGCCGCACCGGTGATGGCGACGCGCAACTCGTCAAGACCCATGGCAGACAGTGAAGCACCTGAACTCTGGTTGAGGTCAACAGAAACCTGCCAAGATCGAACATCCACTCATCGACAGGAGTGGACGCTGACGGGGCGCGGTCGGCGGCGTGAGCGTGCACCGGATCTCCGCGTCGCACCCGGATGCGGCACGGTGGTTCAGGCTACGAGCAGGCGGAGGCCGAGCTCTGCCGTGTCGAGGGCGACGAGGTCGCGGTTGCGCTCGGCCCAGCGACCTGAGGCGAGGTCTTCGCGGAGGGTGCGGACTGCCCGTTGCTCCGCCTGCGGCCCAACCCTGGTCCAGACCGAAACAGCGCGACGGACATGTTCGTCCAGGTACGCCTCGGGTCGGCGCCAGTACGCCTCGAAGAAGCCGTCAGCGCAGTCCCACGGGACGAGCAGCGGCTCCGCGCGTCCTCCGATCGCGTCGGTCAGGTCGGCCAGTGAGGGCCAGCCGACGAGAAGGTTCGCGAACTCAGGCAGGTAGTCACGGGTGAGCCAGAACCGTTCACGCCAGCCGGTGTCATCGGCGTCGTACGTGAACACCACCACGCGGCGGGCCACGCGGCGCATCTCACGCAGCCCGGCCACCGGGTTCGGCCAGTGGTGGACGGTGCTGACCGCCATCGCGGCGTCGAAGGACTGGTCCTCGAACGGCAGCCTCTCCGCATGGGCGGCCACACACGGCGCCGCCCCCACGGGACGCTGCGCCCGCATGACCGCCGACGGTTCCACCGCCGTGACGTCCCGGTCGGGTGGTTCGTAGGAGCCGGTGCCGGCCCCGACGTTCAGTACCGTTCGTGCGTCCCCCAGCGCATCCCAGATGCGTGCGGCGATCCGCGGCTCAGTGCGCCGCGTCGCTGGGTAGGCAGATCCGATGGCGTCGTACAACTGTGCGCCGAACACTCTCAGTTGCTCCTCCGGTGTCGTCCTGATCCCCATTGCCCGTGCCTCCAGTTCCCTGTCGATGGCCGTCACCATGGCAGCGGCGCGGTCGCGCTGATCCATCAGCAGGCCGCGCAGCCGGCACAGGTGCGCGACCGCGTCGGTGGCCGGATCGTCGACCAGATCCGCGATCTCCCGCAATCCGAAGCCGAGCCGCCGGTACGCGAGCACCTCCCGGAGCCGCTCCACATCGCCCGCGGAGTAGGCCCGGTGTCCGGCCGCGGTCCGCGTGGACGGCTCCAGGAGGCCGATCTCGTCATAGTGATGCAGCGTGCGGACGCTGACACCGGCCAGTTCCGCCACGCGCCCCACGGTCAGGTGCTCCTCCACGCCACCGACTATCTGGCATGACGCCGCGTGAGGAGCAAGCGCTTCGCTGCCGGCAGGGTCGAGTTTCCGCTCGTCGGCGGGAGCGGACGCTGACGGGGCGCGGTCAGCGGCAGGAGCGGCGGCTTTCTCAGGCTCGTACTCCTGCTCTTGGACCATCCCGGCGCTGCCCATAGTTATTCCTTGACAGGAATATTCTCGGTGGGGAATGCTCTCTCCTATGGACGCAGTTCTCACCGCACTGGCCGACCCGGCCCGCTGGCGGCTCGTGAGCCTGCTGGCCGAGCGACCCCGCTCGGTCGGCGTCCTCGCCCAGCTCGCCAAAGCGCGCCAACCGCAGACGACCAAGCACCTGCAGACCCTCGAACGCGCCGGCATCGTCACCTCCCAGCGCACCGGCCAGCGCCGCATCTACGCGCTCCAGCCCGCCCTCCTGCGGGAGCTGGCGGCTACGCTCAGCCGGCTCGCCGACACCGCTGACCAGTTCGGCGGCGCGCGCGAGACCTACGACCGCTACGGGGTCAGCCTCCATACGGAGCGGCTCGCCGCGGACGAGTCAGGGTGGGCCGACGGCCGCTCCTTCAGGTTCCTCCGGTCGTTGAGGGGGCGCCCTGAGCTGGTCTGGCGCCACCTGACCGAGGCCTCGCTGCTCGCCGGATGGTGGACGCCCGACGACCTTCGCGTCTCCGAGCTCGTCTTCGAGGCGCGACCGGGTGGGCGAATCGTCCAGGAGTACCGCGATGCCGAGGACGTCGACCGCTCCGACCTGGTCGCGGGGAGAGCGGAGGGAGTCGTCGACGACGTACGCCCCAACGAGCGCCTCGCCTACCGGCTCTCCCCGCTGCTCCCCGACGGCGGCCTCGCCTTCACCGCCCACGTCGACCTCGGCCTCCGGCCCACCGACACCGGCACGGACCTCGACGTCCACTGGCGGATCACCGACAGCACGGTCGAATCCGCGGACTTCATCGCAGGCATCGAGATCGGCTTCGGCCAGAGCCTCGACAAGCTCGCGGCGACCCTCGCCGCGCACGACACCGTCGACACTGTCGGCGCCGACCCCGAGACAAGGAGCACGAAATGACGAAGCAGAGTGCCAGCCGCCGGGTGGTCACCAACCTGAGCCTCTCCCTCGACGGCCACTACGCTGCGCCGGACGCCCCCCTGGACATGGGCTGGGTGATGCCGTACGCCGTCACCGACGTAGCCCGCGACCACCTGACCAGCCTCTGGGAGCCGGCGACGACGGCCCTGCTCGGTCGGGTCAACGCCGAGGGGTTCCTCGGCTTCTGGCCCACCGTCATCGGCATGGAGGGCACCGACACGCGCGACGAGGGCTTCGCGAAGTGGCTCGTCGACACCGACAAGGTGGTCCTCTCCTCGACCCTCGGCGAGGCGCCGTGGGAGCGGACGACAGTCGTCGACAAGCCGACCGCGGAGGTGGTCTCGGGCCTCAAGGAAACCGAAGGCGGCGACATCTTGGTGCTCTCCAGCGCGAGCGTCATCAAGGCGCTGCTGGCCGCTGACATGGTCGACCGGCTCGCTATGACGATCTTTCCGGTCTTCCTCGGCGGCGGACCGCGCCTCTTCGACGACGGCCTGCCGGCGGGGCAGTGGACGCTCGTCAGCCAGGCGGCGGGCGAGCACGGCACCTTGGCTCTCGTCTACGACCGAGTCCGCTGAACCGGCCGACCAGCGCACTCAGGGGGCGGCGTCCGCCTGAATCTGTGGTGAGCAGTCCGGCTCTGGCTCGGAGCTGTGTCTGCCCGAGGTCACAGGCACCGGGGGCCTTGCTAATGGCCCTGCGCTTGGGTCGCTGTCCCAGCCCGCCAAATATTTGATCTCGATCTGGGTCGTGTCGATCGTGGGGTGTTGTTAGCCGACCCTCAAAGGACACGCGGGCAGCCGTGGTGCGAAACGCGCCTACCAGCGTGTGACCTTCAGACTTCTACGGCGCTGACAGCAGACTCTACGTCGATAGATGGCGCGCGTCGGGGTCGGGTAACAGTGCCTGCTACATCTTGACGGGCCCATCACATGACGAGAGCCTCGCCGCAACTGCGAGGCTCTCGTGGTTTGTGATCAAGGGCGGTGTCGACGGGCGGTAGGACGTGTTGACCGGGCGTAGTGAAATGGGAGCTGCCGGGTCTCCGCCCTCACGTTCGCCGGATGTTCCGCCGGCCGAGGTTGTTGTCAGTCAGCAGTTGGTCGCCAGCGGCGTACTGCGCGGGTCGCGGTCTCTCCGCAGAGAAGACCGAGCGCGATGGCGATGATCGTGACGGTGAGAACGGAGCCGGTCAGTAGTGGCCAGGAGAGGCGTCCGAAGCCGCGGGTGAGACTGAAGGCGTATCCCAGGGCAGCAGCTGCGGCGCCTCCGGCGACGCCAGCGAGAATAAGCGGCACGGTGATGTTCCATTGAGCGATGGTGGTGTAGAGCCGTCGGCGGGTGTACATGGCGCCGAGCGGTCCGAGGGAGCGGGTCTGTAGCAGGAACGTGTCTATCGCGCCGATGGCGGTGGTCAGTGCCAGCACGAGGACACCGAGTAGTCCGAAGGCCCAGACCCAGGAGTATAGGTGGGCCTGGTCAACGGCACCGGAGATGGTGTATTGCCCAGAGGTGTGCACGTCAGGGAAGGCGAGCATGGCGTACGCGGTGCGTGCGATGGCTTGCACACCCGAGGTGCCCTGATCATTGAATACCAGGAAGCCCACGATTTGGTATCCGTTGGGCACGGTTGGGCCGACGAGCGGGTCTGTCCAGATGATGGTGGATGCCGCGCCGGAGCGTACGGCATCGCCGGTCGTGTTGAAGGCGTGATATGCCGCGCCTGCAGGGGTGGGTGTGGCCGTGCAGGTGGTCAAGGTACCCAGGCGGGTCAGGGCTTCGCAGGTGCCTACGAGGGCCTGGTTGTTGTTGTCGTCGGTGGCGACCCGAACGGTGCGATCGGTGCCGAGTGTGGTGGTGAAACGTTCGGCCTCGATGGCGGGGTTGTTGGCGCGCACGGTGACGATGCGGTCGCCGAGCAGCTGTCGCTGCGTTGACCAGGTGCCCGCGTCGAGGACCTGGTTGAGGTAGACCTGCAGGAAGGTCAGTACCGCCAAGCCGACGACGACGGCGGCGCACATGCGAGCGATCGCTGCGGAGCGGTCCAGCAGCCAGCGTCCACCGATGAGTGCGGCAGGCCAGCCTCGGCGGCGTCCGGTGCGGGCTGCGAAGCGTGCGACAGGCACGGCAAGGCTGGCGACGGCTGCGGGCAGGGTGAGAATGGCCACCAGCATGGACGCTTGGAACACGCGCATCTGCAGGGCGTTGGGGTACACCCCGCCGGCCTCGGCGGCGGACCATGTGGCCAGGGCCAAGAGCGTCACGGCCACCGCGAACACGACTTGAGGCCATGTTCTCAGCCGAGCCGTCACGGCGCGGGGCCTCGTGCCCTGCATCGTGCGGCGCCGCAGCTGCGCGGCGATGGTCAGCGCCAGCATCAGCAAGGCGGTGCCGACGGCCAGCAGCGCCAGCCCTGCACGGCCAGTCGACAGGTCGACCGCGCGTACTCGGTAGTCCACGAACGGTACGGTGACATCGACGACGGTGGTCATCGCCGCCGTAACGACCCCGAGCAGGATGCCGATGGCAACCGGCAGGCCAGCTTCACCGGCGAGCACCCATGCCTTGGCTCGTGCGGGTGCGCCAAGGGCATCAAGCATCGCCAGGCGCCGGTCTCGCTGCTCAGCGCCGGAGCGCACCGCAACCGCCACCAACACCAGGGTCGGTACGCCGATGACGAGCAGCATGAGTAGATACATGTCCTGGGCGGTGCGGCCGGATAGCCCCGAGGTGCGGTAAGTCAGTGGCGTGACCTGCGGATTGCCGAATCCGCTGATTCGGGTTTCGGCGCCGGAGCGGTCCAGCCACGTGGGATCGGTCGGCTGCAGGTATACCAGCCACTCGGCGGGCTCAGCCAGGCCCTCGGCGCCGATTTCGCCGGCGAGGCGGCCGTAGCGTTGCTGAAGCTCTCCGTCGGTGTCGGCGGCCAACAAAGCTGGCGACAGGAACGCCTCCCCGGGGGCTGGCCAGCGCGCCAGTCCCGGTGGCGGCGGTGCGTCGGCGCGTTGTGGAACCACGTTGATGACGATGAACTGGCTGTCGTGATGGAAGTCGCCGCGTTCGGCCCACTTGGCTATCGGGGCGCTGGTGTCGCCGCGGTCGAGGAAGACTGGTTCGCGGGAAACGATACGAGCGTCACGAGCGGTGAATACCGCGTCCGCGGCGATGAACAGCCATCCGCTTAGCAGAGCGACTGCGGTCGCTGCGGCCAAGGCCACCCGGTGGGTCAACGCCGTCACGCCGCCGTGACGGCTGCTGCGGTGACCGAGTACGGCGAGCATCGCGGTTGGGCCGGGGCGCCTCATGCTGCCACCGTCACTGGCACCAGCGCCCCGCCCTGCAGAACGACGGTGGAATCGGCGCGGGCGGCCACCTGAAGGTTGTGAGTTACTACTACCAGGGCGCAGCCGTATCTGCGAGGCAGCGCGTAGAGCAGGTCAGCAACGAGATCGGTGGCTGTCTCGTCCAACGCGCCCGTAGGCTCGTCGGCGAGTACCACCGCCGGACGCGTCACAAGCGCTCGGGCGACCGCTACCCGTTGGCGTTCTCCGCCGGACAGCGTCGCGGTCTGCGCCTCTGCAAGATCGGCCACGCCCAAGTCCGCGAGTAGCTTTCCCGCCCGCTCGTATGCCTCAGCGGTATTCACTCCCGCCAGCAGCGCCGGCAGGGCCACGTTCTCTACCGGCGCGAGTTCCGGCAGCAGCTCCCCGAACTGGTACACCACGCCGATGCGTGACAGTCGCAGCGCCGCGCGATCCCCGGCACGCAGCCCGGTCAACTCGGTGCCCGAGATGTGGATGCTTCCCTGCGCTACTGGCAGCAGTCCGGCCAGACACAGCACGAGGCTCGTCTTGCCGCTGCCGCTGGGTCCGGTGATCGCCACCGACTGCCCGGAGGCCACCGTCAGGTCCGCGCCAGCGAGCAGGGTGCGGCCCGCCACCTCGTAGCGGATCCCGCGCGCCGTCAAGGCCATCTCCGAAGCGCTGCTGGCAGGTGTGCTCGTCGTCGTCATCTGAACCCGTCACTCATCGGGCATCGGTGAAACGGAACGCGGGCCGACGAAGCGTCGGCCCGCGCGCCCCATCTGGCTACGGCTTCCATTCCCAGCCGGAGTAGGAGTCCGGACCGGTGTAGTTGGCCGCGGCCCTGTGCTTGTAGACGTAGTTGACCTTGTCGGAGCCGCTGTTCACCGACGTGTTGCAGCCCTGGTAGTTGTTCACCGTCTGCGTGGTACCACTCTGCTGGGTGCGGCGGTACTCACCATAGACGCCCGTGGAGTCGCAGGCCGTGTCCTGGATGGTGACACCACCGTAGCCGTCGTAGAACAGAGTGCAGGCGGACATCTCGTCGGTGCACACCTTCGCCGCCGCGGGCGCGGCAACCATCGAGATCGTGCCGACCGCAAGCGCGGCACCGCCAAGCACGGCCAGTACCTTTCGCTTCATGCTCTCTCCTGACACTGGGGGACAACGTCGCCGAACTACATCGACACACTCCTCTCCGCGCCGACCCGATCACTCTAAGTGATGTGCGGCTATGTCGGCCTGCAGTCAGCTGTTACCTGTCGGTGGTGATGTTGTGATCAATCGGCGACGGACGCGGCCGCTGGCTGGATGTCGCTGACGTAGCGGGCAGTGCCACCAGTGACGGCGGCTCGTGAGTTTCCAACTTCTCCACCTGACGGCGCACCCGGCCGCCGTCGCCGGGCATGATCCGTACGCTGGCGTCCGGACTGTCTCCTCGATGTGTTGCGAGCAGCCGCCACGCTGCGTCCAGAGTGGCGGTATAGGCCCGCAGTCCGGATGAACCTGATTTCCGCAGGTCAGCGTCTGGGTCTGCGGCGCAGGTTCACCCGGACAGGACACGGGCGACATGACGCCTGTGGGCGCCGAGCGGCGGGGATCCCGTGAGATTCTCTTGGCACAGTGTCGGATCCGGGGACAGAGCCGTTCGTAGAACCAGGCGAGAGGCGGCCGGGCGAGGCCGTCGGGACAAGGGAGTCGTGGGATGACGCGGTACTTGATTTCGTTCAACGACGGCGCGATGGACCACATCCCCGACGAGGATTGGCCCGACGTGGGCAAGGCCTCGCACGCGGTGGTTGAGGAGGCCGTGAACGCTGGCGTGTTTGTGTTCGGTGCTGGAATCGAACGCCAGAGGGCGAGCGTCGTGGCCACGGACGGGACGGTCACCGATGGCCCTTACCCGGAGACCAAGGCGGTCCTTGGCGGGTTTGTGATCGTCGACGTGGCCGCACGCGAGGAGGCGCTGGCGTGGGCGGCCAAGATTGCTGGCGCTTGCCGCTGCGCGCAAGAGGTTCGGGAGCTCATGCCCGATCCAGAAACAGACGCGATGCTCCGCCGGGATGACAGGTGATGATGACGCTCCGACGATCGCTCTGATCGAGGAAGAGCCACGTCGTCGTCGGCGTTGTGGTTGCAGCTATTGACGACGCTCCGGGGTCTTGCTTGCGAACCGGACGGTGTCGACGTGGGCCGTGCGTGGGCCACGTCGGTCTGGCTCGTGTTCCCGGCGATTGTCGCGGCCGGCGGGACGGCGTTCGCCGTCACCCGGTACCGCCGTCATTCCGGCCGGCGTCAGGTCTTCCTCCTCGTCTCGGCGTTCGTGCAGAAACACTGGGTCGCCGAACTGCTGGAGAACCTGATCCGGGCACTGGATCGGCAGGGCGTCGACCTTGTCCTCAAGATCCCGCCGCACGACTACGGCGGGCACGGCCAGCTTCAACAACTCGCTGAGCTCAGGAGGAACTCCCGGGCCTTCCTCGGTGGCTTCGTCATGGCAGCTGACTGTGCGGTCAACCACGTCGATTTCGAACGGTTCTGTCGGAGCTTGCGCATCCCGATCGTGTTCGTCGACTCGTCGCCTTTCGAGCACGTGCGTGACTACCCAGCGAACGTCGCATTCGTGGGGTGCGACGACGCCGAGATCGGCACCCGGGCAGCCGAATGGGTGGCCAGAATTCTGAAGGACCGGGGATTGCTCTCCCCGAACGTTCTGGTGGTCGCCAGTACTGAGCATGCCGACCGGCAGGCCTCCTTCGCAGCCCGGCTCCGGGCGGAGGTCGCGTTCGCCGAATTGACCATCAACGACCAGGGCCGGTTCGATCGGGGGCGGTCCGCTGGGATCGTCGGCCAGACGATGCAGGAGGCTCACCGCAAGGGTGGCGCCGTCCACGTCGTGTTCTGCACCAATGACGAGATGGCGCTGGGCGCCGTGGACGCGGCCCAGAAACGGGCGGCCGCCGGCGAAGACATCGGGGACCTGGTGATCGTCGGGGTGGATGGCACTCGTGAGGCGATCGCGACGATCGACGCCGGCGGCACCTGGTTTCGGTCGACGGTTGTCCAAGACTCCAAGCGGGTCGCCGAGGCAGCGGTCAGCACCCTGCTCAAGCTCTGGGCGCATGAGTCTGCTGACGTCAAGACGTTCATACCGACGACGACATATCCGTACGGCAACGCTTCCGAGGAGCTACCCGGCCCGGGGTCGGCAGGCAGGCCACCGCGCCCCTGCTGACAGGGCTCGGTCAGCGGAAGCCAGAACCGGACACCGTCTTGCCGCAGGTTGTTCGGCGGCAAGACGGTGTCCGGGACCGAGCCGGCCGCGCGACCCATCCGTTGACAGCATCACTCGTGCCTCAATACGCTTAACATGGTGGTTAAGTGAAGGGGGTCCCGATGGCTGGCACCGATCAGCTCAGCGCGGTGTTCTCGGCGCTCGCCGACCCGACCCGACGGGCGATCATCGCCGAGCTGGCCGAACGCGACGCCACGGTCACCGAGCTCACCGCTCCTCTCTCCATCTCGATGCCGGCGGTGTCACGGCACCTGAAAGTGCTCGAGCGCGCCGCGCTCATCTCGCGGTCGCGGTCGGGCAAGTGGCGCGCGAGCCGCCTCGAGGCTGCCCCGCTGCGCGAGGCGGCCGACTGGATCGAGCGCTACCGGCGGTTCTGGGACTCGTCCCTCACCCGCCTCGATGCCCACCTCGCCGCGGTGCAGGCCGCCGAACGGGCAACGGACCGGATGGTCGACGACCCCAGGGAGCTCGAATGAAAACGGAAACTCCGCAGCTCGTCATCTCGCGTGTGTTCGACGCGCCGCGGGAGCTCGTCTACCGAACCTTCACCGATCCCGACCACCTGGCGGCGTGGTGGGGCCCGATCGGCAACTCACTGCCGCGCGATGAGATGGAGTTCGACGTGCGCCCCGGCGGCTTTCAACGGTGGACGGAGGTCAACGCAGCCGAACCCGAGCTTCGCGTGCACATCCACGTCGACCTCACCGACGTCGCCGACGGCGAACTACTCGAAGGCGTCATGCACGTCAGTGGCCGGCTGCGGGAGGGCCTCGAGCCGTTCGAGACGAGACTGCGGGTCGAGTTCCACGACGAGGCTGACGGACGGACGCGACTGGAGATCCGCCAGTGGCTCCCCGAACATCTGGCGCACCCCAGCGAGGAGGGTTGGCGCCAAGCGTTCACCAAGCTGGACGCCACGCTGATGAATGTCCAGGCTGTTGCAGCTGATCATCGAGAGGTAGGGGCATGGCAAAGCTGATCTACGTGACGAACGTGTCGCTTGACGGCTACATCGAGGACGAACGCGGCGTCTTCGCCTGGCTGCCACCCGACGACGAGGTGTTCGCGTTCACCACCAACCTCGTGCGGTCCGTGGGCACGTTTCTCTACGGGCGGCGCCTGTACGAGTCGATGGCCGTCTGGGAGACCGACGCCGCTCTGGCCGCGCAGTCCGACCTCATGGCCGACTTCGCGAGCGCCTGGCAGGCGGCGAGCAAAGTCGTGTATTCCACGACCCTCGCCGCGGTGTCAACTGCCGACACCCGAATCGAACGCCGTCTCGACCCCGCCGCAGTACGCGAACTGAAGGCCACGGCCAGCAGCGATCTCACCGTAGGAGGTGCCAACCTCGCGACGCAGGCTTTCCAGGCCGGGCTGGTCGACGAGTGCCACCTGTTCGTCTGGCCCGTGGTCGTCGGCGGGGGCAAGCCAGGGCTGCCGACCGGCCTGCGCGTCGACCTTGAACTCCTCGATGAGCGCCGATTCCGAAACGGCGTCGTACACCTCCGTTACGCAAGCTGACGCCCGGTCGGCGGCAGATCCGGACCTTCGCGCTCGGTTGCCGCGGCTGGGTCATCCTGTTGGCCGCCGGGCCGGGCCCCTGATGCTGTCTGGATGCTCGCCAGATCGTTACGCCGGTTCGACGGGCAGCCAGAGTTCACAGGTCGCGGTGCTGAAGTCGTTCGTAGGCTCAAGCGTCGCGACGATCTCCGGACCTGGCCGCAGACGCCACGGGTTGGACGGGAACCACGCGGCTGCGGCCGTGGCCCAGGCCTTCTGCAGGGTCTGCGGATGCGGGCCCGTGGTCCGGATGACCACCCATCTGCCGGCCGGAACTTCGATGATGTCGAGGCCGCCGGGGACCGGCGTACCCGGGGACACGGCGACCCCGTGAAGGTAGGTCAGCTCGCTGCCCTCGGCGTAGTCGGGGTCAAGGTCGTCGCTGACCGCGAGCAGGCCGCTCGGCTCAGTGTTGCCGAGAGCCTTCAAGCGCAGGTGCTCCTCCGTCGGCAGGGCGGTGATGTGCCGCTGGATGTGCGGGTTGATGCCTTGATGGACCAGCCGGACGCGGGCCGCGTGCCCCACGAGCCGGAACGCGGGATGGTCGACGATGCGGGTGTCCACGTGTTCGCTCCCTTCGACGGTCAGACGGAGTGTCGAGATCATCAAGCCTTTGTCCGACGTCAACCTTGGTCGCAGCGCACCGGGCAGCACCCGACAGAAGCGGCGCTGAAAATGTCGGGTGATCGAGACCGGCGCCGCCGCAGGATGGGGGGCATGGATGACACGACCTTGGTATCCCGCTTTCTTCGCGACGGCTTCGTAAAGCTGGAGGGCGCCGTCGCGCCGCGCGTGGCAGCGGACTGCGCGCGGCTGCTGTGGCGGGAGACGGGCTGCGACCCGGACGATCCAGCGACGTGGACGCAGCCCGTGCACTGGGTGCCCGGCCTGGCGCAGGGGCCGTTCGGCGCCGCTCCCAACTCCCCGTTCCTCCATCACGCGTACGACCTGCTCGTCGGCGCGGGCCGCTGGGAGCCGCGCTACTCGCTGGGCACATTCCCGCTGCGCTTCCCGCACGAAGAGGAGCCGGACGACGCGGGCTGGCACATCGAGGGCAGCTATCTGCCGGAGGGCGAGAGCTGGTACTTCACCAATGTGCGCTCCCGGGGCCGGGCACTGCTGATGCTGTTCCTGTTCAGTGAGGTCGGTGAGAAGGACGCCCCGACCCGGATCCGGGTCGGCTCACACCTCGACGTGCCGAAGGTGCTGGAGAAGTACGGGGAGGACGGAGCGAGCGGGCTGGCGCTTGCGCCCGACCTGGTGGCGGCGTCCGAACACCGGCCGCTCGCCCTCGCCACCGGATCTCCGGGCGACGTCTTCCTGTGCCACCCGTTCCTGGTGCACGCGGCGCAACCGCACCACGGAACGCGGCCTCGCTTCATGGCCCAACCGCCGCTGATGCCAGCCGCACCGTACGAACTGGAGCGGGCCGACGGCGCATACTCACCCGTGGAGATCGCGATCCGTCAGGGTCTCGGACAGGACGCCCTCGGTCCGGACGCAGACGGCACCGACCGCGGCGCCGGGGCGACAAGCCCCGTCCGTTCCTGAGCGCCTGGCCGAAGGCCTTGTCGGAAACCTCGGGGAGCCAGAGGCCGGTGAAGTGTGGCAGGCAGGGCATGGGCGGGCTACGTGCGACGGAGGCGGGTTGGCAGTGGTTCTGCGAGTGAGTGGCCGCAATGCGCGGTTCCAGCAGTGGAAAGCTCTCCTCGGCAATCGGACCAAGCGGCAGCGACGCGGCGAGTTCCTCGTTCAGGGCGTGCGCCCGATCACCATGGCCGTCGAGCACGGCTGGCAGATCCGGGAGTTGCTCTACGACACCAGCGCTCAGCTGTCCGGCTGGGCACGCGAGGCCCTGGACACGGTCCGGGCCGAGAAGTTCGCCGTCTCGCGTGAACTGATGCACGAACTGGGAGGTAAGGCAGACACGGTTCCAGAGCTGCTGGCCGTGGTCGCGCTGCGGGAGGACAACCTGCGCCGTATCCCGGTCGGTCCGACCATGCTCACCGTCGTGTTCGATCGGCCCACCAGCCCCGGCAATATCGGGACCCTCGTTCGATCGGCGGACGCCTTCGGCGCCGGCGGCGTCATCGTCACCGGCCACGCCGCCGACGTGTACGACCCGAAGGCGGTCCGGGCGAGCACCGGCTCGCTGTTCGCCTTGCCCGTGGTCCGGGTGCCCTCCCACCAGGCCGTTCTATCCTGGGTCGCTGACGTCCGCGCCGACGGCATCGGCATGAGCATCATGGGAGCAGATGAGCGCGGCATCCTGGACGCCGCCGAGTACGACTTCACACAACCCACCCTGACGTTGATCGGCAACGAGACCACCGGCCTCAGCTCCGGGTGGCGCGAGGCATGCGACCAACTCGTCCGGATCCCCATGTTCGGGTCCGCCAGCTCCCTGAACGCGGCGACCGCCGCGACTGTCGTGCTGTACGAATCGGCACGCCAGCGGGCCGCCGCCGCCCGGCGGTAGCGCACTGATCGCAGGCGGCCGCCCGGCGGCTATCCGCCACCATCGCGCTACCTGCCCTGCGGCGCCCGTCTGCGGACAGGCGCCGCAGCCGGACACCACACGAGCGCGGGCGGCGTAGTGGTCGCCGTGGAGGCCCCCGTCAGGCGCGGGCCGCCGGTTCGGTGGACTTCGCGGCAGGGCTGTCGCCTGGTCCACCGTCGGCTGGCTCGGTCTGCGCTGCGCCGGCAGCCTGGTCGGGGGCCACCACCCGCAGCCGGCGGACGTCCCGGCTGGCCAGCATGCCGAGGACGGCGAGCACCACCAGTGTCGCCAGGACCAGCAGCGTGTCGCGGGTGCCGATCACCGCGGCGACCGGTCCGACCGCGATCTGACCGAGTGGGATGGCGACCCATGACCCCAGCATGTCGTACGAGTAGACGCGGGCCAGCCGGTCGGCCGGGATCTGCTGCGCGATCGACGTGTCCCAGGCCACCGCGAACTGTTCGACGGCGATGCCGACCGCCACTCCGGCCGCCAACAGCACGACGAGGTTGGGCGCCAGGGCCAGCCCCAACAGCAGGAACGACTCGGCGAACATGCAGGCCACGCCGAGCAGCAGCAGCCGGCGTACCCGGATCCGCAGGGCGATCAGCCCGCCCACGACCATGCCGGCGGTCTGCGCCGCCAACACCACGCCCCAGGCGCTACGGCCGATCGTCTCGTCCGCGACGGCCGGGCCGAGCACGTTCACGCCACCGGCGAGGGCCGCGTTGAGGACCATGAAGCCGAGCACCACCGCCCAGACCCAGGTCCGCGCGGTGAATTCCGTCCAGCCCTCCCGGAGGTCGGCGACGACGCTCGTACGGGTGCGCTTCGCCGACGCGGCAGCGACCCGGACTCCGGTGAACGCGACAGCCGCGACAGCGAAGGTGAGCGCATCGACGGCGAGCCCCCACCCCGGCCCGACGGCGGCCACCAGGAGGCCACCGAACGCGGCGCCGCCGATCATGCCCGCGTTGATGCCGAGCCGGATGAGCGCGTTGGCCGGCTGGATCAGTTCCGGCGGCACGGTCTGCGGCGTCGCGGCGGCCGAGGCAGGCTGGGACAGGGCGCTCACGATGCCGTTGGCCGCACCCAGCGCCAGCAGCAGCGGAATCGTCGCCGTGCCGGTGAGCACCAGGGCGGCCACCGCCGCCTGGGTCAGCGCACTCAGCACGTTGGAGCCGACCAGCACCAGCCGACGCGGAATCCGGTCGGCCACCACCCCGCCGAACAGCACGAACAGCACGGTCATCACCGATCGCGCGCCGACAACCAGGCCCAGGTCGCGTACGGAACCGGTCATGTCCAGCACGGCGAAGGCCAGCGCGATGGGAGCGACACCGTTGCCCAGCATGTTGACCAGCCGGCCGACAGCCAGGTATCGGAACGCGCCGTAGCGCAGCGGAGCCAGCATCAGTCCTCCAGCCGGAACAGGACAACATCGACGTGAAGCGGTTCGAGGACGCCGAGCGCAGGGGAGCCGGGCCTTCTCGGTGGGTGGTCGGTCACGGCAGGAGCTCGACGTATCCGTCGCTTCCGTGCACGCGGATCCGCTGCCCGTCGGGAATCAGCCGGGTCGCATCCACCACGCTGACGACAGCCGGCAGGCCGTACTCCCGGGCGATCACCGCGCCGTGTGTCATCAACCCGCCGACCTCCGTCACCAGGCCCGCGACGGCGACGAAGAGGGGCGTCCAGCTCGGGTCCGTGTGGGCCGTGACGAGGATGTCACCTGGTTCGAGATCAGCCTGGGCCATGTCCAGGATGACGCGGGCACGCCCTTCGACGGTCCCGGCGGAGACCGGTAGGCCGATCAGCGCGCCGGTCGGCACGTCGTCACGGCGGTACGCCCCGGTGATGGCCTCGCCGTCCGACGTCAGCACCCGGGGCGGCGTGAGCGCCTGGTACGACCGGAACGCCTCCTTGCGCTGCCGGATCAGCTCGCCATCCGCCTGCTTGGCGCGCACGACGTCGTGGAGTTCCTGGAACGTGAGGTAGAAGGCGTCCTCCTGCGCGGCGAGCACGCCGGCCTGCACGAGGCGTTCGGCCTCTGCGAGCAGGGCCTGCTTGTAGACGAAGTAGCGGCTGACGATGCCGTACTTCGGGTACTCCCGGTAGCCGACGAAGGTGCGGACCCGGTCGATCATCCGCTCGGTCTCGTCGGCCTTCCGCTCCCCGTCCGGCAGTGCCCGCAGGCGTACGAGAACCTCCTGCGCCTTCTGCTGCGCCTTCTTCTGCCCCTGCTCGAAGCGCCGTCTGGCGGCGCCCGCCTCGAAGTTCCTGACGTTGTCGAGGATCACGGGCACGAGCGTGGTGGGGCGCTCGCTCCAACGCGGCCTCGTGATGTCGATCTCGCCGACGCAGCGCATGCCGTACCGGTCGAGGTAGCCCTCGATGGCGTCGCGCGCCTCGGTTCCGCCCGCGAGTTTCGGCAGCTCGTCCAGGAAGCTGTCGTCCTCGACGCCGCGCAGGAACGCCACCACCTGCGGATGCGGGCGGATCACGTCCGCGACGTCGAGCAGCGCCAGCCCCATCTCCGACGTGATGTTGCCGGGGGCGGACAGCGTGAGGGTGTCGGCGGCGTTCTTCTCGCCCAGCCATTCCCACAGCTGGTCGTTGAGCCACCAGTTGGCCTCCATCCCCGCCATGATCGCCTGCATGCTCAGCGGATCAGCGAGGACCCGCTTGTGCTCCTGGAAGGCTTCCAGCAGGAAGTCGAACAGCGCCGGCCCGGTCTTCGTCCGGATGTCGCGCCGCAGGGCGGCGATGGACGCTTGGCTGCGCTCGATCAGCTCGGTGACGATGGCCGGATCGGTCTCGATCGGGGCGGGCGCGCCGCCGACCGGCGGCCCGCTGGGACCGGCGTCCGGGAGCGTGGGGACGAAGTCGTCACGGTCGAGGACGATCTCCAGTGCGTCCCTGGTCAGCGGATCGGACCTGCCCACCAGCTCCAGGAAGCCGGCGCGGCCGGCGGGCGTGGCCACGTGCCGGGTGGAGTCGACGAACAGCCTCCCACCAGCCTCCTGCATCGGCGCCATGGCCGTCAGCTGCCACACGGAGAGCCCCAGTGGCTTCATGGCGTCGGTCATCATCTGCTGGTGACCGACGGAGAGGTAGACGTGGTTCTCCCGGTCGTGGGCCGCCGGGATGGGGAACAGCGTGGTGATCGGCCGGCTCTGCACGATCTGGAAGTCGTCGTCGACCAGGCACCATTCGATGTCCTGCGGGCGGCCGAACTGCGCTTCGATCCGCCGCCCGAGCTGCACGAGCCGCACGACCTGCGTGTCCGTCAGCGCCGGCTGCTCCTGCCGCTGCGGGTCGACCACCACTTCCCGCGTACCGCCGGCCGGCAGGGCCTGCACGGCACGCTGCTTGGCGGCGATCGCCCTGGTGATGATCTCGCCGTCGCGCACCTTGAAGACGTCCGGATTCACCAGGCCGGAAACCAGGGCCTCGCCGAGGCCGAAGCTGGCGTCCACGGTGGCGACCTTCCGGTTGCCCGTGACAGGGTCGGCCGTGAACAGGATGCCGGCCACGTCCGGCAAGACCATCTGCTGTACGACCACGGCCATGTGGACCGTACGGTGGTCGATGCCGTTGCGCTGGCGGTAGGTCACGGCCCGCTCGGTGAACAGCGACGCCCAGCACCGGCTGACATGTTGGAGGACCGCCGCCGGCCCCACGATGTTCAGGTACGTGTCCTGCTGGCCCGCGAAGGAGGCCGTCGGCAGGTCCTCCGCCGTCGCGCTGGATCGGACGGCGTAGGCGGCCTGCTCGCCGAGTTGGGCGAGCGCGCGGGTGATCGCCGCCGCCAGGTCGCCGGGGATGGCGATCCCTTCGATGCTCCGGCGGATCTCCGCGCTGAGCGTGCGGACCGCCTCCCGGTCGCCAGGGTTCAGGCGTGACAGCTCATCGAGCCGATCGTCGATCGACGGCGCTTCCGCCATGATCCGCCGGAAGGCGTCCGTCGTCACGCAGAACCCGGCCGGCACGCGAATGCCTTCGATCCGCGTCAGCGCGCCCAGGTGCGCGGCCTTGCCGCCAACGACAGCGCCCTGCGTTTCGTCGACCTCTTGAAGGTCCCACACGTACCGCTCGGTCATCGCGACACCTCCGCGGCAGCCGTGCTCCGTACCGCAATTGCCATCGACAACACACCCACGTCGTGCCCCCGTTTTCCTCGTCGGCGCTGGTCCGGCCGCCGATTCTGCGGCAAGACCCGGGTCTTGCCGCAAGCCCCCCTGTGCGCTATACGTTAGAAGGGGCAAGGGGCGGGGTTTTTTCAAGCCGATATCGCGGCTCTCCTCCTACGATCCTTGGGCTTTGCTACGGCACGGTCCCGGCCTCCGTGGAGATGTCGGAGCCACGGTCACCGCATCCATAGTGACCTGTGACGTAGCGGCTTTGCGCCGAAAGCCGTATGGACGGCACTTCACGCCGTGGTTATGCGGCCAACCGGTGCGCTTCACCTGTCGCGCTGGCCTGCTTCACAGTGTGTGGGTCGGCGGCGGACGGGATGGCAGAAGCGGGTACAAGTGTGGTGGGGTGTTGGGGCGGGGGACGATGGCACCTTGTCTCCCGCAGGCGGTATCGCGGGAGGGGATCTTGCATAACCTAGTGAATGAAAATGGCGTTGATGATCTTTAACGCCCCAGGTCAGGAAGTCTGTTCCCCGCGCACGCGGGGGTGATCCGTCCGCCGCCACCACCGCCGCCGCCGCAAAGAACTGTTCCCCGCGCACGCGGGGGTGATCCGGAGTGGTGGTCGCTGAAAGCCAACGCGGGGCTCTGTTCCCCGCGCACGCGGGGGTGATCCTCCGCTCCACCCGATCCACCAGCCCGGGGGTTTCTGTTCCCCGCGCACGCGGGGGTGATCCCAGGGTCGGCTCCGCCACCATCCACTCTGCCACCTGTTCCCCGCGCACGCGGGGGTGATCCCCGACGCATGAACGCGGCCGAGCCCGCGGCCGGCTGTTCCCCGCGCACGCGGGGGTGATCCCCAAGCCAACACCCGGACCACGTCGTTCGTCACCTGTTCCCCGCGCACGCGGGGGTGATCCTCCGGTCAATGTGGTCACGCCTGGACCTCCCGGCTGTTCCCCGCGCACGCGGGGGTGATCCGCCCTCTACACGGAAACCATTGGCATGTTCAACCTGTTCCCCGCGCACGCGGGGGTGATCCCGGCCGCCTGGACGTCCGCCGGCCTGGTGAGTGCTGTTCCCCGCGCACGCGGGGGTGATCCCGGCACCATGACCTCGCTGGTGCGGGCGTGCCACTGTTCCCCGCGCACGCGGGGGTGATCCGAACCGTTCTAGCGCTCTGGACGGTGATTTCGACTGTTCCCCGCGCACGCGGGGGTGATCCCAGACGGACCGAAAGGGTCATCCGTCATCGGGGCTGTTCCCCGCGCACGCGGGGGTGATCCCACCCAAGCGTTGCCGGCGCGGGCGCCGAGGAGCTGTTCCCCGCGCACGCGGGGGTGATCCGTTCCGGCTGGTCGCGCACCGCATCGTGTTCGGCCTGTTCCCCGCGCACGCGGGGGTGATCCCGAGTCGCCGCTTAGTGCCAGGATCGCGTGGCACTGTTCCCCGCGCACGCGGGGGTGATCCGGAGATATCGCCCATGCCGCTCATGGTGCTCAACTGTTCCCCGCGCACGCGGGGGTGATCCCAGGGTCGGCTCCGCCGCCTCCCACTCCGCCACCTGTTCCCCGCGCACGCGGGGGTGATCCCTGTTTTGATCCATGCTTAGGACCGAAATGGTCTGTTCCCCGCGCACGCGGGGGTGATCCCTGGACGCACTTCCGCGAGCTTCCGGAAGCGGGCTGTTCCCCGCGCACGCGGGGGTGATCCCCTACGCCGTGGGATACTAACGTTGTCGATCTGCTGTTCCCCGCGCACGCGGGGGTGATCCCCGTGAGCGTACCGGCCTGAGCGAACGAACCCTCTGTTCCCCGCGCACGCGGGGGTGATCCTGACCCCTGTAAAGCGCTTGGGTCGGCTTTGTCCTGTTCCCCGCGCACGCGGGGGTGATCCGCAGTTCGTGGAGATCCTGAAGGATCCGGAGGTCTGTTCCCCGCGCACGCGGGGGTGATCCGCTTGCGGAAAAGCTCGGTGACCCTGGCACTTGCTGTTCCCCGCGCACGCGGGGGTGATCCCCGGGCCGGCGTCGACCTGTCCACCGAGCACGGCTGTTCCCCGCGCACGCGGGGGTGATCCCTGTGGTTCGCCGCGCACGGGGCCGACGTCGTCCTGTTCCCCGCGCACGCGGGGGTGATCCCAAGGCGCGCTGGTTGGCCGGGTCGTCGATGAACTGTTCCCCGCGCACGCGGGGGTGATCCGCGCAAGCCGCCTACGCTCGACGTGGCCGGCATCTGTTCCCCGCGCACGCGGGGGTGATCCCGGGGCGTCGTTGACTTCTCGCCAGTCGCCGGACTGTTCCCCGCGCACGCGGGGGTGATCCCCCGGACGACCTGGACAAGGAAATGCGGTCGCCCTGTTCCCCGCGCACGCGGGGGTGATCCCTGCCCCGACCACGAATGCAACGCCGCACCTGGCTGTTCCCCGCGCACGCGGGGGTGATCCCGTACCGAAGCCAACCCCGGTCGGCCGCGGCCACTGTTCCCCGCGCACGCGGGGGTGATCCACCACGGTCACCGACGACTCCGGGCGGTACGAGCTGTTCCCCGCGCACGCGGGGGTGATCCCGCGGTCGGGGCGCACGCACACGGGCACAACACCTGTTCCCCGCGCACGCGGGGGTGATCCGTCATGCGGACCGCGTTGCAACACACCTATCGCCTGTTCCCCGCGCACGCGGGGGTGATCCGCAGCCGTACCCCGATGGTCGTCTTGCCGCATCCTGTTCCCCGCGCACGCGGGGGTGATCCCGGATCACTCATGGCGAGGATGTTCAGCCGGTGCTGTTCCCCGCGCACGCGGGGGTGATCCTTGCCACCCGTTCGTGGTGGGCGGTGACCCCCGCTGTTCCCCGCGCACGCGGGGGTGATCCGGCGGACATGGCCAAGGCGCAGGGGGTGGCGGCCTGTTCCCCGCGCACGCGGGGGTGATCCCGTGATGGGCGACCTGGAGCAGTCCGGAACTCGCTGTTCCCCGCGCACGCGGGGGTGATCCGGTGGCGAGGAACGCCTCCATCTGGCCGTCGGTCTGTTCCCCGCGCACGCGGGGGTGATCCCTCCGGCCCGGCCGGCGCGCTCTTCGCCGCCTGCTGTTCCCCGCGCACGCGGGGGTGATCCCGGGGTGACGCACCCAAAACCGGTACAGGGCACCTGTTCCCCGCGCACGCGGGGGTGATCCGGGTCTGCCCATGGGCCTGTTCGTCCGCGATGGCTGTTCCCCGCGCACGCGGGGTGATCCCTACCGGCGCTGCCAGGTGGAGGGGGTCGACACCTGTTTCCCGCGCACGCGGGGGTGATCCCTCTCCCCAGGGGTCGGGGTGTCCGTACTCCTCCTGTTCCCCGCGCACGCGGGGGTGATCCCGTGGCGGCGGTGCTGCTCGAGGCGGGCGAGACCTGTTCCTCGCGCACGCGGGGGTGATCCCCCATTCGACGCGGTCCGGGCGAACTCGTCCCGCTGTTCCCCGCGCACGCGGGGGTGATCCCTCCGTAGTACGGAGCGAGATGTCCATGCTGGACTGTTCCCCGCGCACGCGGGGGTGATCTGGACGCAACGGCCCTCTACTCGCTGACGTGCGGCAGAAGCTCACGGACCTCGTTGGCCAGGTCCATTGGGTATTAGATGTCCTGCATTTGAGGACGGCTGCCATCTCGCGGGACAACAGCTCGGTGACTTCCCTGGCCAGGCCCACCGGGTTGCATCGCTCCTCTTAGCCTTCGTGCCGGAGGCGACGAAGCGGAGGCCGGGCATGCGGACGAAGCACTTGTCCGCATGCCAAGGCACGCACGAACCCGGGGTCTGTCCGATAGCTACACGAGCATCTTCGTCCCGTTGGTTGCAACGAGCTGAACGGCGAGTAACCCTATGTAAGCCGTGACTACGCTGCGGGATACCGATCGTGGAACCACCCTGAGGAAGGCAGTGCCATGGGCCAGACTCCCCGGACGCTCAAACCGTCAGCTTCGGAGCGCCACTTCTTCGGCGCAGAATTGCGGCGCTTCCGGGAGCAGGCAAACCTCTCACAGGCACGGTTGGGCTCGATGATCTGCTTCAGCGCCGACCTCGTGCGACGGGTGGAGACCGCTGATCGATTCCCATCCCGCCAGCTCGTCCAAGCCTGCGACACGGCGCTCGCGACTGGCGGGGCTCTGATGCGGCTGCTGCCGCTGCTCGAGACGAAACGAGGCCCTGGGCGGAGCGCGGCTGCTTCTACCTCCCTGGGCGACTCGGCCGCCGTCATCGCCTCCGCGCTGCCACCATCTCAGTCAGGGATCGCCGAGCGCGGTGAAATGGTCAAACGAGTTCCTTTCCAACCGGGCGTCCTTGACCGTGCGGCACTGGACTGGCTGAATGCTCGCCGTGTTTCCGGCCTCACCACGCTCAGTCGGTTGAGCGCGGCGAGCGGAGTCTCCGAGGACGATCTTGTATCCGCAGAGACCGCCTTGACGATGTTCCGGCAGTTGGACCACACCCACGGCGCCGGCAAAGTTCATGCGCAGGTGCAGCGATTCATCGAGGGAGAACTCAATCGCCTGCTGGCGAAAACAGCCGTGTCAGAGTCAATAGGCAGGCGTCTGTACACCCTCGCGGCGGGCTTCTTCGAGCTCTGCGGCTATCAGGCGGTCGACACGGGCGCACACGGTCTCGCCCAGCGCCGCTACCTGCGTGCCCTGCAACTGGCGCAGGCCGCCGACGACTGTAGCTACGGCGGCTACCTGCTCGCCGTCAACGTCGGCCACTTGGCGTTGCACTGCAACCATCCTGAAACCGGACTGCGGATGGCGCTTACAGCGGTGACAGGATGTGAGGCCCAGGCTACCCCAGCCGTACGGGCGGCACTCCACGCCGTGGTGGCGCGCGCATACGCCCGTCTCGGAGATGAGGCCGACTGTCTGACCCACCTCGCCGTTACAGAGAAGCAACTCGCCCGTAGCCGACCAGGAGACGAACCGAAATGGATTCATTACTTCACCTGGGCATACCTCGCCGACGAACTGGCTCACTGCTTCCACGATCTTGGCCAGCCGTCGCAGACGCAGAGATATCTTGACGACGCTCTCGTTGCGCTGAGTCCCTCACACGTTCGCCGACTCGCCATCGACACCGCGCTGCTGGCATCGTCGCTTGCTGCCGCCGGTCATATCGATGAGGCGTGTGCCACTGCCCGCGAGGCGGTCGACCACGCTGCCAAAACCGCCTCCTACCGCTGCCTGCAGCGCATCGTCGATGTTCAAATCGACCTCGATCCCTACCGTGGCGAGCCGGAGGTCCGCGAATTCGGCGAGTACGTGCGGCATCGACTACCGCTGGCGGCGGTGTAGCCCCTCAGCCTCCTGCCGCTGACGCCATTGATGAGCGGTAGTGAGCCAGCTCAGCCTCCAATGCCGTATCGGCGCGGGCAGACGTGGCAATGTAGTGACCGACGCCGTCCAGCAGTAGGAGCTCCTGCGGTACGCCATAGCCCTTCAACTCCGCGGCGAGTTCCCGAACGTCGTCGACGACGGCCACAGCGTCGTCGGTGCCGTGGATCAACAACACCGCCTGTCGGATGGCATCAGCGGGGACTCGCCCCGCTCCGCTTCGCAGACGTAGGGCGTGGGCGCGTTGAAATCTGGGCACTGTTTTCGCCCATCGGTCAGGATCCACGATCGCTGAGATGGCCGTGGCGGCAGCGAACGGGCCGTCCTGAGCTACGGCATGAAGGGCCGTGTATCCGCCTGCGCTGGCACCGCGGATGAAGACCTGACCCGGCGTCGTTCGTCCTACAGCCAGGAGGTGCTCGGCCACCGCTCTGCAGTCGTTGACATCATCCACGCCCCATCGGCCGTACAAGGATTCGCGGAACGCGCGCCCGTACCCGGTGCTGCCGAGATAGTCGACATCCACGACGGCGAACCCTCGGCTGGTAAAGAACTGCGCCTGCCAGTCGAGGCGTAACAGGCAGGAGGCCGTTGGGCCAGGATGTGCACGGACTATCACAGGAGCCCGCCAATTCGGTTCCGAACCTGTCGGTGGATACACCAGGGCCACCACTTCGCGGCCATCTGCGACCCGAACACCCAGCTCCATCGGCGTCGACACCGCCGTCTTGGCAAGGCCGGGGTGTTCCGACCGGGCCAGCACCTCCACCTGGGGCTTGTCCGTTGCCAGGTGTACCAGAGCGACCTGTGGTGCCGCTGTCGATGATGCTGCAATCAGCGCGACCGTTTTACTGTGTGCCGCCACGTAGGGCTTGATCGACGTGTACGGAAGGTCGACAGCTAGCATCCCATCACTCCCCGAAGAATCGACGAGGATCAGACGGTGCCGCGGCCCATCCTGCACCACCATCAGAATTCGTCCATCGTCGAGGAAGTCGTACGACGCGTAACCCAGTTCCCAGGGCTCCGCCACACACTCGCCCGCGACAGGGGCTATCGCCTCGACTTCGTTTCCATCCCAGCGGTAGAGGTTCCACCAGCCACTACGGTCCGACATGAAGTAGAGCGCACCGTCAGGTCCCCACCGTGGCTCTACCGCCGACTCGTCTGTTCCCCCGGCGACTCGTACGGGATCCTCGATGCGCTCACCAGGCTCGTAGGACGCCACCCACACTTCGCAGGCATCCCAGGGCATCTCGCGTTCATCCCAGTGCGACCACGCCAGGAATCCTGGACCCGGACGCGGCGCACCGAAGAAACCGTGCGATCGGGCAAGAGTCCGTATCTGCGGCGAATCCGTGAGCGGCATCGCCACAAGTTCGTCGCCCTGCTCCGACTCCCGTACAGCTAGCAGTTCACCGGTACCGACGAACAGGTCTCCAACGGCCGATGAACTGATCAGTTCCAGTTTGTCGTCGCCGTTGGCCTGTCGGTACAAGCCACCTTTGCCAACGCACCACAATGCTCCGTCGGCGATGGCAAATGATCCTCCACCGTAGGCATGAACATCGCTCACGATGTTGAAGTTTCCGGGGCTGACGTCCGCTGGGCCTTCGCCTGGTTGCCACCGCACCAGCGTTGTGCCTCCGCCAGTATCGGGGCGGGTCTCCAGCCAGTAAAGCGATCCCTCGTAGATGCGAAGTTGGTCATAACCGACAGACGCCCGAACAGCGTCCGCTGCCGAAATAGCGGCGATGCCGGCCGCTCTCTTCACAGAATCCTCCTGGACCTGCCTGCGCTACGCGGGCGACGATGGTCTTCGTCTACCGCCTCCGGCAACCATCCGCTGGGCCACGGGCCCGTGTCGTGAGCCAGCGCGAACGATCCACGCACAAGGTCGACTGTACGCCACGGAACTTCCGCTCCTTCTCCGGTCAAGTCCCGACCCCGTCCCGTCAAGGGAGACACACGTCTCAGGGCGACGGCGCCTTCAGATGCGGACACCTCCCTCTGTCCGCATTCCTGGCATTGACCAGGGTGGTTGGCGCGAGTGACCCTTCTAAGGCAGGCCTCGCTTCCTGGTGCGGCAATCTCTGATCGACAGATTCTCTGCCCAACGAACGCGGGTCATCTTGGAAGGACGCGATGAAGATCGCAAGAGGATCTAGCGCGATACGGCTATCACCACGGCGACGATCACCAAGGAGTCAGAGATGGTCAGTCGAGCCGACATAACCCGGGAGACGGAACGCGTCAGCCGGGCTTCTGGGCAAATGCGCATTCTCCCCGCCGGACTGAACCAGGCCGGCAGACCGAGTGAGCGGCGTCGCCCGGCGAACTCGCCGTTGCGGACTCTCGTCGAGACCGCCGAGGAATCGGCTGCCCGAGTGACCCGATACCTGCGGGAGCAGTCCCGCACATGAGCTGGGTGCAGGGGTCCGTCCGGTTCCCCGTTCGGGGCGGCCCCTGCACCCGTCGGCCGGGTGCGTGGTCGGTGTCGGGGAGGGCCCGGCCGCGTACCCCCGTTTGAGGAGGTGGCGCCGATGCGGCGCAAGTGGTTCGTTTCCGTCCGCGACGGCGAGCCTTACAGCCCTTTCGGCCTCGACTGCGAGGGCGCGGCCACGCTGTACGGCGAGCGTGGTGGCTGCAATGTCGCCGGGCCGGGTCGTACGGCTGGTCAGGGGGTCGATGACCTTGCCCGGCGGAACCGTGACTTCTGGGCGGCGGCCGATCGGGTCGCGACCCCGACGAAGCCGGCTTCCTGGCGGCGGTTGTTTCCGGGCCGCCCGAAGGGGCGGTCGACGTGAGCGCGACCGCGCCGGTTCCGGAGGTCGGGCCGGGCGTCCTGCTGACGCTTGACGGCGACGACTGGTCCGAGGGCCGTGGCCTGGTGCCCGGCAGCCGGGTCGAGGTCGTCGTCACCGGCCTGCACGACGACGACAGCGACGAGTGGGCGTGGGTGGCCGGTCATCGCCCCGGCTGCGCCTACCCGCACGTCGATGAGCACGTGCCGTGTGTGGAGCTGCGCGTGCGGTTGGCCGTGCTGCGTCGTTACGGGAGTGTCCGGCATGAGCCGTAACGACACGGGCTGCGGCCTTGCGGTGAGGCTCGAATCCGCGCGGATGACGGCCCGGCAGCACGCCGACGGCGGCACCTGTTTCCACTGCAAGCCGGACGGCAGTTGCGAGCAGAACGCCTGGGCCCGGCAGGAGCTCATCCAACACGCCCGCCGCAACCCGACGGCAACCCCCGCCCGCCCCGAGAACAACTGACCCAGGAAGGCCCGCCGCCGTGCACACACCCCCCGGCGCAGCCGATGACGCTGCCTGGTCCGTCGACGTTCGGCCCGCCGGGCCGCAGCGTCCCGGGCGGGTGGTGGGCAGCGTGCCCGCCCGACCCGCGCTGATCGCCAACGAGTTCTGGTTCATGGCGCACGACGACCAGACCGGCCGGCCGCGCCTGTTCGGGTCCGCGCTGAACCACGGCCTGGCCGCCGCGTTGCTCGCCGAGCTGTACGCCGAAGGGCGGATCACGTTCAACGGTGGGCGGATCGAGGTGCGCAACGCCTGGCCGCCGCAGGACTGGCTGCAACACCTCGTCCTCGACCGGCTGACCGCGCAGCCGCAGCACACCGACACCCGCACGTGGCTGGCGTTCCTGGCGGCCACCGTCGGCGAGCAGGTGACCGACCGCATGTGGCAGGTCGGGCTGCTTGCGCCGCAGCAGGTCGGCCGGCTGTGGCGTCAACGCACCATCCACGTGCCGACCGACATGAACGTTGCCGCGTCGTCGTGGGCGCGGCTGTCGGTCGACCTGCGTTTCACCCGCCGTCTCAACGCCTTCGACGTGGTGCTCGCGGGCCTGGTCCTGCACACCCAGTTGGACACAGCGCTGCTCGACGGCGCGTCGTTGGCCGTGCGTACCCACCTGCGTCAGGTGGTCGCGCAGGCCCCGCCACCGGTACGTGACCTGCTCGCCGAACTCGGCAGCGCCATCGGCGGCAGTGTCCTGAGCCACCGCACCTGACGTGTGGTCCACCCCCCGTTTCCCCCTCTGCGAGAGAGAACCTGATGCGTAGTTCGAAACCCGACACCGTCTCGGCTGTGCTGGCACGCGGCCGGCTGGGGATCCCGTCCGTGGTGTTCTTCGTGATCGCGGCGGCAGCGCCACTCACCGTCGTCGCCGGGGGTGCCACCACCGGGTACGCCGTCACCGGCGTCGTCGGCATCCCCGTGTCCTATCTCGTCGTCGCCGCGATCCTGGCCCTGTTCGCTGTCGGCTATGTGGCGATGTCGCGGCGCATCGTCAACGCCGGTGCGTTCTACACCTACGTCGCGCACGGCCTCGGCAAGCCGGCGGGTGTCGGCACGGCGTTCGTGGCGTTGTTGGCGTACAACGCGATGCAGGTCGGTCTCTACGGCGGCTTCGGCGCGGTCCTGGCCCAGTTCCTTGAGGACCGCTACGGCTGGAACACCACGTGGTGGTTGTGTGCCCTGGCCGCGTGGGCTGCGGTGACGGTTCTCGGGCTGCTGCGTATCGATCTCAACGGCAAGGTGCTGGCGGTGGTGCTGGTCGCCGAGTGCGCGGTCGCGGTCGTCTTCGACGTCGTCATGGTCAGCAACCCGGCCGCCGGCGGGGTCAGTTTCGACACGCTCGCACCGTCGCACATCTTCGCCGCCGGCATCGGGGCGGCGTTGGTCACCGCGATCACCGGGTTCGTCGGTTTCGAAGGCACCGTCGTGTTCAGTGAGGAGACGAAGGATCCACGCCGCACCGTGCCGCGAGCCACCTACATCGCCGTGGCGATCATCGGCCTGTTGTACGGGTTGTCGGCGTGGGCGATGTCCGTCGCCACCGGCCCCGACAACATCGTGGACGCCGCCCGCACGGACGGTACCGACCTCATCTTCAACCTGGTGTCCCCGCACCTGGGCGCCAGCGTGGTGACCGTCGGGCGGGTTCTGTTCATCACCAGTCTCTTCGCCGCCCTGCTCGCGTTTCACCACACGGTCGCCCGCTACCTGTTCGCGCTCGGCCGGGAGCGGGTCCTGCCCGGCTGGTTGGGTCGCACGAGCCGCCGTACCGGTGCCCCGAAGGCCGGATCGCTCGTGCAGAGCGTCATCGCGGTAGCCGTCCTCGTGGGTTATGCGGTGGCTGGCGCTGATCCGATCGTGCATCTGTTCTTCTGGGTCACCGTCACCGGCGGGCTCGGCGTACTGATCCTGATGACGGTCACGTCGGCTGCGGTGGTCGGGTTCTTCGCCCGTACCCCGCACGGTGACGGCCCGTGGCGTACCGTCATCGCGCCGCTGGCGGCCACGGGTGCGTTGTTCGCGATCCTCGTGGTCACCGTTCAGGAGTTCGACACCCTCCTCGGAGTCCCCGCAACATCGCCACTGCGCTGGTGGTTGCCCGCCGCTTACGGCATCGCCGCCGTTCTCGGCACGGTGTGGGCGGTGATCCTGCGCGCCACCCGTCCCGACGTGTTCGCCGCGATCGGCCTCGGCGCGGACAGCACCACCGCCCCGCTACGCACCCCCGACCACACCCGCCAGCCGGTCTGACCAGGAGTGACCATGCGATCGAACAGTGCCCTGACTGTCCGCCGGGCCACCGCCGACGACGCCGGCCCGCTCATCACCGTGCTGGCCGAGGCGTTCCTCGACGGGCCCGTCGCCGACTGGCTCGTCCCCGACCCACACGAGCGCCGCACGGTGTACTTCCGATACTTCACGCTCGTCCTGCACCACGGGCTCCAGCACGGCCGCGTCGACACCACCAGCGACCTGTCGGCGGTGGCGATCTGGTACACCCGCGACGAGGTTCCACTGCTGGCGTCAACCGACCACTACTACGAGGTCGAGAAGGCCACCGGCAGGTATGCGCCGAAGTTCCTGCTGCTCGACGCCATCTTCGAAACACACCACCCACACCCGCCGCACGACTACCTCGCCTACGCGGCCGTCGACCCCCACCGCCAGGGTCGAGGCGTCGGAACGGCACTGCTCACCCACGCCCACCAGACGCTGGATGAGGCCGGTCGGGCGGCGTATCTGGAGGCCAGCAACAGCCGCAACCGCGACCTGTACCAGCGCCTCGGCTACCGCCAGGGCTCACCGATCCACCTGCCCACCGACGGGCCGCTGATCTGGCGGATGTGGCGCGGCCAACCGACCGACGGCACCCCCGCACCATTCCCCTCCGACCTCCTACCGTTCAGGCGTCCACTGTGAGCACACCCGCCCTGGGCACGTCCGTCCGTCGGGCAAGGCCTGAGGACGTCGCCGCGATCACCGTGCTGCTGGCCGGCGCACTCGACGGTGACCCCGTCGCCCGATGGCTGGTGCCCGACCCCACCGAGCGGGTCACCGTCCTGCACCGCCTACTCGCCGTCGACGTCGACCACGCCATCGAGACCGGCACCGTCGACGTGACCCTGAACCTCTCCGCGGTCGCGGTATGGCGACGCCACGACCCGCACGCCGAGCGCTGGCCGCTGGGGGAGCACCACCTGACGACCTTCGCCGGCACCGCAGCCCGCCGCCTGTCGGTGCTGAACTCGGCCATCGACAGCTACCGGTCATGGGCGCCACACCACTGGCTGTCCTGGCTCGCCGTACACCCCGCCTACCAACGACACGGCCTCGCCAGCGAACTCCTGCGCCGACACCACCAAGCCGTCGACAGCACCGGATGGCCGACCTACACCGTCGTCACCACCGAGGCGGCTCGGGACCTGCTCCGCACGCAGGGATACCGCGCCGCCCTGCCACTGAACCTACCCAACGGACCGAAACTCTGGCCCCTGACCAGAGGCCCCCGCCCGACCCCACCGACAACCGCACCCACACACCCCCGCTGAACCACTCGGAGCGCTCGATCGGCACCGGACTGCTCCTGCGCGGGCGAACTCCTCGCCGCCCACGAACGCGTGACCGGCACACGCCCAGCCGATTGGCCACTGGGCAGGATGAAAAGGGCTGGAGACCGCGCACGAAGCGGACCATGATCGGGGGCGGCGACGCCGGGATCACGGTGCTCGTCTGCGTGGTGGTCGAGAGCGAGAGGGCACGGATGACGCTTGCTACCAAGGGTTCCCGGCGGATCACCGTGGAAGGCATCACCTTCCGCTGGGCAGTTCGGCGCAGACCGACCTACTGCCAAGGCAATGGCTGGTCACCGCTGAGCTTCGTTGTCGAGCAGGCGGAGCAGCCAGGGGCGCTGTTGGTCGTATCGCTGCCCTGCGCCCATCCCGGCAACTGGCTCGGATTGCCGAGCCGGCCAGTGTTGCCCGGGACGGTGACCGTAGGCATCCATCAGGCGCTGATCGCCGGCTGGCGGCCTTCACGGCCGGGGCCCGCCTTCAAGATGCTCCTGAGCGACACTTCGCTCTCACGGTGACGGTCGCGTCGCCGGACGCCCCACGTCGTCTGCGGCAGAGGAGGATCGTGCCTCGCCCTGGGGCTGGAGGGCGATCTCCCGTGACGCGAGACGGCTGATAATTGTTCGGTCATGGCTGAGGATCAACTGAGCGCGGTTCGGCCCAGATTTTCAGAACGAAGGCGGGCCCAGGAAACGGTCATCGGGGTTCCCGCAGGTGTCGGCCGAGCGGGTAGGAGGGGCAGGACGTGGACCAAGGCACCCGCGACGAGATGCTAGGCCGCCTGGCTGAGGCAGTCGGGTCCGTCACAGTCACCCACCCGACGCGGGTTGCCATCGACGGACCGCCCGCCGCAGGCAAGACGACGCTCGCCGACGAGCTGGCCGCCGTCCTGCGCACACAGGGCCACGACGTCATCCGCGCGACAATCGACGATTTCCTCTTCCCCAGTGCACAGCGCTACCCGCGCGGCGAATACTCGGCCGAAGGCTGCTACTTCGACACCCACGACCACGACGCCCTGAACCGGGTGCTGCTCGATCCGCTCGGCCCGGGCGGAGATCGACGCTTCCAACACGCGGTCTACGACCACACGGCGGACACCGTGCTGTCCCCGCCGGTCACGACTGCCCCCGCCGACGCCGTGCTGGTCTTCGACGGCGTCTTCCTCATGCGCCCGGAACTGATTGACCGGTGGGACCTGCGCATCTTCGTGTCGACCGCGCTCGAGAAGACCGTTGATCGTGCCGTGATCCGAGAGCGCCGGGTGTCATCTCGGGCCGAGGTCGAACGGCGCTGGCGCGAGCGTTACATCCCCTCCCAACAGCTCTACTTCGCTACGGTCCGCCCGACCGATCACGTCGACATCATCGTGCACAACGACGAGCCCCGGCAGCCGGCCTGGGCGTCCCAAACACACTGACCGCACCCGATTCGGCATGACCGCGCGATCAGCGGCATGCGCGACGGGGCGGGCAGTCCGCTAACATCCGGGCTGTGGCGGCCGAAGCAGCGGGAGCATTTCGTCGGACGGCGATCGAGCGATCAGATCAGCGCATCGCCTGGGAACGGACGGACCAGGCATTCTTCGCTGCCGGAGCGTGTCACATCCTGGCCTGGGTCTGTCGGGATTCCTACCTGGACCGGCCGATCGAGATAGCAGGAGTGCGGGCGGCAGGCGACTGGCAGGTCTTCCATGCCTACGCGGTCTGGGATGGCTGGGCGTTCGATCACTCGGGCTGGAATTCGGAGTCGCAATTGCTGGCGGTGAATACTGACTTCGAAGGCCGCCCGCTGGAGCGCGTCAAGATCGTGGATAGCCTTGCTGAGTTCTGCGAGACGCACCACTCCCGCATGCCGAACCAGTATTGGCAGGACCCGCTCTCCCGTGCTCGCGACTACGTGGGCCGATTCACTCCACCCTGGGCGTAACGCCTCCGGTATCCCATCGTCGGCCGGAGCAGGTGTTCACTTACCGACCGCCGGTGACGCACCGTGACGCTCCGGCCGGTGGCAGATCCGGATGCGGATGTCGAGGTCAGCGGCCGGCATCGGTTCGGGTCCGGCACGATGGGCTGGTGAAAGCGGTGATGCAGGACGTGGTCTGCCGTTGGCAGAGCACGTCGGCCGACCCTCTGCGAAATGCCCTGCCGTTCCTGAACTCTCCCGATAGGGTCGTCGGCGGCGTTCTGATCGGCCAGCGGCATGGCAACGATGATTTGCCCGCCGTCCTGCCTGCCGTGTCAGCCCGCCGACCGCCGATGTCGCGACACTCAGCCAGATCCGGAGGTCCCCACTTATGGCCGGCAAGGCATATCAGGTCATCGTGCGCGGCAAGTTCGCGCCACTCGATGACGAGCAGCGGGCCAACCTGCTCGCCAAGGCTGACGAACACGTCGTGTTCCGGGCAAAGTTCACCGAGGAAGGCACCGTGACCTACGAGCGATCCCTCCTCGCGTTCACCTTCCGCTGCATGATCCCGGCCGCCGAGGAGGACAAGGAAGCAGTCGTGATCGGCAGGGCGGAAGCGCTCGCCGCAGCCGCCGTTCGGGGACTCGGTGCCGATTACCGCAACCTCGACTCGGTGTTGACCGACCTCGACAACATCAAAATCCGCCGGCGGGAACACTGACCATATGTAACGGTGGGGCCAGTCACCGACGTGGTGGTATGTCGCTCCGTCTCCGCTCCCGCCGTCCATGCACTGACATCGGCTACGACCGCGCGCCGCCCCTTTGGACGGCGGCTGCGATCGGTGACGCGCGGTCGGCGGCATGAGCGTGCGTGCTCTACCGCTGGAGGTGCGTACGAGGGCCACGATCGTCACGAGGCGGCGCCGTAGCCCGCATTATCCGTCGTTGGTGCATCATGGTCTCTCATGTTCGTGGATCAGCGGCAGTTTCCCTTCCTGGCCAATCTTCGGGCACGGTGGGAGGCCATCCGGGATGAGTGCCTTGCTCTGCCGCGGGAGACCTATCAGCCGTGGGTGCAACGCGAGATGTACGGCCAGGGCTGGAGCGTGTACGGGCTTGTCGCCTTCGAGGAACGGATTGAGGAGGCGCTCGAAGCTTGCCCGAACACTGCCTCCGCGTTGACGAAGGTTCCTCACCTGACGACCGCTGGGTTTTCTCGGATGGCTCCTGGCACCCATATCAAGCCACATCAGGGGTGGGTTACGACCGTTTACCGTGCGCATCTCGGGCTGGTCGTGCCGGAGGACTGCGCACTGCGAGTGGGCGACGAGACCCGGCAGTGGCGCGAAGGTAAGACCTTCGTCTTCGACGACACCGTCACGCATGAGGCGTGGAACTACGGCTCCAGCGACCGCGTCGTGCTCTTGTTTGATTTCGCCCGTCCTGGCTACGAGGGCATGCCGCAGGACGAACTGCCGGCCTCGGTGGCAGGCTTCGTACGACGTGGTGGATGAGCGAGGCACTCCAGCAGACCTTCACGGCCCTGTCTTATCCCGCCGTTCCGAGAACCTGGCGAACGCCGGGTGAGCACTGCAGCATCCGAGGGCATCACGCTCCGCGCAGCGCCGTACGCGGCAGAAGCGTGCATCTGACCATGGCCGAGGTGCGACCAGTGGCGAAGCCGAAGCCGGGTACGGGTCGGCAGGGAATCCCCTGCAGTCGCTACGTAATGTCGTCATCGTGAGCGATCATCACGGCGGCGCTTGGACGCTGCACCGGCGCGACGACGGCGGGGTACTTGCTGATCTCGTGGTGACCGGCGGCGACTTTCCGTGGCTGAACGCTCGTGTCAACCCGAGGGAGGGGCTCGCTGAGGTCCGGCCGCTCTTCGCCGAGGAACTGCGGCTGCTCGATGGTATCGATGAGGATGTCGAGTCCTGGGAGCGCGCGTACGAGGCAGTCCGAAACGCGGTGACGCTTCGGTACCCGGAGGGCCAGGAGGTTCCAGAGTTCCTTCTTCACATCGATGGCAACGAGGCGTGGTGGCGGTGGAGTGACGAGCCGTTTGACGAGGAGGACGCCTAGCCAGCGCGTTCGCTCGGCGGCAGAAGCGGATGACCGCCGATGCCGGGCGTGCTCTCACGGGTGCACTGAGTCTGCCGGGCGTGGGCTTTCGAGGTCGATGTCGAGCGTGTACGTTGCGCCGATGAGTCGACAGGATCGGGTCGCGGCCGCCTCGTTCGGCGGTCGTGTAGTGGTGTCGGCGCAGTTGCTGTTGCTGACGATGTATTTGATCGGCAGCTTCGGTGTGCTGCTCGTAGCCGCACTGCACGTCAGGGATCTCCCGGCTGTGCTGGACCCGAGGGTGGATCGGTTGGGCGACCCGAAGGATTCACTTCCGCCGGTCGGCCCGGACTCGGCGTGGAACCCGCTGCTCTGGGTGTTCGAGCTCGGTCGGGTGCTGGCGATGTTCGTCTACCCGCTCGCTTTCGTGACCTTGGTCCTCGGGGTGGCAGCCCTTATCCGAACCTGGTGGGTCGGCGACCGGAAGGCGTTCGGCTGGCTCGTTGTCAGCACGGGAGTGTGGTCCGCCCTGGCGGTGCTCGCCCTGACTCCGTACGGCACGCAGCTACACGGCTGGTTGCTCGACTGAGCCTGGCGGCCCTTTGCGATCGGGCCATCGCTCGCCCTCAGCCGTGCGTCCGCAATTGTGACGGGCGATCAGAGGCATTGGCCGAGCCGCCGACGATAAGCCGTCACGCCCCGTAGCGATCGGATCGCGGCAAATGAGGAAGGCCTGCTGGAGTCCGTCCGAGCGGCTGTGGGGGTGCGAGCGATGGTGGTGCGGTGTTCGGTCGTTGATTGCGGTGCCTGGGCGCCCTACCTACGCTGGGCATCGTGAACCTGCGGCAGAGGAAGAAGCGCACGAAGCGACTGATGGAGGCAGTGCGACGCGAAGACGCCGCAGCCGTGAGCTTTCTCCTTCGCGCCGGTGCGGACCCCAACCTTCCCGACCGTGACCGCACCACTCCGCTGTATCAGGCATCCGTCAACGGCTCGGCTGAACTCGTGCGGATACTTCTGGCAGCCGGCGCGGTACCCGACTCCGAAAGCGGAGGGGACATGGAGGGAACGCCGCTCTGCGCTGCCGTGGCCTGGGGACACAACACCGTCGTACACCTACTCCTCGTCCACGGCGCAGACCCGAACCTGCGCGAAGACCAAGGAACCGGCTCCTCACCACTGGATTGGGCGCTACGCGGCGATCATTCACAGGCGGCCGGCCTACTCCTGGCCGCAGGCGCGAAGCACGCTGCTCATGCCGACTCTGACATCTGAAACACGGGCTAGCGGCAGCTCCGGATACGGATGTCGAGGTCAGCGGACGACGTCGGTTCGGATCCGGCACGATGGGCTGGTGAAAGAGGTACGCGGCGGCGCTCCCGCCGGGGACCCGCGTACATCTGATCCTCACCGCAATCGCCGGATCGCGACGGTGATCACCGACACCGCACTCATCGATCCCGGAGCCGGTACCAGCGGCTGACACTCGCCAGGGAAGCCAGGAGGAGGGCATGATGCAGGCCATCCAGAAGGTCCGCCATCGACGGACCGACGTCGACGGGCTGGAAGTGTTCTTCCGCGAGGCCGGGCGCCCCGGCCAGCCGGCGGTACTGCTGCTGCACGGCTTTCCCAGCTCGTCGCACACGTTCCGCGAGGTCATGCCCACACTCGCCGACGTCGCGCACGTGATCGCGCCCGATCTGCCCGGCTTCGGGATGTCTTCGTCGCCGACCGTCGACACCTACGGCTACACGTTCGAAAACCTCTCGCGGACGATCGGGAACCTCCTCGACCAGCTCGACGTCGAGCGCTTCTTCGTCTATCTGCACGACTTCGGGGCGCCAGTGGGATATCACCTCGCCACCCGCGCCCCGACTCGCATCCGCGGCCTCATCGTCCAGAGTGGCAACGCGCACGAGGACGGCCTCGGCGAGCAGTGGGACAGTGCCAGGGCCTACTGGGCCGACCCGACCGACGAGAAGCGCGCCGAACTGCCAGACTGGTTGAACTTCGCCGGTACCCGTGACCAGTACCTGGCCGGGCTGCCCGAACACCTACGCACCCTGCACGCTCCCGAGTCGTGGCACCTCGACTGGGAGCGCATGAGCCGACCCGGCAACATCGCTGCACAGTTCGCGCTGTTCACCGACTACGCCAACCACGTCGCCCGCTTCGGTGAGCTCGCCGAATACCACCGCGCTCACCAGCCGCCAGCGCTCGTGCTGTGGGGACGGCACGACGCGTACTTCGACGTCGACGAGGTCCTCGCCTACCACCGCGTCCTCGAACGCATGGACGCGCACATCTACGACGGCGGCCACTTCCTGTTGGAGACGCACGCGGCGGAGTGCGCCGAACTCATGCGGGCGTTCGTGCTCGACAACGCATGAGCCTGCTCGGAAGAGCCGGCAGCAGGCCACGACGCCGCACGTGCTGTCCCGGGCCCCGCTAGACCGCGGCGAGGATCCGCGCCAGCTCTGTCGGCCGTGTCAGCATCGGCCAGTGTCCGGAGTCGATGTCGACCAGGTCGATGTGCTTGGCCCGGCCCAGCTCGGGTACGTCTCCCGCAGCGATCCACTCCTGCGCCTCGGCAGGCGTGAACTCCGGGCACACCATCACGACCGGGACGTCGAATCGCCGCTCGTCTGTCAGCCGTACGACGCCCCTGGCCACGCCCTCGGGAACCGGGATCGCCGCCGCCGCGAAGGCCTGCCGGGCCTGCTCGTCCAGGTCGGCCGCGTCCGCCCCGTCGAACGGTCGCCAGCCGGGGAACGGCATGACACCGTCGCTGATCTCGAAGAAGTCGGCGTACGGCTGCCCGTCGCCCGAGGGGAACCCGCCGATCAGCACGACCTTGGCCACGCGCCCGGGCCGCGCATCGGCCGCCATCCAGGCCAGGGTGCAGGCTGCCGAGTGCCCCACCACCACCGACCTGCCGGGACCCGCGTCCACGGCGGCGAGCACCGCGGTCAGTTGGTCGGTCAGCGTCGCCGCCATGTTCCCGTCGCCCTGCCCGGGCAGGGCCACCGGCACCGCAACGCGGCCCTGCCTTTCCAGCTCGCACGCGACCCTGGTCCACACCGACCCCTCGAGCCACAGGCCACCCACGAGCACGATCTGTTCTGTAGTCATGGCATCAACCTAGAGGCGATTCCGGACGTTCCACTTCCGTTACGCTCTGCGCTGTGCGAACCGGTCCGAGTCCCACCGCCAGGGCCCTGCGCGCGCTCGAGATCCTGCAGGCACGTCCCGGCGTCACTGCCGACCAGCTCGCCTCCCTCCTGGGCGTGACAGAGCGGGCCGCGCGACGCTACGTCGGGATCCTTCGCGAGGCCGGCATCACGGTCGAATCGGTCCGCGGGCCGTACGGCGGCTACCGGCTGGGCCGCGGCACCCGGCTACCGCCGGTCGTCTTCACCCAGGAGCAGGCGCTCGGCCTGGTCATGGCCGTACTCGACGGGCAGCCGGCCGCGATCGACGCCGACGACCTGATCGGCTCGGCACTCAGCAAGGTCATCCGGGCTCTCCCCGACAGCATCGGACGGCAGGCGGCGGCGCTGCGGGCGTACGCCTCGGCCACCCCTGACCGACGTTCGGCCCGCCCTGACCCCACCACCACAAGCGCCCTCGTCGCCGCCGTCGCCGACCGGCGCCGTGTCCTGGTCACCTATCGAGGCGAGAGCGGCGAGGAGTGGGACGCCGAGGTCGACCCGTGGGCGGTCGTGGTGCGGTACGGGCGCTGGTACCTGCTGTGCCACTCGTACCGCGCGGACGCGATCCGCACGTACCGTATCGACCGTCTTCGAGCCGTGCGGCAGATGCCACACGGCTTCACACCGCCCGACGGCCTGGATCCGGTTGCCGCACTCGAGGAAAGTCTCGGCGCAGGCTGGAAGTACCGCACCCGCGTGCTGTTCCACGCGCCGTGGGAGAAGGTGGCACCGTGGATCCGGCCACCGATGGGCCGCCTCGAGCCGGACGGCGACCGGTGCGTGCTGGTCGGCAGCACCCGAAACCCGGCGATGTACGCCCAGGAGTGGCTGGCCGCCGTCCCCTTCGACTTCTCTGTGGAAGAAGGCCCCGAACTACATGCCGCCGTAGCCACGGTCGCGGCCCGCTTCAGCGCGGCACTCGCGCCTTCGCCGCCCGAGACCCGGCCCGGTGACTAGCGGCGACGACATCCGATGGCTGCCGGCAAGCCGTCGGATGGACCTGCGCATTGTCAACGACACGGTCGCGCATCGCCACCCGTCGGCCGGCTGCGCTCCACGACAGGGACGTCCTTTAGCCTAGTTGGCGGGGCGGGTACTGTTTCCGCATCTCACCTGCAGTGTTTCACGAGAAGCGGCGTGCAAGGTTTGCGCTTGAGTACTCGTTGATGTGCCGTACGCGGCCATGAACATGTCCAGCAGTCCGTCGACCGCGTTCTCGTCGATAGGGCGGGTTGACAGCAGCCAGCGGTAGTAGAGAGTGCCGCACAGCACCTCGGCGGCGAATTCCAGGTTCGCTTCTGCGGTGAGCTCACCGGTGCGCTGAGCGCGGGTGATCCGGTCGAGGGTGCTCTGCTCGACGGTGACCAGGAATCGTTCGTGCAGGGTCGCCCGCAGCGTGGAATCGGCCTGCGCCTCGGCGATGACTCCGCGATAGACGGGGCCGATCGGCGGGCTGGATAGGGCTAGGCTTGAGCGTAGGAACTGTTCGCGCAAATCCGCGCGGACGTCCCCGGCGTTGTGGTAGTCCAGATCGCTGGTCCACACAAGGCTGAGCGCGTCGAGCAGCAGCGCCGCGATGGACGGCCAGCGTCGGTAGATCGTGTGCTTTCCGACCCCGGCCCGTCTGGCTACCGCCTCAATGCTCAGGCCCGCGTAACCGACCTCCGTGGCCAGATCGAGGGTTACACGTAGCAGTTCTTCAGTGCGCGCAGCGCCTCGGCGCCGTGGCGTGGCAGGCGTGTCGGTCATGTTGCCGATCCTATCGGCACACAGCGTGCCGTTGACAGTGTCGCGGGCTGCATGCAACATTGGACGTCGATCGGCACGATGCGTGCCGATGGAGGGTGTGGTGGCATGTCGCCACCCGCACGCCCAGGATTGCGCCACATCGACAGGTAGGGACGAGTCGTCCCTGGGAGAGAGGCAGTAATGCAGGTCAAGCTGATCGGGATGGCGGTCGCGGCAGAAAGCCCGGCCACGAGCGCGGCGTGGTTCGCCGAGCACTTCGGGTTCAAGGTCGGTGTCGACTTGGGTTGGTATGCGAACACGCAACACCCAGATCAGGCGAACGTGAGCCTGGACTTCGTGCAGCGGGATCACGAGTCGTGGCCGCAGGCGACCCGAGGCAAAGCAGTGGTTGGCACGCTGCTGGCGTTCCTGGTCGCCGACGTGGACGCCGAGTTCGAACGGCTCCGTGCGGCGGGTCTGGAAGTGGTCATGTCGCTGGTAACCGAGCCGTGGGGTCAGCGTCGGTTCCAGGTGGCAGGCCCCGACGGGCTGCTGATCGAGGTGCTGCAGGGGGTGGCGCCGGACCCGCAATGGCTTGCCGACAACGGCCTGGCCGGAGAAGCAACGGCGTGATGATCGGGCCGGCTCGGCTTCTCTGCGTACTGCAGATCGTCGACAGGCGGACCGGGCCGGTCATTGGCGGTATCGGGTTCCTCGGTCCGCCGGATGCCGATGGCGCGGTGGAGTTCGGGTACGCAGAATCCACGGAAATGGGGAGTAGCGAAGTGCGTGTGTTGTTGACGGCGTGCGGGTCGCGCCTCGCGTCGACCTCCACACTGCCGAGACCGACGATCGACCGGCCGACGCGCTCCTGATCCGGCCGGGCGGCCACATCGCCTGGGCCGCGACCCTCGATGAACCCGCCGACACCGCCGCGCCCGCGCTGCGCGAAGCGCTCTCCGGCTGGTTCGGCACATCCTGAAACGACGACCAGATCGCCCACGCTGACGGATGCGACTGAATGACAGGCCGCCCTGGCCTGGCTCACGACTATTTCGATCCGGGCCAGTCCCGGGCCTGGCCGCACCTTTGACCTGTACGCCTTGCGGGTGGACTCCATGCGGTCGTGGATCAGCGCGAACCGGGCCATGCCGAGCTCGCTGAGTAGCTCGGCATGGCCCATCCACACGACTGCGTCACCTACTTGCTCAACAAGGCCCGCTACCCGCGCTACCACCACGCCCTGGCCGATCGCCACCGACGTCATTGATGGAGCCTGCCGATACCTGATCAAGGAGAGGATGGACCTCACCGGAGCCCGCTGGGGCCAACCCGGCACCGAAGTAGTCCCCAAAGCTACGAGCCCTGATCACCAACGGCGCACCGACGGCGCCCAGGTGCAGGTCTCCCAGCTACCAGCGCCGTTGCGATGACCGCTTGACCCTGCCCGCATAATGCCAGGATGACTGGCGACCGCATGATGTTGGACGGCTCGCGGCCTTTCCAGGAACGCGTCCGGCATCTCCGCGATGCCTGGGTCCGGGACGGACGCGGTCGTGCTTTCCTGGTCACCGGCAGGGCGTTTTTCGCGGTGTACTGCTGGAGCTTGAACTACAAGATCGGCGACCCGACGGCTCCCGCGTACGATGCCGAGCTGGCCGAGTTCGTCGCCGCCTCGCACGAAGCCAATGGCGGGTCCGTCGGCTGGAACGCCATGCTCAACAGGCGCGAGGTCTGTTCCACATGTCATGACTGGTACCGACTGGAGAACCTCGGGGTCTGCACCGGCTGCATGCGATACACCTGCTACGGCTGTGGCGATCATGAACGATGCGCCGGCGAGCTGCTCTGATCGCGAGGCTGTCGATCAAGCAACGCACTCTCATCGGAAGAGTACGGCTGAACTTCGCCGAGGCGGTCCACGGATGCGACACTGCGGCGGTGAGCTGGTCGCTTTTCGTGGTGCCGCTGGACGGTATTTACCGGGACGGCATGTCCGACTGGATTGCGTCGGCCGAGTTTACGCGAGGCATACCAGCACAGGGTCCACAGGCGCTGCCCCTGCCCTCGGTCGCCGAGGTGCTGGACGCTTTCCGGGCGGCGGGCTGCCACGGGACGAACTGGTTCGAGGTCGTCGGTGAAGGCGCAGGCTCGCGGCTACCGGAGTGCCCGAGTCCGGGTACCTGCGCGAGCACCAGAGGGCTGGACCTCGGTGAGGTCAGCGTGTACTCGACCGGCGAGACAAATAGCCTGCCGGCTGTCCCGGCGGACGCGGCAGTGGAGACAGTGGCCTTTCGAAAGCCGAATCCCGCCGCGGTGTTGAGAGCGGTATGTGCCTTGGCATCGTCTGCAGGCCCTCAGTTGGTGTTCGACGAGTCGGCGGGGCAGGCATTCGCCGTCTGGCCCGGGGAAGAGGCTGGCGAGTTGGAGGACGACTGGCCCTGGTGACCGATAGCAACGTTCTCCGAGGACCATGATCACATGCGCGCTCATCGGCAGTTCCGGGTGTTGCAGGCTCGGGGTGTCGCCCGCCATGGAGTGTGACGACTCCAGGCTGGCTGCCGCGCACGGACGGCGGCATGAGCGCGCACCCGATCATGGAGGATCGGTGGACCCGCCGCCTACACCGTCTGATTCCGGTCCTTCGTCGGGTTCGACCGGCTGACGTAGTCGTAGTCGGCGTCGGCTCACGGCTCAGCGTAAGTCGATCTCGACATGGTGCGCCGCGAGCATGTCCAGCAGGTACTCCAAGGTGATCGCCGGACCCAGCCGACGCCGGTCGTAGCCGGCGACGAGGCGCTCGCGGGCGACGGCCGAGTCGTGCCACACCAGCCGAAACGGTGCCCGCGCGCCGAACCTCCCGCCGAGACAGTCGTCGAGCGCATCAAGGTTCCAGCCGAAGTATCCGCCCGGGCCGTTGATCGCCTCGCCGATCGCGCAGTAGAACCCTTCGATGTCGGTCACGAACCGGCCGTCGAGGTCGTACGTGGTGCCGGCCGGCCGGTCGGCCGAATCGGACCGGTGGGCGAGCGCCACTCCGGCCCAGTGGTGGCGCAGCTCCCGGTCGTAGCCGGCCCACAAATTCTTCTCGGCGGGCCGTCGGGTGTACCAGTGCTCCAGGATGCCGAGGATCCCCAGCGGCAGCGGTTCCCGCGGGTCGCTGTCGACGGTCACGTCGACGAGTCCAGCACCGAGCCGCGACGGCTCGCGTGCATCGACCGTTCCGGACACCACGGCGCCGATCACCTGGCTGACCGAACCATCTGCGGTCGCCTGGTACACCTCGGCGCGGATCCGGCGGCGACGCTGGGCGGCCTTGGTCGATTGCCCGACCGCGCCGAGCGCGGTCAGCAATGGAGTTTCCGGTCGGCAACCGAGCAGCCGGACCTGCGGCACCGGCGGTGCGGATTGCTCGCGGAACACGCCGGTGACGTCTCGACACGTGCCGTAGCGCACCTCGTCTCGGCCCAGAAGGACGAACTCGTTGACGTCGCCGGGACGTACCACCGCGTCCGTGCGGTCGTAGACGTGGACGAACCCGTCGAGATCGATGTCCACGGCTTCCGGCATCGTGGTGTTCGGCCGGTGAGCGAGCACGACGACGTCGCCGAGGTCCTCGCCCCACCAGGACGGCGGCGTGTCTGGCGGTGACGGAGGCGCCACTATCGAGATGTCACCCAGCCAGGCTCGTTCGGTGCCGAGTGCCTCGGCGGGCAGCCGATCGAGCGGGTCGGCAAGCGCGCCGTCCGGGGTGCAGCCGACGAGCGTGAACCGCTCCCGCGGCCGGGGCGGCAGGTCGACGAACAGTCCTTGGATCTCCGCGCACAGCGCCAGCGGGATGTCGTCCTCGTAAGAGCCCTCGAAGCCGACGTCGCCAAGGAGCAGCCAGCGCGGGCCGATCGGATGCTCCCACGTCCACCGCCACTGCTCCGGCGGACGGTCGGGACCGGCGCTCGGCGTCACCCCGCGACCCTACCGGCTGGAGGCGCTACGACCGGGGCGCGTTCGTGGACGGCGGAGCATCAGCACCCGCAACCTCAATGCGTCCGCTCATCGGATGCCCAGCATCTGGCGTCGGCATCGCCGGCAACGCAGATCGTGGCCGTCTCCGGCGCCGCCGGTGTTCTATGGGATCAACTCGGCCACGGAAAGCGCCTCGTCCAGCCGACCAGCGGCCAGGTCGTCGTGACGGATCACGAAACTCCCGTCGCTCCGGTAATAGAACTCGTTGTCTATGGGAAAGCGGGCGAGCGACACCCACTCAATCGCCAGCCGGTGCGTCTCCTTCTCCACATGGGAATACCACTTCGCGACCGGGATGACGATCTCGCCGGTCTTCTCGCGCCACGCGAGGGTCTGCTCCGCAATACTCTTGATTACCTCCTCGTCGGCGTACCCGCCGATATAGGCGCTGGCGTACCCGTTGTCAGGCGGCCAGAGATCGTTGGCCAGAGCACAGAGTTCGTCAAGGTGCGGCAGGTCACGCTCGAGGTCACGGGCCAACTGCTGCTGGAAGGGCGACAGGTCGTCCTCGTCCTCGTCGTCCTTGTCCGCCCCGAACCAACCGGGGAACTCCGCGCGCAGCGTGGCGCCGACGTCGTACTGCTTGCCGGCGAACGCGTAGTCGGTGGATCCTGCCGCCACCTCGGTATCGGTACCAGCCGGCACATACACGACTCGCCCGTACCTCCGTTCCCCGATGGCAGCGGCCTGCTCGTGGTCGAGAAAGAACAGCAACGAGCCGTCTGCCGGCAGGCCGAGGCCGTCGATCCTTGGCAGCGCCGCACAGTCGACCGAGAAGATGAACGGCAACGGACTGACCCCGTCGGACGGCCAGTCCATGCCCGCCGGCAGCCGGGGCAACCCACCGAACTGCCCGACCGGAACACCGCTGGATCCTCCGCTCAACCGGATCGACAAACGGAGGTGCTGGATGAACCGGCTGACCTCGTCGTCCGGGATGCCCAACGTGAGCGCTGCACGACGAAGCTGCCCCTGATGATCCATGGCGCAACATGGTGCCACGAGGGCGAGCCCGGCGACCGGGTGCCCCACGGTCGCACGCGCTGTCGTCGGCATCGCTGCCGCCGTGTTCGGGTGCGCACATCTCGACAGAACCGTGAGCGGTTGATCATGTTCAGAGGGCCCTGTAGGCAGCGAGGATGTAGTTGGGGTGCCGGTCGGCGATGTTCGACCCGCAGGCTTCGAAGATCCGCAGCCCGAGCAGACCCAGGAGCGCGACCAGGGCGAAGTCGTTCGGGTTGGCCGACAGCCGGGCGGTAGCGATCAGAGCCTCGAACCGTAGGTGCCCCAGCCCAAGGAGCAGCGACTCGGACGGCACCGCGGGCCGGCGGACGTAGTCGGTCGGCGAATGCTCCAGGATGGCGTCGATGACGCAGACCCGATAGAACCCGACCACGACCGACAGACGCCGCGAGACCGTCGAGGGCTGGTAGCGGCGTACGTCCTGCAGCCAGCGCACGTACCGCTCGACGTCCATCCGCGCGATGGTGAGCGGATCACGGGCCTGGTCGGTGCACCAGTGGAGGAAGACTCGCAGGTCGGACTCAGTGCGGACGCGAGTTTGCCCACGGTAGCGGCCCAGAAAGGCGGACACCGCGGTACGCAGCCGATCAGGAGAGGGTGGACGCCCGGCCGTCAGACGTCGGATTCGAGGGCGAAGGTGTTGCCGTCAGGATCCTGGAACCACGCGATACGTCCACCGCCGGCCCGAGCGGTGATTCCCTTGGCGTCATGTTCGAACTGGTCGTATCGGATGAGCTCGACGCCGGACGAGACGAGCTCGTCAACGACCTGGTCGATGTCGTCGACGTACCATGTCGCCAGTGTCGCCGGGCTCTTTCCAGCAGTAACCGACTGGTACACGTTCAGTGCCGCCACGCCGCCAGAACCATAGACACGGCTGCCATCGGCGATGTTGGCGCTGGGGCCCGACTGCAGCGCCTGTAGGCCCAGTTGGCCCTCGTAGAACGCGACCGCCCGTTGTATGTCGGACACGGCTATCGAAGTTCTGAGGTGATACGTGCTCAACGGCATGAACCACTGTCGCACACGCAGCGTAACCGCGTCGACCCGCTCGCCAATTACCCACCGTGCCGCATCGGCACCACGATCTTCAGCATTGCGAACGCAGTCGGCCGTGCTACTCGACGGCAAGGCCCCGGGTCGGCCGGACGGATCGCGGTCCCTCTACCCCGGTATCACCCAAACAGGGAGCGAGCGCGGGAAGGATCTTTCTGGATGCCTCTGGTGGAACCAGGCACGACTGCCGACGGTCCAACCTGCCATGCGCGCGGTCGTCTCCCTCAGCTCCGTCCTGCTGGGCCTGTTCGTCGGCGCTCTCATGCTGCGTTCCGGCTGGGAGCTGCCGGTGCGAGCCTCCTGCTCAGGCGACATGTGCACGTCGCAGTCGTGGATCGACGTCGACTGGGACCGCGTCAACTGGGAACTGAAGCCGACCAGGATCGCCTGCTTCGAGGCCAACCCGGCCAACCACGATGTCCTGATCGGTCCCGGTGATGAATGCGTACGGTCCCGCGGCGACGTCATCGAACACCAGGTCACCTACGAGGAACTACGTGAAGAGATCCAGCAACGGCGCATTCGGGCACTTGCGTTCGCCGGCGCCGCGATCGCGCTGCCACCGATTCTCGTCGAGGTGTGGTGGCGGGTTCGCCGCAGGCCGGCGCCGACGGCACGTTGACTCCAGGGTCCCCCACCCTGATCGCGGCTACCTGCGGGCACCGGATCAAGGGCGATCAGGGTGACAGGACCGGGGAAACATGGCGCGGGTTGACACTGTCGTCGGTGCCGTCGACTGAGCTGTCGAGTATCTGCGGGGTGCTCAGGGCTGTTGGGAGTCGAGCAGCGCGATCCTGCGTGCCCCGGCCGTACGTCGGTAGCTGGCGTCGAGTAGCTCGCCGACCTCATCCCAGCCGATGTCATCGGTCAGGTCCACCCCGACCCACCCGTAGGGACCCAGGTAGGCCGGTACGAAACAACGGTCTTCCGCCAGCAGCGCCGCGCGCTCTTCGGGCTCGACCAGCACGATCACCGACTGATCGTGCTGTTGATGGACGCCGTCGACCTTCACCGATCCCCCGTAGTAGGCGAAGACTTTGGTGGTGTAGAAGGCGGGACGCCCATGGGAGACCTTCTCGGCCGCGTCGGGGAAGGCCAGGGCGAGCGTTCGCAGCCGGCCCAGGATCGGGTCTGCCTCGTCAAACATGATGGGATGCGGCATGCGAGAAGGTAAGCACATCCTGGGCGGCCACCGCACCCCGCACACGCGCCTCTCGGCAGATGCGTGCAGCTGATCAAACCCCTTCGTCTTGCTGTCTGAGCCATTGGCGCACTGCCGCGAAATCAGTGCCGGTCAGTCCCAGGTATGGATCGACGTGGTGTAGCAGCGCCGGCTGCGGGTGATGCGCGACGACCCATCGCCGGTCGGCGTCAGTGGTTTCGTCGTCGAGCCAGACGAGCGGACGTCCTGCCCGCCGCAGGCAGGACGTCAATCCGTCTCTGCTCGGATCGCCGACAGCATGACGTCACGGGCCGGTACGGGGGAGTCCTCGGTGATGCGGGTGAGCCCGGCGAGCCCGACCCCGAGCATGAGGATCCGCCAGGCGGCCGTTCGCGCATGCGCGGCCTCGGAGCTCTTGGCCATGACCGAGGCGAGGACGTCGGTCAGCCGTGTGAGCGTGTCGACGTAGCTTTTCGCGACGAGGGGACGCTGCTGCGCGTGTGCGTTCGCCTCGGCCCACCGCGCGAGCGCGTGCCCGTCCCCGTCGATACTGACGAGGTCGTCGAAGAAGAGCACGAGCGCGTCGTACGCATCGAGGCCCTCGACCTCGCGCTCGTACTCGTCGATCTGCCGCGCGGCGTAGTGCCGCCAGGCCTCCCCGGCGAGCTCGTCGGTCGACGCGAAGTGGTGGTGGATCTGGCCCTGCGACCCGCCAAGCTCGTCCGCCACGACTCTGGCCGTCACCGCACCCAAGCCGTCGCGCTCGACCACGGTGGCCGCCGCCTCCACGATCGAGCGGCGTCGCTCTGCACGCGCCAGGTACGCCATCATCCCCTCCCTCGTACGGTTCGCGGAGTGCTCGACACCGAGCGTAGGAACGAGACGGTACGCACCCGCAGCCCCTCCCTGCGCGCCTGGATTATCTCGTCGACCGGTGGGTCGAACGGCCCGAGGAGGGGCGCGCTGTGCACCTTCGTGACACAGTCGAGGTCGGTGCACACGAGGATGCCGAGCGTGCTCAGCCGCTGGCGCTTGTCGGCGGAGCGGCGCGGCGCGGAGAAGAGGGCGACCTCGTTGAAGCGGCGCATGAAGTGGCACAGCGAGCACATGACCGCTCGCCCGCCGAGCTCAGCCCGGCTCGGACTCTGGCGGAGCATCACGTCCGACGCCGTGCCGTCGATGTCGGTGACCAGGTAGGCGCACATGGGCGCTCGGGGATCTCGCCACCCGAGGTAGTCGAGCTTGTCCCACGACACCTCGTCGAACCAGGCCGGCAGACGCACCTTGCTCGCGGTCGAGTCCAGGTTCGCGATCGCACCCCGCACCTCGTCCCGGCTCATGGCCCGCACGACGTCACCTCCCGCTCAGATCAAGCTGTACACGGGTACAAATTGTAAGTCGATACAAGTTCTCCCGTCGAACGATTTCCGACTGCTGGGTGCCGGCGAGGAGGTACGACAGCCCGACCAGGTTGCCGCCCTTGAGCAGCACCGCCTCGGCGGCGTGGCCGGCGGCATCTGGGTACGCCGTCCGGCTATCCGAGCCGGAGCGGTTGTTCGTCTCTCTTCGGGACCAGCCCGGTGGCGAGTAGATGCGCGCTCGCGGCGATCAGCGCTGGCTCGCTGGTGTAGACCCGGGCGAGGTCCAGTGCGCCGGCGAAGACAACCTCGGACAACGGTCCGTTCGCCGCGGCCTCGGCTGCCGACCAGGCCGGCCCTTCAAGCCCGTGCACCACGATGTCGGTCAGGCCGGCGGCCCGGCATTCGTCGACGAGTTCCTCAACCCTGTGGAAGTAGGCCGGGGCGAAGCTGCTACGCGGATCGTTCACCCCGTCAGTGAGCAACGCCCGAGCTTCCTGGACCGCCGTCTCGGTCAGACGTCCCGTAGCCGCGAAGTCGATCGGTCCAGCAAAACGCGAGATCGCCGCGGCGACGACACGGCCTCCCGGGCGGGTGACCCGGGCAGCCTCGCGCAGAGCCTTCAACCGGTCCTCGACGTGCACCAGGTGGTAGAGGGGCCCCAAAAGCAACGTGGCATCGAAGCGATCGTCGTCCTCGGGCAACTCCCGAGCATCAGCTACCACCGCGTCGAGCGCGGGCTGCCCGCCGGCGGCCTGCGCCACGTGGCTCGGCACCAGATCCACGAGCCGGACCTGATGCCCTGCGGCGACGAGCGCCCGCGCGTACTCGCCGGTCCCGCCACCAACATCCAACACCCGGGCCGGCGGAGGCGGTAACAGATCCCGCAGGAGTTCCAGCGTCCGCGTACGCTCCAGCCGCGCCTGAGGCCGGGCATCCAGTCGAGCGTTCTCGCTGTACCGGAAGGTGTAGTACTCGACGATGTCAACCGAATGCTGATCCACACCGGAATCCTTGCGATCGACAAAGTCGACCGCTACCCAATTAGCGCTGCACACGACGTACTCAGCTCGGCAGGAGCGGACGCTGACAGAGCGCGGTCAGCGGCAAATCCCTGCATGTGACCATGGCCTCGGGCGGCAACGGCCGCTGGCAGAAGGCAAACGGCTTCTCGGACTCCGGCTCGATCGGCACCACCCGGGGCGAACTGGACGGCTTCCGCGGTTCAGGAAGGATCGCGTCCTCAGGCGAACTCGCGCGCGGTGGATTCCAGCCTCTCGCGGTAGGCGGCCCACCACGCCTCGTCGCCCTCGATCACGTTGTCGCCGGGCCGCCGCCAGCCGACCTGGCCGTCGACCAGTTCGCGCACGATGTCGGCGTGTCCGGCGTGCCGGTTCAGCTCGGCGAGCACGTGCACGAGGATGAGGTGCAGCGTCACCGGCGTGTGGCGCCACCACCGCACCGCGCCGGGCGCGTCGATCGGGAGCGCCTCGATCGTGACGTCCGCGTGTGCCCAGACCCGGTGCCACAGGCCGATGATGTCGTCGCGGGACTCGTCGGCTGCGGCCCACATGTCCGCGTTCGGCTCGGCATCCTCGTTCAGGCCCACGACGGGCTCGGGAAAGGGCCGGTCGAACACCTCGCCGAAATACCCGGCGGTCACCAAGGTCACGTGCTTGACCAGCCCGAGCAGATTCGTGCCGGTCGGCACGAGCGGGCGCCGAACGTCGTACTCCGACAGCCCGTCGAGCTTCCCGAGCAGCGCCTCGCGAGCATCCCGCAGGTACCGATGAAGATTCGCCTTGGCGTCGAGGTCTGTCACGCCGCTCAGGATCTCACCGCCACGTCCACCGCGATGCCCCCGTACGCCCACATTCCGAAGCACGGCTCTGCGGCGGCGACGCCCATTGCGGTGACTGGTTGCTCCATCTGCATGTGTCGGCGTCGGTCGTATCGGTGCGCGCGACTCGCGGCAGATCCGGACGCCTGAGCGTCCCCTTCTGCCCGGGGGACATGTCGAAGCGGATGAGTCGGAACTACAAGCCCTCGCGCGTGAGATGCGCGAGGAGCTCGGTGTTCACATTGTGGCGGAGTCCTCCTCACGGTTGGGCGACTGGCATGCCGGCAGTGGTGAGGACGCCGTTCACGTGGTCGTCTGGCAGGTCGGAGACTGGGTTGGCTCTCCGACCAACCGTGCACCTGACGAGCATGACGACATCGCATGGATCGGAATCAACGAGCTGAGCGACCTTCCCCTCGCGCATGGCGACTTGGCGGCATTGCTTCGTTCTCTGCCTGGGCCCGACCGGCTGCCTCGTCGCGACGAAGTAAGGACAACCGCATCGCCGAGTGGTTCAGAAAGCCACCGCTGCTCGCCGCTGCCGTCCGAATGACTCCCCGTCGCTCCGGAAACCGGGCGTGCGCGCTCATCGGCAGGAGCGGACGCTGACGGGGCGCGGTCGGTGGCAGAAGAGTGCACCTGATCTCGGTGGGTAAGGCTCGTGGGATGATCAGCTACGCTGCGACCCCGTAGGACATGTCCTCGCCCGGCTGGCCGGCTACGGGATAGTGCTGACACCTCACTGGCCGTATGTGTTCGAGCGACACCTGGCCGGCTCGGACGCCGTACGGGTCACTCGCTGGACTCCCTCCGGTCCTGCGCAGGTGGTAGTCCAGCCCCATCAACTCGCCGACGGTGGAGACGTCGTGGACGTCGCAGATGGGCCGAGCCATCCCTGCTGGTTCGTCGAGACGTCTGTCTTCCGTCTGCGCTGGCCCGCTCAGTTCACTGTCGAGTCAAGTCACCGTAGGAGCAAGGCGACGACGCACCGTTCTACCTGCACAGGCCGGGCGAGGCGGCCATCTTCCCTCAAGGCCCGGTATCGAAGGATCGATTGTAGATCCCCCCGGTCGCTGCACTGAATTCGACGGCGGCCACCTTCGGTAACCCTGCGTGCCGGAAGCCCTGAGGCGCATCCGATGCCCCGCCCGCCGGCGTCCTGCCCTGTTGACCAAGAAGTTCGTGCGACACCACCCGGCGTGTCGTGACGAAAACTTCTTGATCAACGCGGGGTGGGAGGGCGGGGGAGGGGCGAGGAGGGGGAGGGGTGTCGTGCTAGCCCGGCGGACGGCGCCCACGGTCGTGCGTTCCGGGGGCCGGCAGGCGACCGCGCCTCTTCTCGTACGCCCTCGAACGCGTGACACCACCACCGACGCCGACGAGCAACCCCTGGGCGAGGCATCCGGGCGGCCGGCACTCCGCGGCCGAGCCGTGACGGCGACGTGCTCGCCGGTGGGCGCGTGGCGTGATCCAACCGGGGAGGCGGCTGCCAGCAGGGGCGGGCGGCGGGACGTACTGCCAGGTCAGTGGGCCTGGCGGGGGTGTGGTCGTCGGGCCGGGACCGCCGAGGCGGGTCGATGTTGCCAAAACGAGGTCTTGACGAGGCGGGAAGTTTGACATTTGATAAATCCCGCCGATGCAGGAGGTCACATGTCAGCTCGCACCCGTCTCGCCGCGGCCGTCGCCGCAGCGGCTCTCACACTCACCGTCGCCGGCTGTGGTGATTCGGAGAAGGCCGATTCCCCCGATGCCGCCTCCGTCACCTACCTGACCTCCTTCGGGACGTTCGGTCGGGACGCGTACGCATACGTCGCCCTGGAGAAGGGCTACTTCAAGGAGGCCGGGCTCAACGTCACCATCAAGCCCGGCACCGGCACCGTCGATGTCATGAAACTGATCGGGTCGGGGCAGGCCGACTACGGCCCTGGCGACCTCTCCGGGGTCATCACCACGCTGGCCAACGAGAAGATGCCGGTGCGCGTGGTGGCCGCCGTCCACCAGAAGTCGATGGCCGGCATCGCCTCGCTGGACAAGGCGATCGACTCACCGGAGAAGCTGCCGGGCGCCAGCATCGCGGACAGCTCCGGCTCCACCAACATGATCATTTTCCCGGCGTACGCCAAGGCGGCCGGCATCGACCCGAAGTCGGTGAAGTTCGTCCCGTCCTCGCCGCAGTCGCTCCCGCAGCTGCTCGCCGCCGGCTCCGTGGACGCGATCGGCCAGTTCGCCGCCGGCAAGCCGCTGCTGGAGAAGGCGGCCGGTGGCAAGACCGTCACCATGCTGCCGTACGCCGACAAGCTCCCCGACCTGTACGGCAACGGCCTGATTGTCTCCGCCGCGAAGCTGGAGAACAACCGCGCAGAGGTCGAGAAGTTCACGGCAGCGCTGGTCAAGGGCCTGCTCTACGCGGTGGAGCACCCCGAGGAAGCAGCCCAGCTGCTCAAGAAGCACGACCGGACGGCAGACGAGAAGGTCGCCGCCGCCGAACTCACCGAGATGAAGCCGTACGTCCTGGGCGACGGCGGACCGGCCGGAAAGCTGGACCGGACGCGGGTGGAAGCGATGATCAACCTCCTCGCCGGCACCGGCACCCTCAAGTCGACGCCGAACGCCGACGACATCGGCGTCTACGACATCGCAAAGCCATAACTTCCTCTTCGACGGCGGTGCGCGCGGCTGGTTGCGGCGCGCACCGCGAGGGGCGAAACCATGATCGGAATTCGTAACGTTTCGCAGATCTACCGCACCCGGGCCGGCGATGTGGAGGCCCTGCGTGATGTGTCGCTGGAAGTCGCCGACGGCGAGTTCGTGGCGATCGTCGGGCGGTCCGGCTGCGGTAAGTCCAGCCTGCTGCGGCTGGTGGCGGGCCTCCAGGCGGCCACCTCGGGCGAGATAACCGTCGCCGGCACCCCGATCCGGGGGCCACGGCGCGACATCGGCTTCATGTTCCAGCGCCCGGCCCTGCTGCCGTGGCGGTCGGTCATCGACAACGTGCTGCTGCCGACCGAGGTGTTCAGACAGGACCGACGGGACGCCCGCAACCGCGCACACGAACTGCTCGACCTGGTCGGGCTGAACGGCTTCGAGAAGCGCCTGCCGCACGAACTCTCCGGCGGGATGCAGCAGCGGGTCTCGCTGTGCCGGGCCCTCATCCAGCAGCCGCGCGTGCTGCTGATGGACGAGCCGTTCTCCGCACTCGACGCGCTCACCCGCGCCGACCTCACGGTCGAACTCCAGCGCCTCCAGATGAAGCACGCCTCGACGGTGCTCTTCGTGACGCACTCGGTCGACGAGGCCGTGCTGCTCGCCGACCGGGTCGTCGTACTCAGCCCGCGACCGGGCCGGCTGCGGCAGATCGTGGGGATCGACATCGCCCGCCCGCGTTCGCTGGGACGCGACGGCCACTCGGCCGAACTCGGCGTGCTGCGCGCCCAGCTGCACGACCTGCTCATGACCCCCGAGGAGGTGGCACGGTGACGGTCACCGAAACCCGCCGTACCGGCCGCGACAAGCCGCGCGCCGCAGGCCGCCTGGCGCAGCAACTCCCGCCCGTGCTCGGCGTCGTGGCCGCCACCGCCCTGTGGTGGGCGATCACGGTCGTCTTCGAGGTGGAGAGCTTCATCCTGCCGTCCCCGGTGCAGGTGGCGCAGACCATGGTCGAGGAGTCCTCCTACCTGTGGGACAACACCCTGGTCACCCTGTGGGAGACGCTGCTGGGCTTCCTGATGGCCATCGCGATCGGGGTGCCGCTGGCGCTGATCGTCACCGCCTCGCGGATGCTGGAACGGACCGTCTACCCGCTGCTGCTGATGCTCAACGCCGTACCGAAGGTGGCCGTCGCGCCGCTGCTGGTGGTGTGGATGGGCTTCGGCCAGTTCCCCAAGGTCTTCCTGGTCTTCCTGGTCTGCTTCTTCCCGATCGTCATCTCCACCGCCGCCGGCCTCAGCTCCACCCCGGCCGACCTGGTGGAGCTGGGCCGGTCGCTGAAGACCAACTGGTGGCAGACGTTCCGCATGATCCGGATGCCGGCCGCCATCCCGCAGCTCTTCGTCGGTCTCAAGCTCGCCATCACCCTCGCCGTCATCGGCGCGGTGATCGCCGAGTTCGTCGGTGCCACCGAGGGGCTGGGCTACGCGATCGTCGCCTCCGGCGCCAGCGCCGACACCGCGTTGGCCTTCGCCGCAATGATTCTGCTCGGAGTGATGAGTGTCGTGCTGTTCTACCTGCTCGCCGCTGTCGAGCGGTTCTTCGTGCCGTGGGCGGACCGGTCATGAGCGCGCCTGACTTCCCGCCGACGGTCCCCGTCCGGTGGCTCACCGACGCCGTCGCCTCGGTCTTCGGCGCACTGGGCTACTCCGAGCAGGCGGCCGGCCTGGTCGCCGGCTCCCTCGTGGACGCCGACATGCGGGGCATCCCCTCGCACGGGGTGATGCTGCTGCCGATGTACGTGGACCGGATCAGGGCCGGCTCGGTCAGCCGGGCCGAGCGGGCCGAGGTGGTCCGCGACAAGGGCGCCATCGCGGTGCTCGACGCCGGCCACGCGCTCGGGCAGCTCACCGGTGACCAGGCGATGCGGCTGGCGGTGACGAAGGCGCAGACGTACGGCGTCGGTGTGGTCACCGTCCGCCGGGCGTTCCACTTCGGTGGGGCGTTCCGCTACGTGGAACTTGCCGCCGACAACGGCTGCGTCGGCATCGCGGCGGCCAACACCCGCCCGCTGATGCCCGCCCCCGGTGGCGCCTCGGCGGTGGTCGGCAACAACCCGCTCGCGGTGGGCGTACCACGCGCGGGTGGCAAGCCGGTGATCCTCGACGTGGCGCTCTCCGAGGCCGCGCTCGGCAAGATCCGGCTGGCCGCCGGTGAGGGCCGCGAGATCCCCGCGAGCTGGGCGACCGACGCGCAGGGGCGGCCCACCACCGATCCGGCCGCCGCGCTCAAGGGACTGCTGCTGCCGTCCGGCGCCCACAAGGGATACGGTCTCGCGCTCATGATCGACGTACTGACCGGGGTGCTGTCCGGCGGGGCGTACGGCCGGGGCGTCCAGGGCCTCTACGCCGACGTGTCGGTGCCCAACGACTGCGCGCACTTCTTCCTCGCCCTGGACGCCGAGGCGTTCGCCGAGGACGCGGAGGAGCTCGCCCGCCGGGTCGACGACCTGGCCGACCAGGTGCTCGGCTCCGCGCTGGCGCCCGGCACGGAGCAGGTGCACCTGCCCGGCGACATCGAAGCCAGCCGGTACGACCGGGCGTCGCGCGACGGTGTCGCGCTCCAGCCGTCGGTCTTCGCCGGACTGGCGGAGGTCGCCGCCGGGCTGGGCGTGCCGCTCCCGTCACCGGCCAGCGCCGGCTGACCCGGTCGACGAAGGAGGAAGGAAGTCATGCAGGCCAGTTTCGACGCCACCGGCGAGGTGCTCGTGGTCACCGGCGGCGCCAACGGGATCGGCGCCGCCCTCGCCCACGCGTACGCGGACGCCGGTGGCACGGCCGTCGTGTTCGACGTGACGTCGGGCCAGCCGCACCCGAGCGGGCGGGTGCGGGAGCACCGGGTGGACGTGTCCGACCGGGACGCGGTGCACGCCGCGGTCGCCCGGGTGCTCGCCGAGCACGGGCGGATCGACGCCCTGGTGGCCGGAGCGGCGGTGCAGCCGCGCTGCGACGTGGTCGACATGGACCCCGAGCAGTGGCGCCGCACGCTGGCGGTCAACCTCGACGGGGTGGTCTGGTGCGCGCAGGCCGTCCTGCCGGACATGATCGCCCGCCGCTCGGGCGCGATCCTGGTCTTCGCCTCGGGCCTGGCCACCGCCGGCCGGGCCCAGGCGTCGGCCTACGCGGCGAGCAAGGGGGCGTTGATCGCCTTCGCCAAGTCGCTCGCCGCCGAGGTGGCGGAGCACCGGGTCCGGGTGAACACCGTCTTCCCCGGAGTGGTGGACACCCCGCAGTTCCAGCAGGCCAACCCGACCGGTGGCGAACGGGAGCACTGGGCGCGGGCCACCGGCATCGGCGTGCCGGCCGACGTGGTCGGTCCGCTGATGTTCCTGCTCTCGCCCGCCGCGACCATGACCGGATCCACCCTCACCCGTGACCGGGCGTACCCGAGGAGCGAAGCGCAATGAGCAGCACGACCGAGCAGTTGCCGGTGGGCATCGTGGGTGCCGGGCCCGTCGGCCTGGTCACCGCGCTGGGCCTGGCACACTACGGCGTGCCGGTGGTCATCTTCGAGGAGGACGAGCGGCTGTCGCTCGACACCAAGGCCGGCACCGTCCTCACCCGCACCCTGGAGGTGCTGCACCGGTACGGCGCCCTGGACGACGTGCTGGCCGGGTCGCTGCGCATCGACGAGATCGGCGAGCTGGACCGGGCCACGAACACCCAGACCCTCAGCGTCCGGACCGGGGACCTCACCGAGGACACCCGTTTCCCGTTCGTCATCAACATCCCGCAGCACGAGCTGGAGCCGATCCTGCGGCAGCGGCTCGACGCCACCGCACCCGGCGCGCTGCACATGGGACACCGGCTGCTCGACTTCGTCCAGCACCCGGACCGGGTGGACGTGCGGCTGCGTACCGCCGAGGGGGAGCGGACCGTTCCGGTGCGGTACCTGCTGGGCTGCGACGGCGGGCGGTCCGTCGTCCGGGACCAGATCGGCGCGCGGGTCGAGGGCGAGACCTACCAGGAGCGCTACATGCTGGTCGACCTGAAGGTCGACCTGGACGTGGAGAACCCGCGCGACTACCCGTACCTGGCCTACTTCGGTGACCCCCAGGAGTGGATGATCCTGGTCCGCCAGCCGCACTGCTGGCGTTTCCTCTACCCGCTGCCGGCCGGGCAGGCCGAGCCGGACCGGGAGGAACTGGCCGACAAGGCACGCCGGTTCATCGGGGACACCAAGACCCTGGAGATCGTCGGCACCAACATCTACAACGTGCACCAGCGGGTGGCCGACCGGTGGCAGGACGGGCGGGTCTTCCTGCTCGGCGATGCCGCGCACCTGATCACCCCGATGTGGGCGCTGGGCCTGAACACCGGTGTCCTGGACGCCTCCAACCTGCCCTGGCGGATGGCCTGGGTGCTGCGCGGCTGGGCCGAGCCGAGCCTGCTCGACGGTTACCAGGTCGAGCAGGAACCGGTCGCCACCAAGGGCTCCGCGGCGATGGCCGCGGCGGCGCGGGCCTACATGGCCCGGCGCGCGGACGACCCGGGGGTGATGACCGCCGGCAACTGGGGCAACGCGTTCACCCGCGCCATGCTCGGCGTACGCCTCGACGTGGGCGGCACGGGCGACTGGTCGATGGTCGCCGCCGGCGACGAGCCGCTGCCGGTGCTGGCCGGGGCGCGCAGCCCCGACCTGCCGCTGTTCGGTCAGTCCGGCACGGTGCACCTGCACGACCTGGCTGCCGACGCCTTCGTGGCGCTCTACTTCACCGACCCGCGCCGGGGCCCGGCCCTGCCGCCGCAGGAGTCGCCCGCGCTGCGACACTACGTGGTGAGCCGGTGGGACGCGCCGCACGACTCCGGGCTGCGGGACCGGGCGCTGTTCGACCCGGGCGACCGGGTGCGGCGCCGCTTCGGGGTCGACAACGACACACTGGTGCTGGTCCGCCCGGACGGGCACGTGGCGGCGATCGTGCCGTTCGACCCCGTCTCCGGCATCGACACGGCCGCCCAGCTCTACGCCCGGGTCACCGGCTGCCTACCGCCCGTGACCCGGTCCGACAACACCCTCGTCTGCGAAAGGGATGACAATGAGTAACTACGGTCACGCGACCGCCCCGGACGGAACCCAGGTCGAGCTCGGTGCCGTCGGTCAGCAGGTGGTCTTCGAGAACGACCAGGTGCGGGTCTGGGAGATCAGCCTGGCGCCCGGTGAGCAGCAGCCCTGGCACCACCACCTCAACCCGTACATGGTGATCGCGCTGGAAGCCGCCGACAACCGGATCGACGCGCTCGCCGGTGGCGACCCCCGCCTGGTGCACGAGGACATCGGCGGGGTGGTCTACCGCGAGCCGGGCGAGATCCACATGCTCACCAACAACGGCACCACCCGGTACCGCAGCCGGCTCGTCGAGCTGAAGTGCCTGGGGGAGAACCTCGTGTCCGGCCAGGGCGAGCGATGAGCGACCTGCCGCTCGTACCGACCCCGCCGGTGCCGGCCGGCGTCGACCCGCAGGAGTGGGCCAACAACCTCTCCGAACCGTCGAACTACGGCGGCGAGGCGGCCGACCGGTCGCGGGAGGAACTGGTGCCCGGCCCGGACGGCCTGGTGCTGGCCCGCTTCCGCGAGATCCTGCTCCAGACCGACGAACTGGACTGGGCGGACAAGACGCTGGCCGGCCTCTCCCACAAGGCGCTGTGGCGCAACGAGGAGACCGAGGCGTCCATCTCGCTGATCCGGTTCCGCAAGGGCGCCGGCATCCCGCTGCGCCACTCGCACGCGTCCAACCAGTTCATGTTCTGCCTCAGCGGCCGGTACACCTACGTGCCCACCGGGCTCACCCTCACCCCGGGCTCCTTCTACTGGAACCCGAAGGGCAGCCTGCACGGGCCCACGCTGGCCGAAGAAGAGAGCGTCCTGCTGGAGATCTACGACGGGCCGCACTACCCGACCCAGCCGGACTGGTACACCGACCCGGCGGACGCCCGCTAGCTCCACCTCGAAGAAAGAATGATGACGATGCCCAAGCAGCAGATTGTTTCCCCCGAGCTGGCCGCCCCGAACGGTCACTTCGCCCAGGCCACCCAGATCAGGGCGCGGGGCAGGATGGTGTTCGTGTCCGGCATGACCGCCCGCAACCGCGAGGGCGGAGTCACCGGGGTCGGTGACGTGGCCGCCCAGACGCACCAGGTCTGCCAGAACCTGCGTGCCGCGATGACGGCTGCCGGCGGGTCGCTGGAGGACATCGTGCGGGTGGACGTCTACGTCCGCAACATGGAGGACTTCAAGGCCATCCACGAGGTGCGCCGGCAGTACTTCACCGGTGAGCCGCCGGCCTCGACGATGGTGGAGGTCTCCAAGTTCGTCAACAAGGACTACCTGATCGAGATCAGCGCGATCGGCGTGATCGACGACGAGCAGGACGCCTGATGAAGCTCGCCAGCGTTCGTACCGAGGCCGGCCGGCGGATCGGGGTGCTGGACGGCGACACCGTCGCCGTGCTCCCCGCCGAGCTGGGCGACCTCGACGAGGCGATTCGTGGTGGCGCGGACGCGTTGGAACGCGTCCGCGCCGCCGCGCGGCAGGTCGCGGCGGTGCCGTTGGCCGAGGTCCGGCTCGACGCGCCGCTGCGCCGGTTCAACCGGGACATCCTCTGCACCGGGTGGAACTACTGGGACCACTTCGAGGAGTCGCGCGGCAAGCGGGAGGGGCAGGACCCCGCGGAACGGCCCAAGCACCCGACCTTCTTCACCAAGGGCCCGGACACGGTCGTCGGCCCGTACGACGACATCGCGTACGACCCGCAGATCTCCGCCAAGTGGGACTACGAGGCGGAGGTGGCGCTGGTCATCGGTGCGGACTGCCGTTCGGTGAGCGAGGCGGACGCGCTGTCGTACGTGGCGGCGTTCTGCGTGGCCAACGACGTGTCGCAGCGCGACCTGCAACGCGCGCACGGCGGCCAGTGGCTCAAGGGCAAGAGCATCGACGCCACCATGCCGCTCGGGCCGTGGCTGACCACGGTGGACGAGGTGCCGGACCCGGCGAACCTGCGCATCCAGTGCGAGGTGAACGGCGTACTGCTCCAGGACGCGTCGACCGCGCAGATGGCCTTCCCATTCGCCCGCATCATCGCGGAACTGAGCTGGGGAATGACGCTGCGGGCCGGCGACGTGGTGCTCACCGGCACGCCGAGCGGCATCGGTAACGCCCGTGACCCACAGGTGTTCCTCAACGACGGGGACCTGGTGGTGACCAGGGTGGAAGCGCTCGGTGAGCTGCGTAACCGGGTGCGGCTGACGAAGCTGCACTGACCCCGTGACGGGTGCGGGGCGGCGCAGCGCGGCGCCGACCCGCACCATTCCACAGCGACGAAATTGGTACCATTTCCAGGGCCCTGATGCGTTTGTGGGATCACCGAGCACCCCATGAAACATGGATCATGTCCCGCGAGAACGGGACGAGCACGGCATCCCACCAGCGGCTCTATCCGGAGGCAAACCGTGGTAACAACCCATCGTCGATCCGTCCTGAGCGACGCCAACGACGACGGCCGGGCCGGTGGAGCCGACGGACAGCACCGCACCCTCGCCGACTCGGCGACCGCGGTCCTGCACGAGGCGATCCTCACCGGTCGGCTGCCGGCCGGCACCCCGCTGCGCCTCAACGAGATGGCCGACCTGCTCGGCATGAGCATGAGCCCGGTCCGCGAGTCGATCCGGCGGTTGGCCGCGCTCGGCCTGGTCGAGGTGGTCCAGCACAAGGGCGCCTGGGTCATGCCGCTGACCGTCGAGGACGCGGTCGACACCCATGAGACCCGGGTCGCCATGGAGACGGCCCTCATCGAGCGGGCGGCGACCCGGTTCACCGCCCAGGACGCCCGGCGGGCCGAGGCGGCACTCGACGAGCACGTCGCCGCGTCCACGCGCGGCGACGCCACGGCGGCCCGCAGGGCACACACCGAGTTCCACTTCACCATCTACCGGGCGGCCGGATCGCGTTGGCTGCTGCGCGGCCTGGAACCGGTCTGGGAGAACAGCGAGCGGTACCGGTTCGCGACGGTCACCCCGACGGGGCAGAACGAGGAACGGCTCCGCGAGCACCGGGCCATCCTCGACGCGTGCGTGGCGGGGGACGTGGCGGCGGCGGTGGCCGCCGTGCAGGTCCACATCCAGCACGCGGCCGACCGGGTGATCGGCAAGATGAACACCGACGCCGCTGCGGTGCCTGCCGCCCGGGCCGCAGGACACGCGCCGATCGGAAGCTGACCGCCGGCGTCACCGCGTCAGCCGTTGGCACCGCCCGCCAACCGTCAGGGCACCTCCGCCCCGACGGACGGTCCGCCGTGAGCGGTCACGCCAGCCACCCCATCCCGTACCGTCGGCGCGTTTCGTCGTGACCGCCGGTCGGGCCAACCGTTAGGAAGCCCTCCGTTGCCTGGCATCGACATGCACGCCCACCTCGCCCCCGACCTGCGCCCGGCCGAGCTGCCAGGGGTCGCGGTCGACGCTGACGGCGCCGCCGTTCTCGGCGGCAGCCGGGTCGGCCCGCCCGACCTCTACCACCCGGACCGGCTCGAGAAGTACCTGGACCAGGCGGAGCTGGACGAGGCGATCGTCAGCGTGCCGCCGCCCTTCTACCGCCAGCGGCTCTCCGGGCCGGAGGCGGCGGCGTGGGTCCGTGCGGTCAACGACGGCCTGCTCGCCGTGGTCGCCGACCGGCCCCGGCTCACCCCGCTGGCGTACCTGCCGTTCGAACATCCCGAAGTGGCCCTCGCCGAGTACGACCGGATCGCCGCCGACGACCGCTGGGCCGGCGTGGTGGGCGCCGCCGGTGGAGACGCCGGTCCGCTCGACGGCCCGCCCCTGCACCCCCTGTGGCAGCGCCTCGACGCGGACCGGCGCACCGTGCAACTGCACCCCGCGCACTCGGCGGACCCCCGTCTGGAGCCCTACTACCTGGCCAACCTGCTGGGCAACCCGGTCGAGACGACGGTGGCGGTGGCCCAGCTCGTCTTCGGCGGCGTGCTCGGCGGGCACCCGGGAATCCGGTTCGTGCTGGTGCACTGCGGCGGCTGCGTACCGGCGGTGGTCGGGCGCTGGGAGCGCGGTCACACCACCACCCGACCGGGCGTACCGATGCTGTCGCCCACCCCGGCCGAGGCGGTGCGCGCCATCTACGTCGACAACCTGGCCCACGACCCGCAGGTGGTCGACCTGGCGGTGTCGGTCTTCGGCGCGGACCGGCTGGTGCTCGGCAGCGACTGGCCGTTCCCGATGGGCACCGACGCTCCCTCCGCGACGGTGGCACACCGGGGCGCCGACTATGCCCGGCAGGTCGCCACCGACAACGCGACGCGGGCTCTGGGGCGGGCACCCGGCGGCCGGTGACGGCAGCGGTACGGGGACACCCGCGTTCCGGGAGGCGTCAGCCGTCCCCGCGCCCGCTGCCGTGCCGCCCCGCCGGTGGGGACGGCCGGTTGCGCGGCTACCCTGCGGCGGTGGTGGTCGGCGAGGACGGGGAGCGGTTGGCGGCGTCGCTGGCCGACCGGCTCGACGCGGTCACCTTCACCGGCCTGACCACGGACCAGGTCACTGCCCGGCTGATCGACGCGGTGGTCGACTGGGCGGGGGAGCAGGGCTGGCGGGTCTACCGGCGGGCGGCCAGCGTGCTGCCGCTGCCGCCGCCGATGTCCGCACAGCAGTCGGTGCTCGACGTGGCGTGTGCCCGCCCGGACGGGCCGCCGGTCGTCGTCGAGGTCGACCACGGTACGCGCCGCCGCACCTGGGAGAAGCTGACCGCCGAAGCCGACGCGGGGCGGATCCCGCTCTGGGTGCGCTGGGGCGCCGGCCGGTTCACCGCGCCACCCCCGCCGATCCGGATGGTGACCTGTGAGGTGAGCAGGCGGCCGGACCCGACCGGCCAGGGCCGGGTGCACAGCCGCTCGCCGCGAGCCGACAGGCTGCCGCCGGCGCACTCCGCCGTGCGGGTCGAGGCGGTGGCCGCCGTCGAGCTGCCGCTGCCGCCGTCCGGGTCACCCGACGCCGGGGCCTGAGCGGCTCCCCGCGCCCGGCCGCAGCCGGCACGGCACCCGCTGACTGACCGCACCGGAGATCTTGGTACCGGATGGCCCCTTTAGGGGCCATCCGGTACCAAGATCTCCAACCATCCTGAAGAGCGGAACAGAGTTCCCGAAGGATGGACGGATGTCGGGCAGCAGGGACCGTGCTCGGCCCAGAACACCGATGCCTGGCCGTCGAAGAGATCGGCAGGTCCTGTGGGGCACCCAGCGCGGCGGGGCATCCCAGTGGGCGAGACAGGCGGAACGGACCAGGCGAGACAGGTGGCCGGCTACGCGGTGACCGCCGCCGTCGCAGGCGACGGATGCGGGAGCCCGGCGGGTGCCGTCCTCGCTGACGACGGCGGCGGTAGCTGAAGGCGACGTGGTGACCGGCGCGGGGGTCGACGTGCCGGGGACGCTCGGGTTCGTCAGACGCAGCTGAGGACGGCACGGCGCTGAGGACGGCACGCCTGAACCGGCGGCTGGTCGAACCTGCGCCGGGCCGTGCAGGCACGGCACCCGGGACCGAGGGCTCAGCTCGCCGACAGGTGCGCGTCGACCGCCCGGCCCATCCGGGCGACGGCCTCGGTGAGGATCGCGGGGGAGGTGGCGAAGTTGAGCCGTACGAAGCCCGCCCCGCCGGTGCCGAAGACATGCCCGGAGCTGAGGGCGACCCGCGCGCGGTCGAGGAACATCTTCGCGGGCCCGGCCAGGTCGCTGACCACGGCGGGTTCGCCGGCCGGCTGCCCGGTGGCGATGCCCAGCCCCGTGCAGTCCAGCCAGGCGAGGTAGGTGCCCTCGGGGCGGTGGTACGTGACGGACGGGAGGTGCTCCGCCACGAGTGCCGCCAGCAGCGCGCGGTTGCCGTCGAGGCCGTCGAGCAGGAGATCGAGCCACGGCCCGCCGGTGCGGAACGCGGCGGTGTGCGCGAGAACGCCGAGGTGGCTGGGCCCGTGGCTGACCTCCTCGGGCATCCGGGCGAGGTCGGCGGCGGCCTGCGGCCCGGCGACCGCGAGCGCCGCCTTGAGGCCGGCGAGGTTCCACGCCTTCGAAGCGGAGAGCAACGCGAAGGCGTTCTCGGCACCGGCCACCGTGAGGTACGGGGTGAAGTGCGTCCCGGGCAGCACCAGGGGGGCGTGGATCTCGTCGGAGATCACCCGGAGGCCGTGCCGGTCGGCCAGCTCGGCGACGGTCTCGAGCTCCTCGCGCCGGTGGACGACGCCCGTCGGGTTGTGCGGGTTGCACAACAGGAACGCCGGCCGGCGGCCGTGGGCCCTGGCCCGGCGGAAGGCCTCCTCGAGGGCGACGGGATCCATCCGCAGGTCGGGCCCGAGCGGGGCCTCGATGACCCGCCGGCCGGCGTTGCTGACGAAGGCGTAGAAGGGCGGGTAGACGGGGGAGCAGACCACCACCGCGTCTCCGGGATCGGTCACCAGCCGGAGCACCTCGACGACGCCCATCATCACGTCGGGTACGACAGTGGTGTGGTCGACGCGGAAGCCGTGCCAGCCCCAGCGCCGGGCGGCGAACTCGCCGAGCGCCTCCGCGTACGCCGTTCCGTACGCGTAACCGGTGTCACCGAGGTCGACCGCGCGGCGGAGCGCGTCGGCCACCGGGGGAGCCAGCGGCACGTCCATCTCCGCGACCCAGAGCGGGAGCACGTCGGGCGCGTGCATGCGCCACTTCACGCTGGTGCGCTGCCGGAGTTCGTCAAGCGTGAGCAGGGTGAGCGGATTCCGGGCGGCGGAAGGAGCAGGGCTTGCCATGCCGCCCACCCTAACGATCTTCGGACGATCTTCGGTTGCCCTCACCCACCATCGCTGATCAACGCGGTGGCCGTCCTCTGATCCGTAGCGGCGTCGTGGCGTCTGATGAAGTCGTCGACACGGTCGGCAACGGCCGGCTCGGCGAGCAGACGAGGCCGGGGCAGCTCGGTTCGTACGGTGGTGCCAGGAATCCACGCGACCTCGCCGGGCGTGGCCACGGACAGGATCGTCAGCACCGATCCGGGCGGCGGGAGGGTGGCCCGGGCCACGACGTCCGCAGCCTCACCCGCCGCGATCAGGAGGTAGCTCAGGTGCCGCTCGATCCGTGCGATGAGGTTGCGGACCGGCGTCTCGGTCAGCCGGAGGTGGGCCGCGACCCGCCAGGCGGTCTCGGAATAGTGCGTGACGAGCGCCCGCGCGAGCCGGGTCGGGTCATCCTGATCCGGGACCACGGCACGGAGTGATTCGCGGACGGCCGGATCCCGGACCGGGTCCAGCAACCGTTCGACCGCGACGTCGTGGGCTTCGAGAAGGACGTCACGAGTCGGCCACGACGGGTCCAGGAGAACCAACGCGGGTCCACCGGCGCCGTCGGCCAGCTCGGTGGCCAGCCGGGTCGCCATCGCGGAGCCGGCGCAATAGCCCAGCACCGCGGAAACCCGCTGGCCGTGCGACCGGATGCCGTCCACCCAGGACTCCAACTGGTGCCGCCGCATGCCTTCCCAGTCGCCGTCGATCTCGACGGTCGTCTGTGGCGCCAGGACGGTGTGCTCGATCGACAGGTAGGGCAGCAGGTCCGGGAAGCCAGCCTCCTCGCGCCGCACTCCTCCGAAGTCGACGGCCACCACGACGCCGTGCTGGCCGTCGCGCAGGGTGGCGACGGGTACGGATCGTGTCTGCACAGGTTCCCTCCGTTGCCCGCATATCTGTTTCGGACATAGACGTGAATCACGTGGCATGAATGATGGTCATCATAGCCGTCAGGCGCTTCCACAGGTCTGACCCGATGGCTAGCATCTGGGAATCCCATTGAACGTGGTGCGGAGGACAGGCCCATGGACGACGACCCGATCCTGACGACTCTGCTGGTCACGGCGCAGTCCGTGTTCGGCATCGAGTCGCTCGCCCCGAAGGACGACTTGTTCGCGCTGGGTGCGACGTCGGTCGACGCCGTCCGGCTGGTGTCCGCTCTCGAGGCCGACCACGGACTCGTACTGGACATGGAGGTCGTGTTCGAGAGCGAGAACCTCGCCGAGATGGCAAGCAAGATCGTCCCTGTGGCATGACAGGGCACGACTGGTTGTCGGCCGTCACCACCGGTTCGTGGACCGAGGCGTTCGGCGACCGGAGCGGACCCCGGGTCACGCTCGAACCGGAGGGCCTCCTCGCCCCCGGCGAGCTGCGGTCCCTGTTGTCCCGCGTCGGTGACAAGCTGAACGCGGTGACCTCCGACGTCTCGGGCGCGGTGATCGCCGTCGAGACCTCCGACCCGTTTGCGAGCCTGGTGGTGAGCCTGTCGGCATGGAGTCTCGGCGCCATCGTGGTCCCGATCGACCCGGCCACACCGCCGCAGCGGCGCGAGCAGATGCTCCGGACGTCCGGAGCCACCGCCGTCGTCACGCTCGACGGCGATCGGACGACCGCCGAGGCCTACCGCCCCAGCCGGCTGGTCGACACCGAGCGGCCAGACCTCGGTGACCAACCCGGCTACGTCATGTTCACCTCCGGCAGCACCGGCGTGCCGAAGGGTGTCCACGTCCGGCTCGACAACCTCTGCACCCGGATCGCGACCTTTGCCGAGTACCTCGAATTCACCGAGCGGGACTCCGTTCCGAGCCTGAGCTCTCCCAGCTTCGACATCAGCTGGATCGAGACGTTGGTGCCCCTGGTGGCCGGCGGTGAGGCGCGGTTTCCACGTCGGACGGCCCGTACCAACGTCGGGGCCCTGGTGCGGTGGCTCGCCGCACAGCCACCCACCGTGATCCAGGCGACGCCCACGATGTTCGGCGTGATGGCCTCGCTCGGGTGGTCACCATCGGCGGGAACCTCGGTGTGGAGCGCCGGCGAGGCACTGCCGGGCCGGCTGGCGAACGAACTGGCGGCCACCGCACGTGCGGTCTGGAACCACTACGGGCCGACGGAGGCGGTGATCTATGCGACGACGTGGCGGTACACTCACGCGCTCGGCGACGGGTGGGCGCCGACCGGACACCCCGTCGCGCCGTCCACGTACCGGATCGAACGGGACGAGCACGGCGACGGCGAGCTGCTGCTCGGCGGCCTCCTGGCGGAGGGTTACGTCGGGAACCGCAGCGCCACCGACGAAGCATTCGTGGTGCGCGACGGTGTCCGCATGTACCGGACCGGCGACATGTTCGAGGAGGGCCCCGACGGGCTGGTGTTCCTCGGTCGTCGCGACTCACAGGTCAAGGTGCGCGGCGTACGGGTCGAACTGGGTGACGTCGAGGCGGCTCTGCAGCGGGTGACCGGATGTCACCAGGTCGCGGCGGTCGCCGTACCGGACCGGGCCGGGGCGGTCAACCTCGTGGCTGTACTGGCTGGTGACAACCATGATCCGGACGATGTCCGGCGCCGTATCGTTGACGAGCTGCCACCGCTGTACCGGCCGAGCCGGTACGTCGTGCTGGGAGAGGATCTTCCGCGGACGGTCTCGGGAAAGCTCGACCGGGCAACGGTGGTGCGGCGGCTCCGCGACGACACGGCCACGGCCGGCGACTCCCGATAGATTCCAGTGGGTCACGCTCGGGCCTCGGGCGGCGTGGCTAGCCTCGATAGTCGACGAACCACATGGGTTCGGCCTCACACCCGCGTACCAGCTTGGGTTGTTCGTGGGCGAGGCCCAGATCCAGGCGCCGGAGCCCAGCGGAGATCGCGACACGTAGCGGGGCCAGGTACGCCGCGAAGTGGTAGACCGACCTCCGTTGCGGGGTGCGCCCGTCGAGCCCCACGGTGTGGGCGTCGAGCGTACGGCCCCAGCGGCGGCACACCGTGTACGCCAGCGCCTGACCGCTGGCCGAACTGCGGATCAGGAAGTGACGGCCGGGCCGCCTCAGATAGTTCTTCACCCGCCACTGGGCGATCCGTACGTGCTCGTCCAGCCCGTTACGCCGGGCCACTTCGGCCACCAGCGGAGCCGCCGCCCTGAGGTGTTCGTCGTCGAGGGGCACCACGTCGTAGGTCAGGCCGAGCCGCTCGGCGTCGCGTTGATCCCGTCGCCAGGTCTGGCGGCACTTTCGCTCCTGGCCGTCGATGAACTGGTCGACATCGCCGGCAGCATCGATCGGCAGGGAACACCACGACGCCTGAGCGCGGGTGTGGACATCTCCGGCAGTCGATGTGAAGGCATCCAGGTCCGCCGCGCCGACGAACGGCGAAACGGCGGCCACACCGTCCCGGCGTGCTTCGTCCACGGCCCGTCGTACCAGATCGGTGATCAGCGCCTGCCGGTCCGGCTCGGCCACGGGCGAGGCCCAGACTCCGGCACGGAACTGACCCAACCCGCCACCGACGAGTCGCACCGCTCCGCGACGGTCACCGATTCCGAGTTGGTCGCGGTATTCGGGCGTGAACGACGCGACGTCGGCGACGTCGACCACCGACAGGCGGGCACTCGCGGTCTCGCGGCACAGCGACAGCTCGGCGTAACCGAGCCGGCGGTCGAGTGCGCAGTATGCCGCCTCGTCCGCCATCACGAACTCGCCGACACCGACCACGGGATCGTCGACATCGATCGACCAGTCCGCTGACCCCGGCGCTCGCATGGGCGGGATGATACTTCGCCGTCAGGCGCGTCCGGTCCGGTGCCGCCGAGCGCTGCGCTCGGCGTTCCGCCTCCGGTCACCGAAGGCCCCGGATCTGATCGGCCGACCGCATGCACACCGACCGGGTCATCGACGCCCTTCATGCGGCACGGCGCACCCGGGAACAGCCGACGAGGGCGCTCAGGGCTGCGGCGAACTCCCCGGGTCCACAGGCGACGGTGGTGCCGGCGCCGCACGCGTCCGCCACCGGTGGTGACGCCACGCAGCGACGGTGACGGCCACGGCGACCAACAGCGCGACGGCACCCTTCCAGGCACGCTCGAACCACGGTCTGTCGTCGCCGAACGCCGCCTCACCGGCCGTCATCAGCCACAGGCCCACCCACGCCCACTGCCAGCCGCGTGGCAGGGAGAACTTGTCGGGCGGGTCGGAGAACGCGACGGACACGGCGGCTGCGACGGCGAGGACGCCGATCAGCGGCACTCCGAAACGCCAGGCGGCCTCCCACAGCGACACGCGCCGATCATGGCACCCCGTCAGCCCGGGACACCAGAGCCGTTCCTCACGGCGACCCATGCGGCATTGCCCATTTCGGTGCCCAGGTCTCGCCGTCGTGGTGGTGGCGTGGCCTGGCGCGGATGCAGTTGCGAAGTGCGGCCAGGCCAGGGTGTGGATTGTCGCGGTGCCAGATCAGCGAGTGCGGGTAGACCGGCGTCGGTTCGCGGACCGGTATGCGCCGCAGGTCGTAGTCGGCCGGCCAGAGCAGCCGGACCTGCTCGCCGGTGAGGCTGGCCAGGGTCGAGGAGCCCGCAAGCATGTCCAGAAGGTGGTCAGTGCCGAAGTTGGGGCCGATCTGCTCGATGGTGAGCCCGAACGCGGCAGCGAGATCGTCGTAGTAGGTGGCCCATTCGGTTCCGGGGACGATGCCGGGTATCCAGATCCGGTGCCCGACGAGATCGGCGGGCGTGACCGCGCGAGCGGCGGCCAGTTGGTGGGTCGGTCCGGTCAGCAGTTCATGGGGATCGTCCAGGACCCGCGCTGCCGTGACACCATCCCGTAGTTGCTGTTCGGGTGCGGTGACGGCCCGGAACGAGGCGTCGATCGCTCCGGATCGGATGGCGGCGACAGCCGCGTCGACATCGGCGTCGATGAGAGTCACGATGTCGAGCGCGATGTCAGGGTGCGCCCGGTGGAAGTTGCGCAGAAGCTCTGCTGGCCCGATCCGGTGATTGAGCACGTCGATGCGAAGCGCGCGACGCCCGGGACGCACGGCGGCGACGGCACGTGCTTCGACCTGGAGAAGCTTACGCGCGTGCGGAAGAAGCGCCTGCCCGTCGACGGTGAGCTGGGCGCCGCGAGAAGTGCGGCTGAACAGCGTCACGCCGAGGTCCTTCTCCAGCATGGCGATGCGCTTGGAAACGGCCTGCTGGCTGATGCCGAGCCGGGCCGCGGCCTCGCTGAAGTAGCGCTCCTCGGTGACCGCCACGAAGGCACGGACCCCGCCGACATCAAGATCCGCCGCAGTCTCGTCCACAACAGCTGGTTGTGATCCTTCGGTGTGTTGGTGGTTGGACAACCGTGCCTGCCCTCGGGTCGAATGCTCGGGATCGAGGGCGATCCTACAACCAGGGGGTGTGGTAGGCGGTGAGGTCCTTCGTGCATCTTCACGTGCACACCGAGTACAGCATGCTGGACGGGGCGGCCAAGGTGGGCCTGCTGATGGAGGAGGTGTCCCGGCAGGGGATGCCGGCCGTGGCGATGAGTGACCACGGCAACGTGCACGGGGCGTACGAGTTCTACCAGACGGCCCGCAAGGCAGGGATCAAACCGGTCATCGGCATCGAGGCCTACGTCGCTCCCGCCTCACGTCATCATCGGCAGCCCGTCTACTACAGCGACAACCTCGCGTTGCGCCGGTCCGACGACGAAACCGGCAAGGGCGGTGACGTCTCCGGGCGGGGCCTGTATACGCACATGACGATGTGGGCAGGCGACGCCCAGGGCCTGCGGAACCTGTTTCGACTCCAGTCGCGGGCCTGGTTGGAAGGCCACGTCCAGAAGTACCCGCGGATGGACGACGACCTGCTCGCCGCGCACGGCCAAGGCCTCATCGCCACCACCGGCTGCCCGTCCGGTGAGGTGCAGACCAGGCTGCGCCTCGGCCAGTACGACCAAGCCGTCGAGGCTGCCGCGCGGTACCGCGACATCTTCGGCAGGGACAACTACTTCCTGGAGTTGATGGACCACGGCCTGGCCATCGAGCGCCGGGTCCGCAGCGAACTGCTCAAGCTCGGCAAGGAACTCGACCTCCCGCCGCTGGCCACCAATGACTCGCACTACGTCACTGAGAGCCAGGCCCAGGCACACGACGCGCTGCTGTGCGTCGGCACCGGGAAGCGGCTCGCCGACGTCGACCGTTTCCGGTTCGGCGGCAGCGGCTACTACCTCAAGTCCGCCGGACAGATGCGCGCGTTGTGGGACGGTGAGGTACCGGGTGCCTGCGACAACACGCTGCTGATCGCCGAGCGGATCGGCGACTACGGAGAGGTGTTCGCCCACCGGGACCTGACCCCTCGCTTTCCCGTCCCCGAGGGCGAGAACGAGTCCAGTTGGCTGCGCAAGGAGACCCTGAAGGGGGCATGCCGTCGCTACGGCGAGCACCCGCCGCAGGAGGTGCTGGACCGCATCGACTACGAGTTGTCGGTCATTGGCGCCATGGGCTTTCCCGGCTACTTCCTGGTGGTCGCCGACATCTGCCGGTACGCCCGCGAGCACGGCATCGGCCTGGGTCCCGGCCGCGGCTCGGCCACCGGTTCGATCGTCGCCTACTGCACCGGGATCACCCAGCTCGACCCGATCGAGCACAAGCTGATCTTCGAACGGTTCCTCAACCCCGAGCGCGTCACCATGCCGGACGTCGACCTCGACTTCGACGACCGGCGACGCGACGAAATGATCGACTACGTCTCCCGCAGGTACGGCGAGGACCGGGTCTGCCAGATCGTCACGTTCAGCACCATCAAAGCCAAGGCCGCCGTCAAGGACGCGTGCCGGGTGCTCGGCCTGCCGTACGCCCTGGGGGACCGGATCACCAAGGCGTTCCCGGCGGCGGACGGCGGCAAGGAGATCCCGCTGGCCGCCATGCACGACGAGCACCACCCCCGGCACGGTGAAGCGGCCGAGCTGCGCCAGATGTACGAGCAGGACCCGGACGTCAAACGGGTGATCGACACCGCGGTCGGCCTGGAGGGTCTCACCCGGGGCACCGGCGTCCACGCCGCTGGCGTGATCCTCTCCAGCGAGCCCCTGATCGACGTGATCCCGCTGGTCAAGCCGAAGGCCGGTGGGCCGGTGATCACCGGCTTCCCCTTCACCCAGGCTGAGGACATGGGCCTGTTGAAGATGGACTTCCTCGGCCTGCGCAACCTCACCGTGATCGGCGACGCGATCGTCAACGTCCGCGCCAACAAGGGCATCGAGATCGACATCCTCGACGTCCCGCTCGACGACGCCAGGACCTACGAACTGCTGGCCCGCGGCGACACCCTCGGGGTCTTCCAGTTGGACAGCGGCGGCATGCGGGTCCTGCTGAAGCTCATGCAGCCCACCACATTTACCGACATCGCCGCGGTGAACGCGCTGTACCGACCCGGCCCGATGGAGATGAACGCCCACACCAACTACGCCCTGCGCAAGACCGGCAAGCAGTCGGTCGAACCGATTCATCCCGAACTGGAGAAGGTGCTCGAGCCCATCCTCGGCGACACCTACCACCTGGTCGTCTTCCAGGAACAGGTCATGGCCATCGCACAGCAGCTCGCCGGGTACTCCCTCGGCGCCGCCGACCTGCTGCGCCGCGCCATGGGCAAGAAGAAGAAAGAGGTCCTGGACGCTGAATGGGATCGCTTCTCCGCGGGGATGCGCACGCGTGGCTTCTCCGACAAGGCGATCAAGGCGGTCTGGGACGTGCTGGTCCCGTTCAGCGGCTACGGCTTCAACAAGTCGCACACCGCGGGGTACGGCCTGGTCTCCTACTGGACCGCGTACCTCAAGGCCAACCACCCGCAGGAGTACCTCGCCGCGCTGCTCACCTCGGTCGGCGACGACAAGGACAAGATGGCCGTCTACCTGTCGGACTGTCGGCGCCTGGGGATCAAGGTGCTGCCGCCTGACGTCAACGCCAGCCGGTTGGACTTCGCCGCCGTCGGCTCCGACATCCGGTTCGGCCTGGGCGCCGTACGCAACGTCGGAGCCGGCGTCGTGGACGCCATCATCACCACACGCGAGACCGCGGGCCCGTACACGGACTTCAACGACTTCCTCGCCAAGGTCCCATCCACCGTCTGCAACAAGCGGGTCATCGAGTCGCTGGCGAAGGGGGGCGCGTTCGACAGCCTGGGGCACCACCGCAAAGCCCTGGTCAGCGTGCACGAGCAGGCCGTCGACGCGGTCGTCGACGTCAAGCGCAACGAAGCCCACGGCCAGCACTCGCTGTTCGGCGAGACCGCCCAGAGCGCCACGTTCTCGATCACGATCCCACCGGGAGAGTGGGAGAGGGCCACCCTCCTCGCCTTCGAACGCGAGATGCTCGGCCTGTACGTCTCCAGCCACCCGCTCGACGGCGCCGAGCACGTACTGCGTGCCAACCGCGACACCACCATCGCCGACCTGCTCACCGCTGGCCGGCCGGACCGGGCGACCCGGGTCAGCGGCATCATCTCCGGCCTGCAACGCAAGGTCACCAAGCAGGGCAACCCGTGGGCGATCGTCACCCTCGAAGACCGCGACGCCGCCGTGGAGTGCCTGATCTTCCCCAAGACCTACGCCCTGTACGGAGACACGCTGACCCAGGACCGGGTCGTCTCCGTACGGGGCCGGATCAACGTACGCGACGAGACGACAAGCCTCTACGGCGAGGAGATCACGCTGCTCGACGTCTCCCGGGCGAACAGCGAGCCACCCGTGGTGATCGCCCTCCAGGCGAACCAGGTGAACCCGCGACTTGTGCAAGATCTCAAACACATCCTGACCACCCATCCAGGCCGGGCACCCGTACACGTGCGCCTGGACGGGCACGGCGCCCGAAGCCTGCTGTGGAACCTCAAGCCCTTCCGGGTCGCTCCGGAACCGGCGTTCTACGGGGACGTCAAGGCGCTGCTCGGCCCGGACGCGATCGGACGCGCGTGACCCGCGACTTCCCGTGCCACCGATGCGGCACCGACAACGTCCTGGCCGTCCTGCGCCTTCCCGGCACCTGGACGAACGCGTCAGGGAACCGGTACCCGGTCGTCCATGAGTGTCACCTGTGCGTCCGCTGCGACGCGGACGATCCCCTCGCCGGCCCTGTCGTCGGGTACCTCACCGCCGACGAGGCCAGACAGACGGAGAACGTAGCTCCGCTCGCGCGGGATCTGCTCCGCTGGATCGATCAGGCCCGACCAGCGAAACCGGACGAGGACGCACTTCAAGCCGAGGTCGACGCCTGGTACCGAGGCGAACTGTGACCGGTCGCCTCGGTAACGTCGTCCGGATCGGTGAGTCGTCAACGAGGCATCCCAACTCGCCGACAAGATTCCGACGAAAGAGTGGTGCCTGTGGGCAGTGCGACCGAGGTTGGGATTCGCTGGGTTGAGTCGACTTGGCAGCGTCGGATCACCAGGGTGCGGCGTCTCACGGGTGGTTGGACGTCCACCATGCTTGGCCTGACCGGACACGACGGCGAACAGGCTGTACTTCGGCTGATGACAAAAGAGCCGTGGCGCCGGCACGCTGCCGGACTGCTTTCCAGAGAGGCGGCTGTCCAGCAGCAACTACAAAGGTCATCGATCCCAGTGCCTCGAAGTGTCGCCCTCGACCTGTCCGGGGACACCGCCGGGGCACCGGCACACCTCATGTCCTGGCTGCCCGGACGTCTGTGCCTGACCTCCGCCGCGGACAGCATCCTGGAGGAAATGGCGCAGGTTCTCGTAGGCATCCATCAATTCGCGCCTGGACATGACAGGCCACGGCAGTACCAGTCGTGGGCGGCGCCTGGCAAACGAGTCATGCCGCCGTGGGCGCAGCGGCGACAGCTGTGGAATCAGGCATTCGAACTGCTGGAACAACCCGTGCCGACCTATGCCGGTACGTTCCTGCACCGAGACTTTCATCTGGGAAATCTGCTGTGGTCGCAGGGCCGTATCAGCGGCGTAGTGGACTGGGTCGAGACATCGTGGGGACCGGCGGCCCTGGACGTTGCACATGCCGCGACCTATCTGGCCATGTTGCACGGCGTTGAGGCTGGGGCAAGATTCACGAATGCGTATCGCCGCCGGGCCGATGGCGATCACGACGAGGACGAGTTCCGGTACTGGAACGTCATGGACATCGTCGGCTACCTGCCGGACCCAGCGAAAGTCGTCCAGCCATGGCGCGACTCCGGGCTGGAAATCACTGACGACCTCGCTCGCAGCCGACTCGAACAGCGGCTTGAGCACGTTCTACGAACTCACCGACGACCCGGCCGTGGTCTTGACCATGTGCTTGCTGTTCATCTGGTTCACCCGGGCTTTCCTCGTAGGCTGAATCCCGTACGCGACGGGCAGGAGGCTGAGGTGAGTGAGACGACGGTGGCCGAGGTGGTGGCCGAGCTGGCCGCGCTCGAGGACCCGAAGGCACGCGAGGTGAACGAGAGACACGGCGACGATCACGGTGTGAACCTCAGCAAGCTGCGCGCGCTCGCGAACCGGCTCAAGACGCAGCAGGAACTCGCGTGCCAGCTCTGGGAGACGGATGACACCGCAGCGAGACTGCTGGCGATCCTGATCTGCCGCCCGAAGGCGTTCGAGCGTGACGAGTTGGACGTCATGCTGCGCGAGGCGCGCACACCCAAGGTGCACGACTGGCTCGTGAACTACGTGGTGAAGAAGAACCCGCACTCCGAAGAACTGCGCCTGGCCTGGTACGCCGATCCGGATTCAGTGGTCGCGAGTGCCGGCTGGGCGCTGACCACCGAACGCGTGAGGAAGAAGCCCGAGGGCCTCGACCTCGCAGGGTTGCTCGACGTCATCGAGGCGGAGATGAGAGACGCCCCGGATCGCCTGCAGTGGGCGATGAACGAGTGCCTGGGGCACATCGGGATCGAGCACGCCGAGCACCGCGCCCGCGCAATCGAGATCGGTGAGCGCCTGGAGGTGCTCAAGGACTACCCGACCTCCCCGGGCTGCACCTCTCCGTTCGCGCCCACCTGGATCACCGAGATGGTGCGCCGACAGCACGGCACGTAAGAAGGTGCGTCCGGTGGCGCTCTGGAATGCTTCAGACATGCCTTCCTACCCGTCCACCTTCGCCGACCAGGTCGTCGCACAGCCAGCCCGTGCCCAGTTCGAGGCGTTCCTCGACGAGCACCGCAGCGCGCTCAACGGCTGCCTGGACGGGCTGACAGAGGAACAGGTGCGCCGATCCTTGGTGGCCTCCCGGACCACGCTGTTGGGTCTTGTGAAGCACGCGACCTTCGTCGAGAAGGTCTGGTTCGACCAGGCCGTCACGTGCCGGTCGCGCGCTGAGATCGGCATCCCTGAGACCCCGGACGAGTCGTTCATCCTCGATGACGACGACACGATCGCCACCGTCCAGCACGCACACCGCGAAGCCTGCGAAGCGTCACGCCGGGCGACGTCAGCCCTCGGGCTGGACGACATCCTGCACGGGCACCGGCGGGGCCCGCTTCCGCTGCGGTGGGTGTATCTCCACGTGCTGCGCGAGCTCGCCCAGCACTGCGGGCACGCGGACATTCTCCGAGAGCAGCTCATCAACGAGTAGCGCATGCACGTCTGCTCACGCCGCTGACAACGAGTGGTCCCCGACGATCCGGCCGGCGGGGCGAGCCAGCGCTGCCCGAGGGCGGGTGGGGGCACTATCGTTCTGGCGTGCACATCCGTTTCGACGTCCCCGCCGATCCCGCCTACCCGGGCCGCGTGGCTGCCGCGCTCAGCAGCGTCCGGCTGCGCAGGTACGGCTACATCGGCGCGGTGCTGGCGGCGGTCGGGGCGATCGGTTTCGCCGTCTCGCGGGGGTTCGCGTGGGGCGACCAGGTCTCGTCGCTGTGCATGGCGATGGTCGTGGGTGGCCTGCTGTCGATGCTGTACTCGCCGTGGGTGCGGTTGCGCGCCCGGCGCCGCTCCGGTCGCTACGCCGTCGAGGGCGCCTACGACATCACCGACGACAACATCATGATGCGCAGCGGCTCGGAGTCCGGCGGCATCGCCTGGGACGGGGTCACCCAGGTGAGGGACACTCCCGAGTTCTGGATCCTGTACGTCGGGCGGATGCCGGCGACCGTGATCCCACGCCGCTTGATGTCCGCCGAGGACGCCGAGACGTTGCGAGCCCACATGGCCGAACGCGGGCTGCTCCAGCCTCGGTGAACTCACCTGCTACGCGTCCGGCCGCCATGATCAGGGCCGGGTGGAGGAGTCTGCCGCCGCCCTGGTGTTCCAGCTTCTTCTGCCGTACGTGGCGACGAGCGTGCGCACCCTATGGTGTTGACCATGATCGAGACCGCTGCCCCGGCGACCCGTGATCGGCGCAGCAACAGCGTGGTCGTACTTGCGTGCATCAGCATGGTGCTGTCGCTGATCGCGTGCGGTGTGGCCGGGCTGGTCTTCGGTGGCGAAGAACTGGATCCGCTCCCGGTGCAGTCCGGGCCACAGGTCGCCAGTGGGGCTCAGGTGGAAGCCGTCGCTCACGTGACCCTGCCTCCCGGAACCGTGCTGCTGTCCGCCGCTTACCGCAATGGCCTGGAAACCCTGTTTTCGGCGAAGTTCCGCATGCCCCGTACTGCGTTCGACGCCTTCATCGCCGAGGCGAAGTTCACGACGACTCCCACACCAGGGCTTCGGGCAGTCGACGCGAAACACAACGTCGGCGGCGGCAACCTGTGGGACCCCGAAACCGCCGTGACCGTGTCCGGCATCGTCGAGGAGCAACCCACCGCCGACGGCACGCGCCGATCGGTCCTGTTCATCCTCGACGCGCCTGAAGTGGTCACCGTGTACCTGTACGCCATCCGCGGCTGACCCGATGGCCCAGCGGAGACGGCGGACGGCCCTGCCTCTATGGTGGACGGATGGCACCGGTCAGGCAGGTCCAGGTCACGTTCGACTGCGCAGAGCCTGAGCGCGTCGCTCGGTTCTGGTGCGAGGTGTTGGGGTACGTCGTACCGCCGTCGCTGGAGGAGTCTGCCACTCCGGACGGTTCCGGTCAGACGCCGCCGTCTGAACAGCAGGTCTCAGCGTTCGCCTGCATCGATCCCACAGGTGTGGGGCCGCGACTGTACTTCCAGCGCGTTCCCGAAGGCAAGGTCGCCAAGAACCGGGTGCATCTCGACGTGCGGGTCGGCACCGGGCTCGTGGGTGAGGAGCGCCTGGCCGTACTTGAGGCCGAATGCGCACAACTGGTCGCGCTCGGCGCGGTACGCGTGCGACTACTGCTTGCCGACGAGGAAAACGAGTCGTGCCTCGTGATGCAGGACGTCGAGGGCAACGAGTTCTGTCTCGACTGAGTGGCCGTGAACGCGGCACCTCCGCGGGCTGGTGCAGTTCGCCGTCACGGCGATCGCCGTCGCGCAACGCGTCAACGGTCCTGGTCCAGAGCCAGCCTTCGGTGTCCCGGGTGCGCTCGGCGAAGGCAGCCGACCCGGTCTGACGGCGTGCCACGTCGACAGGCGATGATCATGGCATGAGCCTTCCAGCACCTCTGCGCGAATCTCTGCACGATCCGGCCTTCTGGGCGCGGTACACCTTCGCCGCGGAGGACGGCCCCGGCGCCGATCGACTGGGCGCGCTCGAAGAGTTGCTCGACGAAGACGAAGACGAAGACGACGAGGCCGATGACGACGACGAGGACACGGCGCTCACCGTCACCTTCGACGTTGGCGGCGGCCATCTCATCCTGCTCGACGTCGACACCGAGTTGGGCCTGCACGAACTGGGCATCACCGGGCCCGGGTCAGCCGAGCCCGCAGGGCTGGGCTGGGACGATCTGGCGCACTGGCACCCGTACGCGCTGCGCTGGTCGGAACTCGAGTTGATCTGCCGCGCAGTCGCCGTGCGGGATCCGCTGCTGTCGCACCCCGGGGCGCCGATGGCCCTGCTGTGCCGGTTCGCCGCGGTCTTCGAGGACGACGACGTCCAAGCCGCCGTCGCCAGCCTGGACGCGGCGTACGCCGCACTGCGGCCTTCGGGCTGGGACGGCTACTGGCCCAGGGCCGCCGACTGGCTCGATCGTGCCGACTTCCGCGGCGAGAAGGTGGCGTGGCACCGCGACGAGGCAGGCAACCTGTGGGCCGAGCAGGACGACGACCACGAGGCCGCCTTCTACAGCACACGGGTGACACCGCCGGCGGAGGCGGAGGAGGGGTTCCCGCACGACCTGCTCAGGAATCTGCTGGCCGCCGCCGCGAGGACGGTAGCGACCGGAGCCTGACCGTAGCCCCGGAAACGGGGGACCTCGTGGGCGGCCGGATCGGACGACTCCGGACGCATGCCCGAGCCGCCCAGCCATGAACGGCATCCGGCTCGTCAGTGGTTCTGCGCCGGTGCGACGATGCCCTCCTCGATCGCCAGCCGGGTCAACTCCGGCCGTCGGCGGCGTCCCGTCTTCTCCCGGATCCGGTCCAGGTGGGAGCGCACCGTGCGGACGCTGATCGCCAGCGCCTCCGCGATGTCCTGGTCCCGTTCACCGGCAGCCAGCAGCGACAGCACCTGACGCTCCCGGTCGGACAGCGGCACCCGGTACGACGGCTGCCGGCCACGGGACGAGTCCAGCAGGATCGATGCCAGGGTCGGCGACACGTAGGTGTTGCCGGCGGCGATCTCCCGTACCGCCCGGAGGATCTCGTCGGCGTCAGCGTCCTTGGTCAGGTATCCGCGAGCCCCGGCGGCGATCGCACCGAGCACATCGGACTGGTCGCCGTGCGCGGACACCACCAGCACCCGGTGGCCCATCCCGGCGACCGCGACCACCGCCGCCGCGTCGCGTACGCCGGGCAGCCTCAGGTCGAGGATCACCACCCCGCCCCCGGGCTGCCGGTACGCCGCGAACTCCTCCACCGACCTGGCGGTGGTGCTGACCAGGACGTCCGGCGCGTCCCCGAGCGCGCGGACCAGCGCGGCCCGGTAGAGGGGGTGGTCCTCCACCACCGACACCTCGATCGCCGTCACCCCGGTCACCGCGTCTCCTCCGTGCCGGCGGCCGGTCGAACCGCGACCGGCGCCGCGGGCCGCTGGGCGGCGGCCGGCTCCAGCACCGGGCCCGTGGGGAACAGGGCCAGCACGCTCGGCGGCACCGGAGTGGGCCGGACCGCCCCGTAGCCGAGTGCCTTCAACGCGTCGCCGTCCGGGACCGGATGGCGTACGCCCTGGTCGGTGAGGAGGAAGACGGTGCCGAGAGCGGCCTGCGGTGTCGGCCGCTCGCGTAACACGGCGGCCCGGCCGGCCGGCACGAACACCACGTCGGCCCGGGATCCGCCACCCGCCGCGACCGGCGCCGCCCCCGCCGGCACACCGGTCGAGGAACCCAGTCTGACCACCGCCCGGTCACCGTCCGGCGTCGCGCACACGGCGACCCCTTCGCCGGAGACCTCGACCGGCGGGGCGAGCCGGGCCGGATAGTCGGCGGTCGTACCGGTCGCCGGCCGTGACTGCGCCACGTCGGCCGCGGTCACCCCGATCTCGCGCGCCGCACCACCCGGGTACGCCGCCCGGTTGGCCGGATTGCCGAGCACCAGCGCCGCCTCGGTCTGCCCGATCGCCAGCAGCCCGTCGGCGCGGACCAGGTAGTAGCGAGGCTCGGTGCCGACGTTCGTGGCGGCGAGCACCTGGCCGACCCGGGTGGCCCGGTCACCGACCCGGGGCCCGGCGGAGCCCACCCCGGCCACCGTGATCAGCCGCAGGTCCGGGCCGGCGACCACCGCGTTCAGCCAGGCCGCGCTGACCGGCAGCGGGCGTACCGCGTCGTAGCCGAGGGCCACGGCGGTGGCCGGGTCGGCGATCCGGTGCCGGCGCCCGGCCACCACCGCGTGCCCGGCCCCGTCCGGGCTGGAGACCAACAGGGCCGTCGCCGCGCCCACCTCGGTACCCACGGGCGACACCCCCGCCAGCGCCGTGGTGAGGGGCGGGGTGCCCGCCGGCCGTCCCTCGGCGCTCTGCGCGCAGACGGTGAACGGCGCCGTCAGCAGCCGGTCCCGGGCCGGCAACGACGACGGTGCGCCCGGAATCCCGAGCGGTACGCCACGCGGCGCAGCCGCCAGGGACTTGCTCGACACCCTGCTGGTCGCGGTGCCGTTGCCGCCGGCGAGCAGCCGCGCCGAGGCGTAGTTGAGCATCGGGTGCAGCAACCCGTCGGAGCCCATCACGTACGCCGCGCCGGTGTCCTTCTCGATCACCACCTGGCCGGGCTTGCGCCAGTCGGTGTTCGCGCCGGGCCGCAGGAACCCGTACACCCCGAAGCCGGCGGTGACCAGCAGGGCCGCCGCGGCGCCGAGCGCACACCCGATGACCAGGCGGCGGCTCGGCGACACCGGATGGTTGGCGTCACCGACCTGTAGCGCCGAGACGAGGCGGCGGCGCAGGAACTGGTACGCCTGTAGTTGGTCCCGCTGTGTCCACATCAGTTCATCCCCGCCATGGTGCGGTGCACACCCGGTGCACTAGAACTACGGATGCAAGGTACGGATCGACGACGAGTTCGAGCCCAGGGAGCCGCGCCATGCCACCAGCCGCACCCGCCACCGCGCCGCCGTTCGGTTCCGCGCGGCACCGGAACGTGCCACCGATGCCCGTACCGCCGGTGGGACGGCGTCACCGGCTCGGGCTCGGCGCCGGCCGGTTGGTGCTCTGGCAGTCCGCGGTGCTGGGCGCGGTGGCCGCCGGTGGCCCCTTCGACGCGGTCGGCGGCGCCGCCACCGGGGCGGCCGCGGTCGTGGTGCTCGGTACCGGGGTGCGGTGGCGCGGCCGGTGGCTCTCCGACTGGGTGCTCGTCCGGCACCGCTTCCAGCACCGCGCCCGACGTGCGTTGCCGGCGCTGCCCACCCTGCGGATCCGCACCGACGCGGACCGGGCGGGCAACCGGGTCGGGCTTGCCGGCGACGGCAACTCGTGGACCGCGCTGCTGCGCGCCGAACCCGACGGCGACCTCGACGACCTGCTGCGCCGGCTGGTGGCCCGCTACGACGACCCCGACCTGCCGCTGGCCGGCGCGCAACTGGTTGACTGGCGCTCCCCGGGCACCGACAACGCGGCCCGGTGGATCGCCATCCGGCTCGACCCCGCGACGGCCGCCCGGGCGGTGCGGGCCCGCGGCGGCGGCCAGCCCGGCGCGGTACGTGCCGCCGGCACCGCCGCGCTGCGGCTCGCCGCCGACCTGCGCGCCGCCGGGCACCAGGTCACCGCGCTCAACGGCGGTCAACTGCGCGACGCGTGGGCCAGCGTGCTCGGCGTCGATCCGCGACGCGGCGACGAACCGGGCACCGAGACGTGGCAGCACTGGTCGTTGGGTCTGCTGCACCAGGTCTGCTACCGACCACGCCGGGCTGTCCGGGACCTGGCCGGGGCGGCGACGCTGCTCCGCCGGCACGCCGCCGCACCGGCCCTGGTCAGCGCGGTGTCGGTGCGGTGGGACCGGCAGCGGGGCGGCGGCACCCGCAGCACGGTGCTGATCCGGGTCGGAGTGCCCGCCGGGCCGGCCCGGGAGGCGGTCGCCGACGCGGCCCGGCAGGCCACCGCCGGATTCGACGGGAAACTGGTGCCACTGGACGGGGCACATGCCGAGGCGGCGTGGGAGACGCTGCCGCTGGCAGGCCTGCCGGTGGGTTAGCCGCCCCATGCGCGTACCGCGCCGTAGACGTCGAGCACCGCGCCCGCCACCGGCACCAGACCGACCAGCGCCAGGAACTCGACCACGTCGAGCAGCCGACCCCAGTACGGCGACGGTGCGTTGGCGGCGGCGCGGACCGCGTACGTCGCGCAGACCACCCCGGTGACCAGGAGCAGCGCGGCGAAGAACAGCCGCGTCCCGGGGCCGCCCGCCAGTCCCGCCCGGGCCGCCAGGCCGAGCACCGACCCGGCGCCGGCGACCAGCAGCGACGCCCGCTGGCCGAGGCCGACGTAGGCGCGGGCGCGCAGCAACAGCCCGACGCCGGCCAGCCCGGCCAGCGCCCACGCCCAGCGACCACCCGTCAGCAGGAGTATCCCCGCGCAGCAGGCCACGATGACCGCCAGGCCACACAACAGACCGGTCAGGATCCGCTCGGCGGCCTCGGTGTCGCCGACCACCTCGGGCCCGAGGGTGGGCCGCTCGTCCCGGCGGAACGCCTCCACGTCGGTCGGTACGCCCGGCAGCGGCAGCCGGCCGAGCCGCAGCGCGAGCATGGGCAGCGCCGGGCTGGCCACCACGGCCGCGCAGCAGGTGACCGCCGCGACCGAGGCGGGCGAGGCGGCGGTGAGCAGGTCGGCGAGCGCGCCGAGAGTGCCGACGGCGGCGGCCACGGCGGCGGCGGCGAACCGCTGTTCCGCCACCACCACGGCGGCCAGCGCCGTGTAGAGGGTGGCCGCGGCGCCAGCCAGGGCCAGCCGGCCGGCGGTGAGTCCCGCCGCGTCCAGGCCACCGGTGACCGACAACCCGCCGACCACCGCGGCCGGGACGCCACCGGCGGCCACCGCGGCGCCGAGACCCCGGTCGCCGTACGCCCGCGACAGCGCCCCGCCGGAGACCAGCAGCGCCAGGGCCAGGACGCCGGCGAGCAGCGCGATGCCCGGAGCGGCCAGCCCGCTGTAGCCGACCGCTACCGCTACCGCGGTGAAGGCCAGCGCGGCGACGGCACCGCCGACCTTCCGCGACGCCGCCGCCCGCCACACGCCGGGCCGGTCCGCGGCGGCGCTCGCGATGGCGTCCACCACGTCGTCGAAGAGCATCGGGGTGGCCCGCCGGTCGACCGTGCCCAGGTAGAGCACTTCGCCGTCGCGCACCCCGGCGCCGCTGACCGTGACCGCGCCGTCCAGCGGCGGGCCACCGAAACGGCGCAGTTCCCAGCCCACCCCGCCGGCCCGGTCGGCGTTCGTGGCCAGCAGCCGGACCAGTTGCGGAAGCAACTCCGCCACGGTGCTCTGGACTGGCAACGACACGTCGAGGCGGGCATGGGGCGCCACCACGGTGACCCGCCGGGGAGCGACCGCAGTGGTCACTGCTGAGCCTCGCCGAGCAGCGGGGCGTATCTCGCCTCACTGGCCGACGCGAGCTTGGCCAGGCCGTCGTTCACCGCCTCCAGCACGAGTTGGCCGAGGGTGTGCGCGTCATACCGGCGCAGCACCTGCGGGTCGATGGTCACGTCGGTGAACCGGCCGTCGCCCTTGAGCTTGACGGTCACGTCGCCGTTCCCGGCGTACCCGGTCAGCTCCAGCGTCGCCACCGAGCGTTGGATGTCCTCGATCCGCTGCTGCTGCTCGCGCACCTGGGCGAGTAGATCCTCGATCGCCGGTTCCATCTGTCGTTTCCCTTCCGGTCTCCGCTGCCCGCCGGTGCCGCGCCCGCCATCCGGGCTACGGCCGCCGCCCCTGCACGTCGAATTGGATCGACTCACGGGTATGCGTGGCAAGGTTTCCGAGATACACGTACTGCGCGGCCGTGGTGTACGCGTCGATGTAGTCGGCCCGGCCCGGGTCGGACCGAGCCCACCGTACGGCCTCCTCGGCGGCGGCACCGTGCACCGCCCCGACCGGCACGGCCGGCGCCGACCCGCCGGTACGCAGCTCGAAACTGGCGAGGTCGCCGGCCGCCGTGTAGACGGTCCCGTTGCCGGTCAACTGCGGATGGTGGAACACGTCGGCGGGCAGGCCCTGCGGAGGCACCGGAGTCGGCGCCTGCATGGCACCGGTGACGGCGTCGGCGGCCTGCCCGAAGGCGAACCCGGCGAACGAACCGACTTCCGGCAGCTTGCCGACGCCGAATCCGACCACGTCCTTCACCGCGTTGGTGATCGCCACCTGCCGGGCGTACGCCTCCTGCGCGGTGCGGGTGGCCTGCTCGGCGTCCTGCACGCTGGCGTACCAGATCGCGTTGGCGGCTGCGGCGTTGGTCAGGCCGTCCACGTTGCCGGCGTACCGGCCGGCCTGCTCCATCGGGACCGTGCCGGCGTCGGCCTGCCGCAGCAGGTACTCCTGGTACAGGTCGGCGGCCGCGTTGATCTCGTCGCGACCGTCCTGGGTGACCTGGCCGAGCATCAGCATGTGCCGGGCGTCGGTGCTGCCCAGCCGCTGCGCCGCCGAGTTGGTGTCGAGCCCGTCGAGCGGCTGGGCGTACAGGTCCATGTTCGGCACGGTGGCCCGGGCGATCGCCTCGGCGAAGTGCGGGTTTTCCCGCATCGCCGCCAACGTCTGCGGGTACGACGCCGGGTCGGTCATGCTCTGGGTGAGGTTCACGTACGCACCGCGGGCCAGGTCGTGCTCGGCGGGGTCGGCGGTTGCGGCACCGATCCAGTCGACGACCCGGCCCGCGGTGCTGCCGTCGTCCGCCCAGCCGAAGCCGGCCAGTCGGCGCAGTGTCTCGCCGTCGCCGGCCAGCGCCGCGTCGGCGACGTGGTTGCGGGTGGACACGTCGAGCAGCGTGGTCAACGTCGTGTCCACCCGCGGCTTGTCCCAGAGCACCGCGTCGTCGGTCGACACGAAGTATCCGGGCTGGTCGGGGTTGTGCCGGGAGAGGTCGTCGAGTCGTTGGGTGACGTCGGCGATCTCGCCGACCCGACGGGTCACCGCGGCCGAGTAGTCGGCCCCGGCGACCAGGTTCCGGTCGGCCGCGCCGGTCAGCTGGGACAGCGCCTCCCACTGGGCGTAGCGGGGCACGTCGAGCCGGTTGGTGTAGACCGTCTCACCGATCACGCCGGTCAGCGGCGCGCGGCCCGGCGTCGACGGCAGCTCCTGGGTGAAGCCGTACGAGTTGGTGCCGATGTTGGTCTCGGTGGCCGCCCGGGCGTGCACCAGGTCGCGGATCGCGGCGGGCAGGTCGGCCGGGTCCCGCGACAGGGTCAGGATGCCGTTGCCGACGGTCCGCAGCATCTCCTGCCGGTCGGCGGGGGCGAAGCCCGGGGCGGTCTCCCCGAACAGGCCGAACAGGCTGGTGTGGTAGCGGTGCTCGGTGGCGTTGAGGTAGCCCGGCAGGTCGAACACCCGCTCGCCGAGCGTGGCATGGAACGCGGTGAGGAAGGCCTTGTCCGCGGCGGACGGCGGCTGCGCGGCCCGGGCCCGGTCGGTGATCACGGCGAGCTGCGCCATGGCCTGGCGGAACTGCGTCGGCGAGGCGTCCCCGGCGAGCGCGGCCCGCACCGTTTCCCCGGCGGCACGCCCGTCGGCCCCGGCCGCGGCGGCCGACCCGGCGGCGCCCGCGGCGGACGATCCGCCGAGTTCGGTGGCGACCTGCGCCAACACGACACCCAGCCGGTCGTACGCGCCGCGCATCGCGGTCACCGCCTGCTCCCCGACGCTGCGGGCCTGGTCGAGCAGTACGGAGATCTGGCTGATCGGCACCGCCCGGGCGGCGGCCACCAGGAGTTGGGCGTTCGCCCGGAACCGGGCGATGACCACGTCGCCGGTGCCCGCCGCGACCTGCAACCCGCCGGCCGCGCGCTCCAGCGCCGCCGCGTGCCGGCGCAGTCGTGCCTCGGTGCCGTCCAGCCCGGTGGTGACCCGGCCGGAGGCGGAGCCGAACGCCTCGTACGCGGAGCCGTGCCAGTGCGCGCCGAGCCCGCTGCGGCGGCGGACCAGGTCGCTGGAGACGCCCGCGGCCCGGTCGGCGACCGCGAGGTAGGACTGGGCCGTGGCCCGCAGCCCGGCCGGGTCGCCGGTGATCTGCCGGCGGTACTCGGCGAGCACCATGGCGTACCGGTCGAGCAGCCAGGACAGCACGCCGGACAGGTCCGTGGTGCTCCGGGCCAGGACGGGGAGGGCGCCGGTCACCGGTCAGTCCACCTTGACCGAGCCGTCGGCACCGACGCTGATGTCGGCGTCGACGGTCTCCCCGCCGGAGCTGGCGGTGACCTCGATGTCGAACGCGCGCCCGGTGTCCACGGGCACCTCGACGGTCACCGACAGGTCACCCTTGCTGGCCGTGACCGTCACGTCGCCGTCGCCACCGGATCCGCCAGGGGCGGGTGCGGGCACGTCAGCCGGCGCGGTCGGAGGGATCGGCAGGGTCTGCACCGGGCCGGTGGGCGTCACCGTCACCGGCGCCCCGCCGGAGGGGAGCGAGGACTGTCCGGGCTGGACCGCGACCCACTGGTCGGTGCCGAGCGCCGAGGGGGTGTAGCTGTTCATCGACCCGCCGGCCGGGTAGCCCGCGCCGGTGAACGACGGCATGCCGTAGCCGCCCGTGCCGTAGCCGCCGCCCAGGGCCGCCTGCCCGGCCCCGGTGGCGACGCCGGCCATCGGCGGTGGCGCCAGCACCGGGTTGCCCGCGCTCCCGGCCGGCAGCGCCGGGGCGGGCGACGAGCCGCCGTCGTTGTTCTTCGAGAACAACTGCTCGACCTGGCCGACGATGGTGGCCAGGCCGGTCAGGATCTGGCCGAGGTTGGTCACCCCGATGGCGGTGAGGATGCCGCCGATGCCGGTGAGGAAGGCCTTGAGGATCCCGGTGGTGCTGACCGCCAGCGCCCGCCCCGCCGCCCGGGTGTACGGGTTGGACATCAGCGCGGCGACCGTCGGGTTGACCGCGCCGACCACCGCCCGGTACGCCGCCTGCGCGGTGGTCAGTTGCGCGGCGGCGCCCTCCAGCTCGCGGATGCCGGCGTACACGGTTTCGATGATCTTCTGGAAGCTGGCGAAGGAACTGTTCAGCTTCTGCACCACGGACTCGCTCGCCGACCCGGCGGACCACACCTCACGGAGCTGCTCGCGGGCCCGTTCCAGGTCGGCGAGGAGGGTGACCAGCCGGGCCACCCGCGTGGTCAACGCCGCGGCGTGGGCGACGATCGCCGACGGGTCACCGCCCACGATCGAGGGCAGCGCGACGGTGCCGGGCCCGCGTCCGCCGGCGGCGGCATCCATCGCGCCCGAGTTGGGGATGTCAAACACGGCGCACCTCTCTCGGCGTCACGTCGTCGGGATTCACCACAGCGATGTCGCGTCCGTCATCGGCCGGTAGACCCGGACGCGGCCGAACTCCGCCGCCGATCCGACCGCGCCGTGGTTGTAGAGCTGGCCGTTCGCACCGGCGACACCGATCACCGGGCCACCGTCACCGGTGAACGGCTGCACGACCACCACGTCGCCGGGGTGCACCAGGCCGGAGACGTCCCGCCCGCTGCCCGAGTACACCCCCAGCAGGCCGACCCGTTCCTGGTTGGCGGGGCTGCGGTCGAGCCAGTCGGCGAAGTCCCGCGCGTCGCGGAAGGTCACCTCGGTCAGCGGACGGGCGGAGAGCTCGCCGAGACCGGCCCTGCTCAGGTAGTCCAGTACGTTGCCGACCGACCCGGGCTCACCCGCCGCACCCGCGCTGTCGTTGACCGCATAACCGGCGAGGGCGGCGCCGGGCTCCGCGCCGGTCGACGCACCGGTGCCGGCGGGCGATCCGCCCAGCGCGGCGGCAACGGCCCGGTCGGCCTCGTCGTAGTCGTTGGCGCTGCGGTGCACCAGGTCGTTGACCTCCTGGAGCAGTTGCAGCAGCGTCCGCATGGTGCCGACGACCTGCCCCTGCATCGCGACGTTCGCCGAGGCGACCGGCGAGCCGAGCTTCGCGAACGACGTCGGCGCCAGGGTCAACCGCTCCAGCTCCACCACCGTGCTGTACGCCTGAAGCAGGATGCCGACGACATTGCCGACCACTCCGCGTACGGCATCGGGCCGCACGTTGTAAGACGAGCCTGTCGTCATCGTTGGCACCTTCCCGCCAGATCGCCCGGCCCGCGCCACACCGGGCCGGGCAGCTCCACCGCCCCGAGGCGGCTTCCGGATGGTTGCGGGTCATCGTAGGTTGGTGCGCGCGAGCCCTTGAACGGCAAAACTACCCACGACCTGCCCCGTCAAAGTGACCACGGGTTACCCCGATCCCATCGGGCCGAGGAGGCACCGCCGGATGTCTGTCGACACCCTCCGTCGCCGGGCCATGCTGCCCGAACCACCGCGCGGTGAGATCATGCTGCAGGCTCCGCCCGCCCTGCCCCGGGGCGGCGGCCAGGGCGGCATGCAACTGATGTTCATGCTGCCGATGATGCTCGGTATGGGCGCCATGTCGTTCGTCTACATCGGACGATCCGGCGGGGCGATGACCTGGATCTTCGGCGCGCTGTACATCAGCGCCATGGTCGGCATGCTGGTGATGAGCCTGTCCCGCGGTGGCGCCTCGAAGAAGGCGCAGATCAACGACGAACGACGCGACTACCTGCGCTATCTCAGCGGCCTGCGTGGGCAGGTCCGTGAGGTGGCCGTCCGCCAACGGGAGGCGGCCCTGGCGGCGCTGCCCGACCCGGCCGACCTGTGGTCGGTCGCCGGCACCGACCGGCTCTGGGAGCGGGCCCGCACCGATCCCGACTTCGGCCGGGTCCGCGTCGGCACCGGGCCGCAACGGCTGGCCACGGCGCTGCGCGCGCCGCAGACCGCCCCGCTGGAGGACCTCGACCCGGTGTCGTCCACCTCGCTGCGTCACTTCATCCGCACCTACGCCACCGTCGCGGAGCTGCCGGTGGCGGTGTCCCTACGCTCGTTCCAGCGGGTCACGCTGACCGGCGACCGCCCCGAGATCCTGGACCTCGCCCGAGCCCTCCTGGCCCACCTGGCCACCTTCCACTCCCCGGACAACCTGCGCGTCGCCGCCTGCGTCGGACCGGACCGGCAGGATGCCTGGGACTGGTTGAAGTGGCTGCCCCACGCGGTGCACCCGGGCCGGGCCGACGCCAGCGGGCCGACCCGGCTGGCCGCGCCCACCCTCACCGAGCTGGCCGCGTTGCTCACCGATGATCCGGCCGCCCCGGCGGCCCGCGGCCCGTTCAAGCCCGGGGCCCGCCCCGAGGCGCCGCACCTGCTGATCCTGCTCGACGGTGCCGGCACGCTGCCCGACGCCGGCCTGGACCCACCCGGCGGGCTGGCCGGCACCACCGTCCTCGAGATCGGCGGCGGGCCCGGCGGCGCCGGCGCCCTCGACCTGATGATCTCCGAGGGGCGCCTCGGCATGCGCACCCAGGACGGCGTCGCGCTGGTCGGCGTACCGGACCGGCTCAGCGTCGCCGGTGCCGAGGTGGTCGCCCGGCAGCTCACCGCGTTGCAAACCGGCACACCGGTGGCCAGCGAACAGCCGTTGTCCACCACCTTCGGCCTGGCCGACCTGCTCGGTATCGGCGACCCGCGCCGGCTGGACCCGGCGGTCACCTGGCGGCCCCGGTCGGCCCGGGACCGGCTGCGCATCCCGATCGGGGTCGACCCCGACGGGCGCCCGGTCGACCTGGACCTCAAGGAGTCGGCCGAGGGCGGCATGGGCCCGCACGGGCTGGTCATCGGCGCCACCGGCTCCGGCAAGAGCGAGCTGCTGCGGACCCTGGTCACCGGCCTCGCCGCCACGCACTCCTCGGAGACGCTCAATCTCGCACTGATCGACTTCAAGGGCGGCGCCACCTTCGCCGGCATGACCGACCTGCCGCACACCTGCGCCGTGATCACCAACCTCGCGGCCGACCTGACCCTGGTCGACCGGATGGCCGACGCGCTCCGCGGCGAGCTGGTCCGCCGCCAGGAGCTGCTGCGCGCCGCCGGCAACTACGCCTCCGTACGTGACTACGAACGGGCCCGGACCGACGGCACGGCACTGCAACCGATGCCCTCGCTGCTGGTGATCATCGACGAGTTCAGCGAACTGCTGTCCAGCCGGCCCGAGTTCATCGACCTGTTCGTGATGATCGGCCGACTCGGGCGCAGCCTCGGCGTGCACCTGATGCTCGCCTCGCAACGGCTGGAGGAGGGCCGGCTACGCGGTCTCGACAGCCACCTCAGCTACCGCATCGGGCTGCGCACGTTCTCCGCCGCCGAGAGCCGGGCGGTGCTCGGGGTGTCCGACGCGTACGAGCTGCCGTCGGTGCCCGGCTCGGCGTACCTGAAGTGGGACACCACCACCCTGCAACGGTTCAAGGCCGCGTACGTCTCCGGCGAACTGCCGCCCGAGCAGACGACGGCCGTGGCCGAGGGGATCCCGTACGGGCGGCGGGTCCTGCCGTTCGGGCTCGCCCCGCTGGCACCGGCCGACCCGGTGGACGCCCCGGCCCCGGCGAGCGGCCCCGGCGCCACGGCGACCAACGGCGAGACGGTGCTGAGCGCGATGATCGGCCGGCTGCTCGGCAACGGGCCCGCCGCGCACCAGATCTGGCTGCCGCCGTTGGCCGAACCGCCCGCCCTCGACCAACTGCTGCCACCGCTGGGTGTCGACCCGCAGCGCGGCCTGAGCCCGCTCGGCTGGGCCGGCAACGGCCAGCTCACCGTGCCCCTGGGCATCGTGGACAAGCCGTTCGAGCAGCGTCGGGACCTGCTGTGGACACAACTGTCGGGGGCGGCCGGGCACGCGCTCGTGCTCGGCGCGCCGCAGAGCGGCAAGAGCACCCTGCTGCGCACCCTCGTGACCACGCTGGCGCTCACCCACACCCCGACCGAGGTGCAGTTCTTCCTGCTCGACTTCGGCGGTGGCGGCCTGGCCAGCCTGTCCGGCCTCCCCCACGTCAGCGGCTACGCCAACCGGATGGACGCCGAACGGGTCCGCCGGATCGTCGCCGAGCTGACCGGCCTGCTGGCCGAGCGGGAGCGGTCGTTCGCCGCGCACGGCATCGACTCGATCGCCGACTTCCGCCGCCGCCCCCCGCCCAGCCCGGACGGGCGGGCCTTCGGGGACGTGTTCCTGGTCGTCGACGGCTGGATGACCCTGCGCCAGGAGTTCGAGCCGCTGGACGAGTCGGTCACCACCCTCGCCGCCCGCGGCCTCGGGTTCGGCCTGCACGTCGTCCTCTCGGCCAACCGGGCGATGGAGATCCGGCCGGCGCTGCGCGACCTGATCGGCACCCACGTCGAGCTGCGCCTGGGCGACCCGGCCGACTCGGCGTACGACCGGCGGGCCGCGGCCAGCGTGCCGAAGGGCGCACCGGGGCGCGGGCTCACCGCCGACAAGCTGCACTTCCTCGGCGGACTGCCCCGCATCGACGGCCGCACCTCGGTCGCCGACCTGCCGGACGGCGCGAGCGACCTGGTCAAGCAGGTGGACGCGAGCTGGCGTGGTCCCCGCGCGCCCCAGGTGCGGCTGCTGCCCCGGCTGGTGCCGGCCGCCACGCTGCCCGGCCCGGTCCCCGGCGACCGGCGGATCCCGATCGGGCTGGCCGAGGCGGACCTGGGGCCGGCCTTCCTGGACTTCGACGCCGACCCGCACTTCATCGCCTTCGGCGACGTGGAGTCCGGCAAGACGGGCCTGCTGCGGGTGATGGCCCAGCAGATCGTGGCCCGGTACCCGGTGGCCGACGCCGCCGTCATCGTCGCCGACTACCGGCGCGGGCTGGTGGACGCCATCTCCGGCCCGCACCTGCTCGGCTACGCCGGCAGCGAGCCGGTGCTCGCCCAGCTCGTCGCCGAGGCCGCCGAAGGGCTGCGGCGGCGGTTGCCCGGCCCGGAGCTGACCGCCGCCCAGCTGCGCGACCGGAGCTGGTGGAGCGGCCCCGAGCTGTTCGTCTTCGTCGACGACTACGACCTGGTGGTGTCACCCAGCCGCAACCCGCTCGCGCCCCTGCTGGACTTCCTGCCCCAGGCCAAGGACGTCGGCCTGCACCTGGTGGTCACCCGCCGCTCCGGTGGCGCAAGCCGCAGCCTGTTCGAGCCGGTCGTGCAGCGGCTGCGCGACCTGGGGACCCCCGGCCTGCTGCTCTCCGGCTCCCGTGACGAGGGCGCGTTGCTGGCCGACGTCAAGCCCAGCAAGCAGCCGTCCGGACGCGGGCAGTTGGTGGACCGGCGCACCGGGGTCTCGCTGGTGCAGGTCGCCTGGGCCGAGACCGATCCGGGCTGACCCGGGCGAGCCCTGTTCCCGGGCCGGTCGGCACGGGCTGCCGTCGCCCGTCACGGAAGCCGTGTGGGTAATAGTGCCGTGTCCGCGACGGGTACTTGTGCCGTACTAACGATGGGTGACGACTGCATAGCATCCCCAGCGTGTACGGCGCCGCGAGTCGGCGCGCGACTCCGCCAAGAGGAGGTGACCCGACGTGGCCAGTCCCGGATACCAGAGCGATGCCGCCGCGATGACGCGAGCGGTCAGCGGGTTCGACGAAGCCGCCACCAACGCGGCTCGGACCATGTCCCAACTGGAGAGCGAACTCGTATCGGTACTGAGCCGGTACGCCGGTAACCAGGCCACCGCGTTCTGGCAGCTGCAGGGCCGGCTGCAGGAGAGCATGCGGATCGCCTCACGGGAACTGCAGACCATGTCCGGTCTGGTCAACGAGAGCTTCCGCAACTACAACACCGGTGACGTGGCGGCGGCCGACTCCCTGCGGGGCCTCAGCGGCGCCGTGGGCGAGGGCGGCGCCGTGCTCAGCCGGTTGGCCGGTGCCTGAACCTGCCCGGAAAGGGGTGATGTGAGATGTCCGCCGATGTGATCAACGTCGAATTCGCCGCGCTGCGTGCCGCCGCCGACTCGTTGCAGGTCAAGGCCCAGGCGCTGAACGGCCACATGGACCAGTTGCAGAGCAGCCTGGCCCCGATCAAGCAGACCTGGTACGCCTCCGGCAGCACCGCCGGTCAGTCCGCGGAGCAGTCCGAGACGCGGCTGCGGGCGGCACTGGCCGACATCATCGCGGTGATCGGTCAGTTCTCCAGCAAGGTGCACGAGGCGCACGACACCCAGTTGGCGCTGGAGAACAGGAACACCAGCTTCTTCGCCTGAGCTGGGCGATCGGCGGCGGCGTGGAGTGAGGGCGGAACCCGCCCCCACTCGACGCCGCCGCCCCCGCTGGCCGCCGGTCGGCGCTGTTCTCAGCCGAGCTCCGAGACAGGAGAGCGCGACGATGTCCCAGGAGGAGTCGTTCCGGGTCCACCTCGAATCGCTGCTGGCCTTCGCCCGCGAGTTGGAGGACCAACTGGAGGCGATGCGCAGGCCGACGGACGGCCTCGGCCAGTTGCGCATCCGCCCGGTGCTGCTCGGCGAGTTCGGCGAGGCGGTGTCGCTGGTCGATCGGCACCGGGCCGCCGCCGAGCAGATGCATGAACTGCTGCACACCGTGCGGGAGGCGATCGCCTTCGCCAACGACGTGACCCGCATGATCGCGGACGGGTACGCCGACCACGACATCGGCGTCGCCACGTCCTTCCGGGCCCACGGAAGGGACTGACACGATGCCGCGTGGACGCGGTCGGGCGCGTACCGACTTCAGCCAGTACAGCCATCAGCAACTCGCGCAGATGCTGCACGCCGGCAGGCCGGAATCGGCAGCCGAGGCGGCGGAGAGCTGGGGCGCCGCCGGCACCGCGCTGCACGAGCGCGCCGGCGACATCGAACGCCAGCTCCGCGAGTTCGAGCAGTGGTGGGACGGCGGCGCCGCCCGGCAGTACCAGACGATGATCAACGACCTGACCTCGGGCATCCGGCAGGTGGCCAACACCGCGTTCTCGGTACGGGACCTGGCCCACTCGTCCGCCGAGGCGCTCAGTACGGCCCAGAAGGCGATGCCCGCCCCGGTCGCGGTACCCGACCTCGCCCCCTCCGTCATCGCCGCCGCGACGACGCCGCTGGTCGTGCCGGCGGGCACGCCGTCCACCACGATCGACGCGCTCCGCCAGCAGCAGGCCGAGGCGGTGACCGAGGTCCGGGCCCAGCAGCAGGCGCAGGCGGCCTCGAACGCGGCCCACCAGCAGGCGGTGCAGGTGATGTCGACCCTCGCCACCGAGTACGTCACCACCGAGGACTCGATGCCGGTCACCCCGAACGCCGCCTCCCGGCCTGCCACGGGCACGCCGATCGAGGAGCCGGCGCCGGTCACGCCAGTCCCGCCGCCGGTTCCGCAGCCCGGTGGAGGCCCGCCGTCCGTACCGGCCGAGACACCTCCGAACGGGGCTCCGGGCGACCCGAGCCAGGTACCGCCGGCGGTTCAGCCCCGGCCGCTGTTCGGCACGATGTTCACCGCCGGGTTGGCCGCGGCCGCCGCCGCGCTCGGCGGGCGGTTCGCCACGGTGCCGCCTCGACTGGGGGGCAAGCCGAAGGCGGAGAACAAGAACACCGCCCCGGTGGCGACGGCCAACGACAGGGACGCCGGCGGCGGCGCCCGGATTTCCGCTGGCGGTGTGGGTGGCGGCGGAGGCGGGGGCGGGGGAGGAGGCGGCGGCGTCGACCTGTCGCCGGTGGCGAACCAGTCCCTGGCCGGTCAGGCCGGCGGCCCGGCGGCGAGCGGGCTTGCCGGAGCCGCGGGGACCGCCGCCGGGGTGGCGGCGGCGAAGGGCATGGCCGGCGGCTTCATGCCGGCGATGCCGTTCGCCCCGATGGGCGGGGGCGACGCGGCGGGCGGCCGGCGTATCCCGCCCTGGCTGGTCGAGACCGAGGACGTGTGGGGCGAGCAGTCGGTGGTGACGCCGGCGGTGATCGGCGAGGAGTCCGAGTCGGACCAGCCGGGCAGCCGGTCATGGAGGTGACCACCGCCGGATTCCGGGCCGTTCCGGGCGCGCTGGACACGGCGGCGACCGAGCTCACCGGCAGCGCCGACCGGTTGAACGCCATTCGCGGGCAGCTCAGCACGCCGACCGTCGACGGCAACGCGTTCGGGTTGGTGCCGCAGTCCCAACGGGCCATGCAGGCGCACGGCAGCAGCCTGCACCTCAGCGGCGTCGAGCTGGAGTCGGCGGCGACGCAGACCCGGCGGCTGGCCACCGGGGTGACCGCCGCGGTGACCAACTACCGGCGGGGCGACACCCAGGTCAGCCAGGCGTTCCGGCAGCTACTGGGTGGTCTGGCCGGTGCCACGCCGGCCGCCGCCGGGGTCTCCGCGCCCGCCGGCACCGCCCCGTTCGGCGCCCGGATCGCGGCCAACCGTTCGGCGGTCACCGCCGAGCTGGCCGCCGAACGCCAGCGCCTCGCCGGCTATCAGGCCCAGCTCACCGGGGACCAGGCCGTCGACCACCGGCTGCGCGAGACCATCACCAGGTCGCAGGCGCGCATCGAGTTGTACGAGAGCATCATCGCCGAGAATCGCAAGATCCTGTCGCTCGACCCGTCCGGTGACGGATCGATGGTCGAGTTGGTCGGCGACATCGACGCCGGCACCCGCAACGTCGCGGTGTTCGTCCCGGGCACCACCTCCGAGCTGGCCAACTTCGAGCGGTACCACGACGGTGCGGTCGGCTTCGTCGACGCGGCCCCCCGCCGGGACCTGGCCATGGTCGTCTGGATGGACGGTGACCTGCCGTCCAACCTGTTCCCGCAGGCGCCGTCGGCCAGGTACGCCGACGAACTCGGGCCCAGGCTCGCCGACTTCTCCGGCCAACTGCGTGCCGAGATCGCCGGCTCCGCCGCGGCCGGCAACGACGTGCAGGTGACCTTCGCCGGCCACTCGTACGGCGGCGCGGTGGTCGGCACCGCCGAGCAGCACGGGTTGGACGCCGACCGGGTCCTGCACATCGAGTCGGCGGGCATGGGGCACGACGTGGACGGGCCGGAAGACCTGCGTCCCGCCCAGCCCGACGTGCAGCGCTACTCGATGACCGCGCCGGGCGATCCGATCGCCTGGGTCCGGGACATCAACATCGGCAACTGGGGGCACGGGGCCGACCCCGACGAGTTCCCGGGTGTGATCCGGCTGGAGACCGGCAACTACGCCGACGGTCGACCGCTGGAGGGTGCTTCCGCGCATTCCGACGTGCTGACCTACCACAGTGACGCGTGGTGGAACATCTATCAGGTGTTCACCGGTGGTCCGCTGGTGACGGTACCGTCGGTGCCGTGACCGAGCCGATCGCCTTCGCGCCACTGGCCGCCGTGGCCGGGCCGTTGAGAGCCGTGCTGGACGGGATCGCGGTGCGGTTCGGCGCCGACGTCCGGATCAGCCGCGACGAGCAGCTCGACTGCGACCCGTTCCGGCCGGCCGGGGTGCCGAGCGAGTCGGTGCGCTGGGAGTACAACCTGCGGGTTCCCGCCCTGCCCGGTGCCGCCGAGATCCTGCTGACCGAGGTGGTGCCGGAGCTGAGCGCGGACGGTTGGCGGGCCACCGACCGCAGCGGCGAGGCCGAGGTGGCCTACCAGTTCCAGCGGGACGGGACGAACCTCGGCGTACACATCTCCCGCGACGGCACCGGCGACGTGGTGGTGGGCGGCTCAAGCCGCTGCGTACCGACCGAGGGGCCGTAGCGGCAGCGCGCCACGGGTGGGGCCGGTCAGCTGCCGGGCCGCCAGCCGCGGTCCCGGCCTCGCCGCGCCACGGCCGTACCGATGCCGAGCAGCAGCGCCGCCACGAGCCCCGCCGACGCCAGCGGCAGCACCCACGGGTGCACCTGGGGGCCGGGGTCCGGACGGGCCGCGGCGACCGGCTGCGCACTCGCGCCCACGGCTCCCGGCGGATCCTCGACCCCCTCGGCGGCCACCGCCCGGTACGGGTCCACCATGCCCCAGCCGAGCTGCGGGTGGTGCCCGTCGAACGCGGTCCGGTGCGCGGTCGACTCGATCCGCCGCACCACCTCGGCGGTCCTGAGCTCCGGCCGGTACGCCCGCAGCAGCGCGGCCGTGCCCGCCACGAACGCCGCCGCGTAGGCCGGATCGTCGACCGTGGGTGAGTGTCCCAGTCGGCCGCCGGCTCCGGCGGAGAGGCTCAGCAGTTGCTTTCCCGGCGCGGCCACGCCGATGTGGTCCCCGGATTCGGTGGAGGTCACCGCCCCGTCCGGCCCGAACGCGCCGACCGCCAGTACCCCGGGCAGCGCGGTCGGGTAGCTGGTCGCCCCCCTGGCCGGCGGGCCGGAGGCGGCCGGCGACACCACCACGATGTCGGCCGCGATCGCCCGCGCGGTGGCGGCCCGCAACTGGGCGGTGTTCCTGGTGGCCGGTATCACCACGTAGATCACCCGGGCCCGGGCGGCGACCGCGACGTCGATGGCGGCGGCGAGCCGGCCGGGATCGACGGCCCCGTCACCCTGGCTGGTGGTCTGGGTGTAGCGGACCGGGAGCACGGAAACGCCGGGCGCCAGACCGGCGAAGGTCGTCTCGTCGTGCGGCCGGGCGGCGATCAGGCCGGCGGCGAAGGTGCCCCGGCCGTCACAGTCGTCGGTGGCCCCGTCCCGGTTGAGCAGGACGTCCCGGCCGTCCTCGACCTGACCGGGGCGGAACTGTGCGTTACGGGCGTCGACGCCGGTGCCGAGCACCGCGACCCGCACCCCGGAACCGGTGCTCAGTGGCCACACCCGGCGCGGCCCGAGCAGGTCCGTCGCCCACGGGTTGCCGGCGGTGTGCACCCCCGCCGGCCGGGTGCAGCCGGCCGGGGCGGCGGTCACCGGCAGCGCCCAGACCAGTGCGCCGACGACGCCCGCCAGCGCGCTTACGACGCTCGCCAGCGCGCCGCAAGCGAGTCGCCGCCCTGCCGGAGCCGATCGGGCCGCCGCGCCGGTGCCACGCCTGGGCCGGCCCGACCGGATCATGCCGGCACCCGCAGGGTCACCCTGGTGCCGCGGCCGGGCCAGGACTCCACGGTCGCCTTGCCGCCGACCTCGCGCAACCGGGCCATGATCGACTCCCGGATGCCGAACCCGGGTCGGCCGAGGACGTCGAAGCCGCAGCCGTGGTCACGGACCACCACGACCAGGGCGCTGCTCTCCTCGTCGGCGCGGACCACCGCGTCACCGATTCCGGCGTGCTTGGCCACGTTGCCCAGAGCCTCCCGCACCCCACCGATGACCGCGTCCCGGTACGGGCCGGACATCCGGCTGCCGGCGCCGGCAGCCACCGCCAACTCCACCCGCAGCCCGCGCCCCGCGAGCTCCTCGACCAGTCTGGCCAACCCACTGGCGAGCGGGTTGTCGTTGCCGGCACCGGGCTCGTCGAGCGCCTGACGCAGCCGGGCGGCCTGGGCCCGGGCGGTGGCCCGCACCTCGGCGAGCTGCACCGCGGGCGAGGTGTCATCCGCCGAGCTGTGCAGGGCGATCGCCTCCATGGTCTGCAACACCGTGTCGTGCAGCGACCGCAGCCACCGGATCCGCTCGGCCTCCCGGCCAGCCCGGATCCCGTACGACATGGCCAGGTGCAGACTCAGCCCACAGACCACGAGCGCCGCCAGCGTGACCACCACCGCCAGCCCGAGCCACCCGGCCCTCCCGGCGAGCGTCGCGCTGTCGGCGGCGGCGCCGAACGCGCCCATGGCCAGCTGTGCCGGCATCGACAGCAGCACCGCGAGCACGCCACCGAGCAGGCCGTACGCGCCGGTCACCAGGACCACGCCACCGGCCAGGTAGGCCCAGAAGACATCGGTGTGCGGCGCCACCGCACTCGCCCCCACGTTCACCGCGTACGCCACGGCGAGGTCGACCAGCACGGCCCCGCGTACCCGTTCGAGGTCCACGGTCGGCCGCCGACAGACCGTGACGATCGCCGCGACGTTGGCGGCCAGCAGCAGGGCCGCAACCGGCAGCAGAGCCACCAGCGCCACCGGGTCGCCGCGCACCACGAGCAGGCCCAGTGCGACCGGCAGGACGCACACCCGGTATGCCAGCGCACCGAGCAGCAGACAGCGCGAGGTCTGCCGGTGCAGCGCGGCACCGATGCTGCCGCCGACCGGATCGAGACCCTGTGCGGAGGGCGCCGACATCCACATCGGACGGCGCTGCGGTGACGCGACCCCCGCCACGGCGCGGGTCAGCAGCGCGAACGTCACGCCCGGCACGGCGGCCCTGTCGACTGTCACGGACCCTCCCGCGCTGCGCCGACCAATGCCCACGCGTCAGCTCCTTGTCCACATCACGGACCGCGCGTCGCGACTGGCCCACACGAGGATCGTGGCCAGTTTTCCCGACATTTGACCTTTGAGGCAAGAGCTGACCGCCATTGACCCGGATCGACGCCGGAAGTGCAGAGCGTGGTGCGACGGCGTTCGACGAGCCTTCGCGCCCATCGATGCTCAGCGGGGCGTCCGCACGCGTCGGCGTACCGCCTCGTTGCCTCCACCAGCCGCGATCACACCCCTGAAGGGGAGTGCCACGAGCAGCGCGACCGCGACGAGGAGACCGCTTCCCCAGAATGGCCCGACGTTTCCGAGTGCGGTGTTGAGCGTGGTCGCGGCGACGACCGGTCCGGCGGCGGCGCCGACGTTGAGTGCGGCGGTCGCGTACGAGCCGCCCATGGTGGGTGCCCCCGCCGCCTCGTACAGGACCCGCGCGATCAGCGTGCTGCCCAGTGCGAACGACAGTGCCCCCTGGACGAACACGAGGACGAGCAGAGCGGCCGGTTTCCCGGCCAGCACCGCCAGGGCGAGCCAGCCGACGAGCAGCAGCGGGCCTCCGGCCGCGACGACCAGGCCGGGACGCTGGTCGGACAGCCGTCCGGCGACGGTGACACCGACGAACGAACCGACACCGAAGATCACCAGTACGACGGAGACCCACAACCCGCCCAGCCCGGCGGTGTCGGTCACGACGGGAGCGAGGAAGGTGAAGCTTCCGAAGGTCGCCGCGTTCACCAGTGCGCCGAGTAGCATGACCAGGATCAGCCGCGGACGCCTGAGCTGGGCGAGCTCCGAGCGCAGGGCCGGCCCCCCGGTCTCGTCCTCCTGCGCGGGGCGCGCCGGGATTCCTCTGAGGATGCCGATGGCCGCGGGCAGACAGAGAACGGCGACGGCCCAGAACGTGGCCCGCCACCCGAGCATCGCGCCGAGTGCCGCCCCTCCCGGAACCCCGGCGACCGTGGCCGCCGTCGTGCCCGACAGCAGCACGGCGAGCGCGCGTCCCCGCCGGCCGGGGGCGACCAGCCTGGCGGCGACCGTCAGCGCCACGGCGAGGAATCCCGCGTTCGCGAGCGCGGCGACCAGCCGGGTCACGAACAGGACCAGGAAGCTCGAGGTGGCAGCGCCCACGAGGTGAGCGGCCAGGAACACGAGGACGAACCCGAGGAGGCTGGACCGCCCGGGCCAGTTGCGGGCGAGCCCGGCCATGAGGGGGGCGCCGACGACCATTCCGATCGCGAAGGCCGAGGTGAGCAGGCCCGCTGCCCCGACGGTCACGTCGAGGTCCGAGGCGATGGCCGGCAGGAGACCGGCGAGCATGAATTCCGAGGTGCCCATGGCGAACACGGCCACGGCAAGCAGGTACAGCGGGCGAGGCATCGAGTGGCTCCGAGGTGAGGAGAAGAAACGAGAAGAGACGTCTCGTCACCGCGGTCAGCGCCCACGAACGAACGCGTCCGGCCGCAGGTTGCGGCGGGACGGCGGAAGCTGGGAACTCAGTGGTTCAGGGGGCTGACGGCGTGACCGAAAGCCCTCACCCTGGATGCCTCGGGGCTCGACATGGCCCGCACGTTACCCCAGCGGCGCCGGGCGACACGCGTCGGTTTCGCGCGCGTCGCCCCGGGGGGATCGAGCGACGCCGGTCAGAAGTAGCCGGGGAAGAGGTCGGTCGTCGGCCAACTCGTCACCTTGCCGATCTCGGCGTTGATCCGTGGGCTCAGCACGTTGAAGTCGAGGCTGCCGGCCTCCTCGCGCCGGTTGAACAGGGCGGCGTAGGTGAAGCCGTTCTGTAGCCGGGCGAGATAGGTGTAGGTGCCGGGCAGCGAGCCGTCGTGCCAGGTGTTGAGGTTGCCGGTGACCTGCCGTACCCACCAACCGGCCCCGTACCAGGAACCGCTCTCGGTGACCCCGGTCTCCGGCTTGGCGAACATCCCGGCGATCGAGGTCGCGTTCAGCACCGGGCCGGCGGCGTCGAACACCCGCGCGAAGCGCACCAGGTCGACCGCCGAGGCGAGCCAGCCGCCGCCGGGCCCGCGGTTGGCCATGCTGAATCCGCCGTACGGGGTGGGCACCACCGTGCCCGACGCGTCGGTGACGGTGCGGCTGGTGTACTGCGAGTCGTAGACCACCTCGGTCGGGGCGGCCTCCGCGCGCAGGGTGCGGCCGAGCCGCATCCGGGTGATGCCGACGGGGGCCAGGAGCTTCTGCTTGACGTACGACTCGTAGCTGGTTCCGGAGACCTTCTCGACGATCCGGCCGAGCAGCAGGTAGCCGTAGTTGCTGTAGGCGTACCGGGTGCCGGGGGCGAAGTCGAGCGGGCGGCTGGAGGCGTACCGGATGATGTGGTCCTGGCTGATCGGCAGCGGCACGCCGAGCGAGCCCGAGATCGTGTGGTCCAGGTACAGGTAGTCGCCGGAGAGGTCCCGGTCCCAGCCGCCGGTGTGGTGCAGCAGCCGCCGGACCGTGACGTTCGCCAGCCGGGGGTCGGTGGCGATCGACAGGCCGAGCAACGGGGCAACCGGTGCGTCCAGGTTCAGTACGCCGTCCTGGGCCAGCCGCAGGACGGCGGTGGCGGTGACGTGCTTGCTCAGGCTGGCGATCCGGAACAGCGAGGTGGGGGAGACCGCCGGGACGGTGGTGCCGCCGGTGGCGTAGCGGTAGCCGCGGGCGAGCACCAGTCGGCCGTTCTTGGTGATCGCGAGCTGCGCGCAGGAGATGCCGCGTTCGGTGACGTAGGTCTTCAGGACGTTGTCGAAACCGGCGAGCGCCGCGGGCGCGACCCCGGAGGTCTCCACCGTCGCGGCCGTCGCTGTCGGGACGGCCGACGCCCGGGCGGCGCCCGCGCCGAGCGCGATGGCGGGAAACAGTCCCGCTCCTGCGGTGATGATCCGTCGCCTGTTGAGCATCTTCACTCCGGTCGTCGTCGGGCCCGATGGCGGGCGAAACAGTCCCGAACCACCACGCCCGGTGGCAGCGGCGGTGGAGTCTACTGTGGTCCGGGATTCGCGGCGGTGACCGAACCTGCGACCGGAGCCGCCGGGCGTGCCCAGGCCGGCACGGTTGCCGGGCCGTGCAATCATGATCGCCATCGGTCGAAAGTCGACTGTGGAACGGGGGATTGGTGACCTTGAAGAGAATTCTCTCGATGCTGATGGCGTTGGTGACCGGCGCGACGGTCCTGACGGTCGGCGCACCCGCCGCCCAGGCGGCCGGCTCCTGCTCGGGCACGATCATCTACAGCCAGGTGCAGTCGTCGGGCTACGGCGAACTGGTGATCTACTACAACAGCAGCAACGGGGGCACCAACAGCGCGTGCTTCTACCACCGTGGCGCGGCGTACGGGAAGTCGGCGCCCACCTTCGTGCAGATCTACCGCTGCGCGGAGCGTTCGGGTGAGGGCGCGCACTGCACCCGCTCGGGCAGCGCCGACACCGATTCGGGTGACTTCAGCTACCACGCCGGCCCGGTCGGCGTCACCGGCACGGCGAACTACTGCGTCGAGGCGGTCGGCTACATCGGTTGGGCCGGCCAGCGCCACCAGATCTTCAGCCGGCGTCAGGGCTGCTGACCCGCTCACATCCTGACCTGCCTGCGGATCGACGGCTCCGTGGATGAAAGGCCACCTCCCGAATCAGGGAGGTGGCCTTTCTGTTGGTGAGAGCGGGATCGCCTCGTGGGGCTGACCGCCAAGCCCTGACGGGCCCGTACGGCGGCACCCTTGTCGCCAAGGACTGAATGATGGTTCAATCCTTGCGTGGTCTACCGGAGCACCGATCGCGTGAGGGCTCGGCTGAGCGCGTCCCGGGAACGGATCGTCGCCGCCGCGCTGGAGATCACGGCCGCGCACGGGTACGCCGGCTGTTCGGTCGCCGCCGTCGCCGAGCGGGCCGGGATGGCGACCGGCAGCGTCTACCGGCACTTCCCCACGAAGGCCGACCTGGTCGCCGAGGTGTTCCGCACGGCCTCGCAGCGCGAGGTGGACGCGGTGGCGCGTGCGGCGGCGCTGGAGACCACCGTCGCCGAGCGGGTGTCCGCCGTCGTCGAGACGTTCTCCGGCCGGGCACTGCGGTCCCCACGACTGGCGTACGCCCTGCTCGCCGAGCCGGCCGACCCGGCGGTCGACGCCGAGCGGCTCGTCTTCCGCCGTGCGTACGCCGAACTGATCGCCGGCTACGTCGCCGAGGGGGTGGCGAACGGCGAGCTTCCCCCGCAGGATCCCGAGCTGACCGCCACCGCGTTGGTCGGCGCCCTGGCCGAGGCCATGGTCGGCCCCCTGTCCGCCGGGGTCGCCGGCCCGGACACCATCGCCCACCTGACCACGTTCCTCCACCGCGCGTTGGGAGTGTCGCCGTGACGACGCACGAGGTCTTCAACCAGGTTCCCCCGCTGGCCGGGCACGACGCGGCCGACGACCCGGCGCTGCTCGACGGGCTCGAACGTGAGGGCGCCGGCTGGGCCACCGCCGAGCTGCACGAGCTGGGCCGGCTGGGCGGCGCCGAGCAGGCGATCGACCACGGCCGGCTGGCCAACGAGCACCCGCCGGTCCTGCGCACCCACGACCGGCACGGCAACCGCGTCGACGAGGTGGAGTTCCACCCGGCCTGGCACGAGCTGATGCGGGTCGCGGTCACGCACGGCCTGCACGCCGCACCGTGGGCGGACGACCGGCCGGGCGCACACGTGGCGCGGGCGGCGAAGTTCTACACCTGGCGCCCCGACGCCGGCCACGGCTGCCCGATCTCCATGACGTACGCGGCGGTGCCGGCGCTGCGGCACGCCCCGGAACTGGCCGCGACGTACGAGCCGCTGCTCACCGCCACCACGTACGACTTCGGGCTGCGCCCGCCCCTGGCCAAGCGGGGACTGCTGGCCGGCATGTCGATGACGGAGAAGCAGGGCGGCTCGGACGTCCGCGCCAACACCACCACCGCCCGCCCCGAGCCGGACGGCACCTACCGGCTCCTCGGGCACAAGTGGTTCACCTCGGCGCCCATGTGCGACGTCTTCCTCACCCTCGCCCAGGCGCCGGGCGGGCTCACCTGCTTCCTCGTCCCGCGCGTCCTGCCCGACGGCACGGCCAACCCGATGCGGCTGATGCGCCTCAAGGACAAGCTCGGCAACCGGTCCAACGCCTCGGCCGAGGTCGAGTACGAGCACGCGGTCGCCTGGCGGGTCGGGGACGAGGGCCGTGGCGTACGCACCATCATCGACATGGTCAACCTCACCCGCCTCGACTGCGTCATCGGCGCGGCGGCCGGGATGCGCCAGGGCGTGATCACCGCCGCCCACCACGCCGCCCACCGGCAGGCGTTCGGCCGGTACCTCGTCGACCAGCCGCTGATGCGCAACGTGCTCGCCGACCTCGCGGTCGAGTCCGAGGCCGCCACCGTGCTCATGATGCGGCTCGCCGGAGCGACCGACCGGTCCGCGCGCGGCGATGCCGGCGAGACCGCGTTCAAGCGCCTCGCCCTCGCCGTCGGCAAGTACTGGGTCTGCAAGCGCTGGCCGGGCCACGCCGCCGAGGCCCTCGAATGCCTGGGCGGCAACGGCTACGTCGAGGAGTCGGGCATGCCGAGGCTGTTCCGCGAGTCCCCGCTGAACTCGATCTGGGAGGGCTCCGGCAATGTCGCCGCGCTGGACGTGCTGCGCGCCCTCACCCGGGAACCCGAGGTCATGCAGGCGTTCCAGGCCGAGGTGACCGCCGCCGCCGGCGCCGACGCGCGCCTCGACGCCGCCGTACGCCAGGTGCGCGCCGACCTGTCCGACCACGACGACCTCGAACTGCGGGCCCGCCGCGTCGTCGAACGGCTCGCCCTGGTCCTCCAGGGCTCGCTGCTGGTGCGGCACGGGCACCCCGCCGTCGCCGACGCCTTCTGCGCCTCCCGGCTCGGCGGCGACCACGGCCAGGCGTACGGCACGCTGCCCCGCGGTGCCGACCTCACCGCGATCATCGCCCGCGCCGTACCCAAGGTGGGCTGACCGGAGGCGGCGGGCGCGCCGGGCCCCGCGCGGGACAGCCGCGGTCACGCCCCCTCCGGTTCTGGCGAGTCGGTCGGCGGGTGGGCGGCGAGGAAACGCTCGATGACGGCGCCGCTGACCGATCCGCACAGCAGGCGGTAGCCGGCCGTGGCGCCCCAGCGGCTGATGCCGACGCGGCGCCCCGGCGGGAAGCGGCCGTAGGACCTGTCCCACGGCGCGGCGACGAACTTGGCGGTCCGCTCGTCGGCGCCGAGCCTCGCGGCCAGGCCGCGCAGGGCCTCCACCTGGGGCGCCGGCAGGTCGTCCGAGTACCAGACCACCGTGTAGCCGTGCTCCAGGTTGTGCACCAGCACCTCCACCGGGGGCCGGTCACCGGCCAGGTAGAACCGGCGCATCGGCGCGGGCAGCTCGTAGTGCGGCCCGGACGACGGCGGCACCGTCAGGTAGGCGACGCGCGTCCCCCGCCCGACGTGGACCCCCTTGCCCGACACCGGGTCGGTCAGCTCCGGATCGCAGCCGGCCGCTGTCTCGGCCACCCCGAACGACGCGATCGGCGCGGGCGGCGCCAGCCGCTGCCGTACGACCGGCACCGCCACCCAGCCGGTCAGACCGACGCCCAGCAGCGCCATCAGGCCCGCCACCCACCGCGACGCCCGCGCCTCGCGCCCGATGACGTCAGCCATCGGAGGCCACCTTGCCCACGTCCGGCCCGGATCCCGCCGAGGACAGGTGACCCACCGCCCACTCCAGCACCGTCTCGATGCCGGGCACGCCGATGCCCGTGGCGGTGCCGGAGCTGAGCGCGATGACCCGTGAGGGCGGCACGACGCCGTACCCGTCCGCGCGCAACTGCGCGACGTTGCGCTGCACGGCGGGCTTCTCCCACATCCGCACGTTCATCGCGGGTACGAACACCACGGGTGCGGCGGAGGCCAGCACGCACGCCGTGACCAGGTTGTCGGCCATGCCCAGCGCCGCCTTGGCCAGGGTGTTGGCGGTGGCAGGCAGCACGAGCACCAGCTGCGCCCACTCGGTCAGGTCCAGGTGGGGGACCCCGGGCTGCCCCCGGGGCTCCTCGACGGTCACCGGATACCCGGTGACCGCCGCCAGGGCCGTGGGGGTCACGAACGTCGCGGCGGCCCCGGTCATCACCACCCTCACCTCGAGACCGAGCGCGTGCCTCATCGCCAGCAGCGACTGCGGCAGCGACATGGCGCCGCTCGATCCGCAGGCGGCGACGAGGACCCGCTCGAACGGCAACGTGACACTCATCGGTGGCTCCCTCCGGCGACGGCCGGCTCGTGCTCCGCCGGCGCGTCGGCCTGTACGTCTGTCGGGGTGTCGAGCTGTGCGCGGACCATGTCCGCGTACCTGCCGCCGAGCGCCAGCAACTCGTCGTGGCCGCCGCGCTCGGCGACCGTGCCCCCGTCGAGCACGAGGATCTCGTCGGCGTGGCGCACCGTGCTCAGCCGGTGCGCGATGATGATCTGGGTGCAGCGCAGTGCCGCGACCGCCTGGCTCACCCTGCGTTCCGTGGCCACGTCGAGGTGGCTCGTCGCCTCGTCCAGCAGCAGGATCACCGGCTCGCCGGCGAGTGCCCGGGCGATGGAGAGGCGTTGCCGCTGCCCGCCCGAGAGCGCCTGGCCGCGCTCGGCGACCCGGGTGTCGTACCGCATCGGCATGGCCTCGATGTCGGCGTCGATGGCGGCCAGCCGGGCGACCCGCCGCACGTCCGCCAGAGGCAGGTCCGGGCGGGCGAGGGCGATGTTGCGCCGGATCGAGTCCCGGAACAGGTAGCTCTCCTGGAACACCACGCCGAACTGGCGACGCAGGGCGTCCGGGCCGATGCGCTCCAGCGGCACCCCGTCGAAGTGGATCTGACCGCCGGTCGGCCGGTAGAGCCCGGTCAGCAGCATCGCCAGGGTGCTCTTGCCGCTGCCCGAGGCACCCACGACCGCCACCGTCCGGCCGGGCTCGACGGTGAACGAGACGTCCCGCAGCACGTCCGGGCCCGTGCCGTCGTACCGGAAGCTGAGCCCGCGCACCTCGACCCGCCCGCGCAGCGTCGGCGACAGCAGTTGCGACGCGTCCTCGATCTCGGGACGGGCGGAGAAGACGTCGCGCAGCCGCTGCACGGTCGAGGCGACCGACTGGAGTACCTGTGCGCTGGCGACCAGCGAACCCAGCGGGGCGATCGCGGCCAGCGCCAGCATCTGCAGGCCCATCGCGTCACCCAGACTCATGCCGTCGGCGAAGATCCGGTACATGCCCAGCCACAGCAGGGCCAGCGGCCCGACGAGCCGTACGGTCGCTGCCACGTTGTCGACGGTCGCCGACAGCCGGCTGCGCGCCCGATCCACCGCGAGCGCCGCCGAGTAGCGGCCCAGCCAATGGTCGTACACGTGCTTCTCGGCGCCCATCGACTTGATGGTGGCGATGCCCGACAGCGCCTCGATGAGCACGCTCTCCGCCTCCGCCTGCACGGTGAGCTGTCGGTGGTTCAGGTGCAGCAGGCGCCGGTTGACCGCCGCGACCGCGCACACCTGGACCAGGCCGATGCCCAGCGCCACCGTGGCGAACCCGACGTCGGCGACGAACAGCACCGCGAAGTACCCGACCACCAGCGCGCCGTCGATCACGGCGGTCAGCACCTGGGTCGTCACGATCTCCCGCAGCAGCACGCTGCTCGCCAGCCGCTGCATCAGGTCCCCGCTGGAGCGCTGCTGGAAGAAGCGGAACGGCAGGCTCATCAGGTGGGCGAAGAGCCGGGTCATCAACTCCCGGTCCACCCGCGACTGGAGGTTCACCAGCAGCATCGAACGCAGGTGCGCCAGGCCGAACTGGGTCAGGGCCAGCGCCAGCACGGCCAGGCCGAGGTAGGGCAGCAGCCCGGTCTCGCGCGCCGGCAGGATCGCGTCGAGGGCGGTCGACATGGCCAGCGGCAGGGCGAGCCCGAGCAGTTGCAGGACCACGGAGACGGACAGCACCGTCCACAGCGCGGGCAGGAAGGCGCGCGCCATCCGGTAGCCGCGGCGCAGCCACGGCGTACGGGGGCCCGCGACGCTCCTGGCCGGGCCGGCTGTGGTCGTACGGCCGGTGAACACCAGCACGGTGCCGGTGAGGAACTCGGCCGCCTCGGCGAACGGGACCGTCCGGCGGCCCAGGGCGGGGTCCACCATCGAGAACCCGTGCCGGGTGCGGCGCTCCACGACGACGAAGTGCGAGCCCTCCCAGTGTGCGATCAGTGGCATCGGCAGCGACGCGAGGTCCTCCGGGGCCGCCCGGTAGGCGTTCGCGCGCAGCCCCATCTCGCCGGCCGCGTCCAGCAGGGCCAGTGCGCTGACCCCGTCGCGGCCCACGCCGAGGTGCTCGCGGCACCCGGCGAGCGTGGCGCGGACGCCGGCGTGGCGCAGGACCATCGCGAGGCAGGCGGCGCCGCAGTCGGCGTCGGTCATCTGCAGGACGACGGGCACCCTGCCGCGTCGCCTCACGGGGTGCCCGCCAGGGTCAGCAGCGACGGCACGCGCTCCGGCTCCGCCAGCCGCATCAGCTGGTACCCGATCCCGGCCAGCCCGGTCATCAGCTCCGGCGAGTCGAGCCCGGCCGGGTTGGCGCAGCGCCACCCGTGGGCGGCCACGTCGCGCAGCACGCCGTCGACGACCGCGCCGACCGCCGCCGGGTCCGCCCCGGCGAGCAGCGGCAAATCGAGGTTGCCGAGATCGCCGTGGCACAGGGAGTGGTTGCGCCCGAAGCCGTGCGTGAACGTCGTGCGCAGCGCCACCCCGATCTCGGCGTCGAGGCCGTCGAGCAGCGGCAGCGGGCGGCGGGACAGCGCCTGCCGGATCCGCACCCGCGACAGCCCGATCCCGGGCGCCCCGTGGCACCAGGCGTTGCTGAGCAGGCCCGGCCGGCGCAGGTCCGCCCAGTTGCCCGAGGCCGGGTCGAACAGCGAGCGGTCGAACTCCAGCGCGGCCCGTCCGGCCTCGGCGTAGCGCTCCTCGCCGGTGACGCTCCACAGCTCGAACAGCGCCGCCGCCACCCCGGCGGCGCCGTGGGACAGCCCGCCCAGCCCGAGGGCCGGGCCCGTCGCGAGCAGGCGGTCGCCGAGGCGGCACGCCAGGTCGACCGTGCGCTGCGGGTCCGCGCCGCAGGCCAGCACGGCGAGCACCGCGCCGGCCAGCCCGTTGACCACGTCGGCGTCGTCGGCGCCGTCGGCGAGGGCCTCCAGCCGGCCGAGTGCCAGATGCAGGCCGCGACGGACAGCCGGGTCGTCGCCCCACAGGGCGGCCAGGTGACCGTACGCGTAGCACAGGCCGCCCCAGCCGTTGAAGGCGCCGACGGCGGTCGTGGGGAACCCGTCGGTGCGTAGCCGGTCGCCCAGCCGCCGTGCGATCCCGGCGGCCAGGTCGGTGAAGTCCTCGTGCCCGGTGGTCTCGCCCAGGTAGCCGTAGAAGAGGGCCAGGCCCGACAGGCCGTCGTAGAGACCGGCTCCCATCGGCGCCGGCGCCCAGCGGGCACCCACGGTGGGACCGAACGTGAACCAGGTCCCGCCGTGAGCCGTCGCCGCGAGCCGCTCGCCGATCTCGGCGGCGTGCGCCAGCAGTGGCCGGAACGCGGACGGCTCGGCCGGCGCCGGCCCGGGACGCCAGCGCACCTCGGCGTGCGGGGCGTCGGGCATCTCGACCAGCGACGCGAACGTGGCGCGGATGAGCCAGACCTGCCGCTCCCGGTCGGCCTCGCCCAGGCCGGCGATGCGGCGCAGCGCCTCGTCCAGCGCCGAGCGGGCCAGCGCGCCGGGAAGTTGCCGGGCCTGGCTCGTCCACAGCTCTCGGGAGCCGACCCTGGAGGTGAACAGCGGCGTGTCCCCGGCGGCCAGGTCGGCGCGCTCGGCGGCGATCGTGGTGGCGAGGACCGGCAGTTCCTCCACGCCGACCCAGAGCCAGTCCAGCAGCCGGTCCCGGTCGAGGGCGTCGCGCAGGTGGTCGGTGTGCAGCAGCGCCTCCTGGAGCCGGGCGTAGGTGCGCGTCGGGCGCAGGACCACCCGGATCTCGTCGCCGGCGAAGGCGCGTACCCGGTCGGCCAGCACTCCGGCGTGGCGGTGCAGCAGGTCGTACGTGCGGCGGAAGCCGGCGACGACGTCGGTCTCGTGTGCGCGCAGGTCGGCGGGACGGACGCCCTCGGGAACGTCGGGCTTCCCGTGCCCGATGTGCACGCCCGGGACGTGCAGCTGCATCTCGTCGGTGCCCGCGCCGAGCCATTCGGCGCAGTTGCACGGCGCGGCCTCGCCCACCGGTTGCTCGGCCGAGGGCAGCAGGCCGACGGCGAGCACGGAGGCGGTGACGGCCTCCCCGGCGGCGGCGTCACGTGAACCGCGGGTCAGCGCCGGGGTGAACAGGGTCTCCAGGTCGACGAGCACCGGCGTGTCGCCGGCACCCACCACGTTGCGGGGGTGGCAGTCGCTGGCGCCCAGCGTGTGCAGCAGGGCGAGCAGGCTTCCGTAGCGGCGGGCGTAGCCGGCGACGGACGTCGGTCCGGCGGCGGCGACGAACTCGGACCAGCCGTAGCCGTCGCGCGTCACCACCGTCATGGTGCGCAGGCCCAGCTCGGGGTCCCGCCGGTTGAGCCAGCCCAGCAACTGCTGGAACCGGGCGTCCACGCCGAGGTCGCGGGGCTTGTAGACCACGCGCGAGCCGTCGTCGAAGCTGACCAGGCACACCCGGCGACCGCCCCGGTGGGCGTCACCGGCGGGCGTGAGCCCGGTGAGCCGCGCGCGCGGATCCACGCCGAGGGCCGGCGCGATCACGGCCCAGTCGGCGTGCAGCCGCCGCAGGAACTCGATGGTGGACGACCGCCAGGCGTCGACGACGTCCAGGAGTTGGCGGGCCAGGACGGGATACTCGGTGAGGAAGCCCGACGCGGCCGAGGGCTGCGCCATCCGGGCGAAGAAGGCGGCGAACCGCTGCGCCGGCGTCTGCCCGGTCAGCTCGCCGCGTACGCGGGCGACGTTCAGCTCCAGCACGCTCGCGCGGCTGAGCAGCCTGACCAGCTCGTCGAGCAGGTCGGCGATGCCGAGCGTGTCGGCGGTACGCGGATCGAGAGGCGCGGTGGGGCCGGCCAGTTCCGCCGCTGCCTCGCGGACCTGACGGCGGGCGTCGGCGAGGATCGGGGCGGCGATGACCAGCGCGTCGTCGAGCGGCCGTCCCGGCAGCCGTTCGGGGCGCCAGTCGTCGGGGCCCGGCCCGGCGTACAGGCGCTGCAACCGTCGCGACCACTCCGGGGGGTGCGCGATGCGTGCCGCGATCCGCGCGGCGGGCTCGTCGAGCAGGGACAGCAGGACGTCCTCGTCGCACGCGTCGGCGGCGAGGCGGCGTTGCCAGGCTCCGGCGGTGGCGAAGGCCTGCGAGTCGCGCCACCGGGAGAGCCGCCAGCGCGCGCGGTCGGAGACGGGGTACGAGCCGGCCCCGTCGACCGGGACACGCTCGGTGAGCGAGAGGGCGGGTAGGAACCCAACAGTCATCGCCGATCCTCGGGTGAGGGCGGTGGGCCGGAGCCCGGCAGGTGGCCGGGCTCCGGCGCCGTCGCCGTGATGGACAGGTCTCGTCAGCAGGGCGACATGCAGTGGCAGCACTTCTCGGTGTGCCCGTCGATCGGCGGCATGCCGCCGGCGACCGTCTCCAGCTCCTCGCGGCTCAGCTCGACCAGCCCGGCGGGGTGGTCGAGGGACGCCTCGCCCCGGTAGTACTCGTCCTTCCAGGCGCGGACGACGTCGGTGATCGACATCTGGTTCCTCCTTGGTCGCGACCGGCGGCCGGTGCCGCGGTCCGTCCATCTGAGACTCGTCGGGCGCACGGTCCGGGGCGTGAGTAGCGGGTACTCCATCGCAGTCGCGAAACAGTCACCGCCGGGTTCGCGCCACGACGCGGGCGACGGTGTCTGAAACCTGACGCCGCGAGGTGGCGTCATCACTGAAAAATAGCTACATGCGCAGGTCAGCATGCGTACACGGGTGCCGCCGGGGCTACTCAGGGCCGGCAGAACTTCGGTACTCAACGTTCGCGGGTGCCCTACCGTCATCCCCGCCGACAACCTCGCGCGCCGCTGACAGCGTCTGTCACGGCAGACCGTCTTGTGGGGGAGGGAACCGTTGTCCACACCATGGCCACTCGTCGGGCGGCGGCGTGAGCTCGACCGGCTGACCGACAGCCTGACCAGCGGCGTCACCCGGTGCACCCTCGTCACGGGGGAAGCCGGGATCGGCAAGAGCCGGCTGGCCACGGAGGTGCTGGGCGAGGCGGAGCGGCGTGGCTTCCTGGCGCTGTGGGTGACGGCGACGCCGGGCTGGCAGAGCGTGCCCTTCGGCGTGCTCGCCCAGCTCGTCGCCCAGCCGGTGGGGCCCTCGGTCGCCGAGGCCTTCCGCGACGTCGCCACCAGGCTGCGCGCCATCGCCGGGGCCCGGCCGGTCCTCGTCGTCATCGACGACGTGAACTGGCTCGACGACGCCTCGTCGGCGCTGCTCGAACGGCTCGTGGCCGGCGAGGCGGTGCGGGTCGTCGCCAGCGCCCGCAGCGAGGCGGTCGCCAGCCCGGCCGTCACCGCCCTGCGTCGCCTCGGCCCCGTCGAGCGCGTGGAGCTGGCGGCGATGAGCCAGGAGGAGACAGCCGAACTCGTCCGGGCGATGCTGGGCGGGCCGACCGACGGCCTGACTCTCGCCGCCATCTGGCAGGCCGTACGCGGCAACCCCCTGTTCCTGCGCGAGATGCTGCGCGGCGGGCGGCAGACCGGCGCCCTCGCCCAGCGACGCGGCGTGTGGACCTGGCGCGGAACCCCGCTGGAGCACCCGCACCTGAACGACCTCATCGCCGAGACGCTCAGCCTGCTCGGTCCCGACGAGATCGAAGCGTTGCAGTACGTCGCACACGGCGAGCCCGCGCCGCTGCCTGTCATCGAGCGACTCGTCCCGGCGCAGGTCGCCGAGCGGCTGGAGGAGCGGGGGCTCATCGAACTGACCACCGGGGAGCAGCGCGGCCTGGTCCGGGTGGCACATCCGCTCTACGCCGAGGCGGCCCGCGCGAGCACCGGTGCGCTGCGCACCCGCCGCATCCTGCGGGAGCTGGCGGACGCCCTGGAAGCCACCTCGACGGCGCAGCACGAGGACCACCTGCGCGTGGTGTCGTGGCGGTGCGAGGCCGACCTCGCCGTCGACGAGGCGGACCTGCTGGCCGCCTCCGAGTCGGCGCTGCTGCGGCGCGGGGCACGCCTCGCCGAACGGCTCGCCCGTCGGGTCGCCTCGCCACGCGGCGCCCGCCAGCTCGGCCGCGCACTCGTCGCGCAGGGGCGCGGCGAGGAGGCCGACGAACACCTGCGCAGGGCGTACGAGACGCTCGACGACCCCCGCGACCGCGCCGAGACGGCGGCGCTGCGGGCGGTGAACCTGTTCTGGGGGCTACGCCGCCCCGAGGCCGCGAGCGGCGTGCTCGCCGACGCGGCGGCGACCCTGCCCGCCGCCGTCCACGACGGGCTGCTGACCGCGGTCGCCGCGATGGCCGTCTTCGACGGCCGGACAGCCGAGGGACGCGACACCGTCACCCGTCTCGGCCAGCATCCGCCGCGCGATCCGCTGCTGGGCATGGCCGGCACCCCGCTCCTGCCCTACCTGCTGGTCTTCACCGGAGAACCGGGCCGGGCCGCGGCGATGTTCGACGGTGACGAGGTCACCTTCCCGCAGGCCTGGCCCACCATGCGCGCCGCCACCCAGGCCCTGCACGTGCAGGCGCTGGTGATGTCCGGAAACCTGACCCAGGCGACGGAGTCGGCGGAGGCCTACTACCTGGACGCGGTCGACCGCGGCTCGTCCGACGGCGTCGCCCTGCTCGCCCTGATGGTCGGCAACTGCCGCTACCACCGGGGGCGGCTGCGCGACGCGCTGCGCTGGCTGCGTGAGGCCCGCGCCCTCGTCGACGGGCGGACGCTGTTCCCCATCCGTGGCTACGTCCTGTCGGTGGGCGCGTGGTTCGCCGCGCAGACCGGTGAGTCGCGCGACGTCCGGGAGGTCCGCGACGAACTGGGTGGGCCGCTTCCCGCGCACAGCCGACCCGCCGACTTCTGGGGCCTGGCCCAGGCCTGGACGCACGTCTCCGCCGGGCGGCTCGCCGTCGCGGCCGGGCAGCTCACCGCGCTGGCCGCCCGGGCCCGCGAGAACGGCGTGCTCACCATCGCCGCGCAGGCCCTGCACCTGCTGTCCCGGGTGGCGCCGTCCGCCTCGGCCGCCGCGGAGCTGCGACAGGTCGCCGACGCCTGCGACAGCCCGCTCTTCCAGCTCCACGCCGACCTGGCCGCCGCGCTGGCCCGGTCGGACCCCGACGCGCTGGAGCGGCTGGCGGGGGCGTTCGACGAACGGGGATACGCCTCCCTGGAGCTGGAGGCGACGGTCGCCGCCGGGACGGCCCGGCGCGGGCGTGGTGAACATCGCGCCGCCAACGCCCACGCCGCGCGCGCCGAGAAGCTGCGGCGGCACTGCGACGGGTACTGGCCGGCGTGGTGCGGGCTGGTCGAATCCGCGCCGAGCCCACTGACCGGCCGGGAACGCGAGATCTGCGAACTGGCCGCCACCGGGCTGGACAACAGCGCGATCGCCCACCGGCTGCGCCTGTCGGTACGCACCGTGGAGAACCACCTCCAGCGCTCCTACCACAAGCTCGGCGTGCGCAGCCGCCTCGAACTCGCCGGCTCGTTCACCGGATGACCGGGGACCTCGGCCCGACCCCGATCGGCGTACGGCATCATGGCGTTTCCCACACTCTGCCGGTCGGAAATCCGAACGCGGATCGTCGGCGCCGGTCGTTAGTCTTCCTGCGGACACTGCTCGGTACGTGAAAGGTCCGGGCGCGGCGCAGCGCCGGCCAACGGGGAATTCAGGAGATTTCGTGACACAGCAATCCATCGCGACCTCGGACAGGCTCGACGCCTCGGTCCTGAAGGTCGCCGGGGTCGTCGTCATCGGCGCGATCATGTCGATCCTCGACGTGACGGTCGTCAGCGTCGCCCTGCCGACCTTCCAGCGCGACTTCAATGCCTCGTACGCCGAGGTCGCCTGGACGATGACCGCCTACACGCTCGCGCTGGCCACGGTGATCCCGCTCAGCGGCTGGGCCGCCGACCGGTTCGGCACCAAGCGGCTCTACATGATCGCGTTGGCCCTGTTCACGATCGGCTCGGGGCTGTGCGCCACCGCCGACACGATCGGGCAGTTGATCGGCTACCGCGTGCTCCAGGGCCTCGGCGGCGGCATGCTCATGCCGCTGGGCATGACGATCATGACCCGGGCGGCCGGGCCGCACCGGATCGGCCGGCTGATGGCCGTCCTCGGCATCCCGATGCTGCTCGGTCCCATCGGGGGCCCGATCCTCGGCGGCTGGCTGATCGATGTCGCGAGCTGGCACTGGATCTTCCTGATCAACCTGCCGATCGGCGTCGTGGCGCTCGTCTACGCAGCCATGGCGCTGCCGAAGGACAATCCCGAGCCCTCCGAGTCGTTCGACTTCCTCGGCATGCTGATGCTCTCGCCGGGGCTCGCCCTCTTCCTCTACGGCGTCTCCTCGCTGCCCGAGACCGGCACGTTCACCGATGCCGAGGTGTGGGCGCCCATGCTCGTCGGCGGCGCGCTCCTCGTCGCCTTCGTCGTCTACTCCTTCCGGCCCCGGCACCCCCTGCTCGACCTGCGGCTGTTCGCCAACCGCAACCTCACCATCGCGACCGTGACCATGTTCGTGTTCATCATCGCGTTCATGGGCGCCGGCCTGCTGTTCCCGAGTTACTTCCTACAGATCCGCGGCGAGACGACGCTGGCCGCCGGCCTGCTGATGGCACCGCAGGGCATCGGCGCGATGGTGACCATGCCGGTGGCCGGGATGCTGGCCGACCGGATGCCCGTCGGCCGCACCGTGCCGTTCGCGCTGGCACTCATCGCCCTCGGCTTCTTCACCTTCACCCAGATCGACCCGCACACGTCGTACGTGCTGCTCTGCGGGTCGCTGTTCGTCATGGGCCTGGGCATGGGCGGCACCATGATGCCGATCATGACCTCGGCGCTGAAGACCCTGAGCGCCCACGAGGTGGCCCGCGGCTCCACCCTGGTCAACATCATTCAGCAGATCGGCGGATCCGTCGGCGCCGCGATGATGTCGGTGATCCTCACCAACGAGCTGAACGGCTCCCGACTGATCCCCGGGGCGACCGACCCCAACGGTGAGCCGATGACCGAGGCCGGCCTCGCCATCGCCGTCCAGCAGCAACCGGAGTTGGCCCAGCAGTTCCCGGTCGAGCCGTCGCTCATCGAGCGTGGCCTCGACTTCGCCGCCAACTCGTTCGCCACCACGTTCTGGGTCGCGTTCGCGCTGGTGCTGGCCACGTTCATCCCGGCGGCGTTCCTGCCCCGCCGGCGCGAGCCGTCGCACCTGCTCGACGACCAGCAGTCGGGGCAGGCGAAGGCTCCCGTCATCATCCACTAGCCGCGCCGGTCGGGCCACCGGGAGCGCACCCGGCGGTCCGACCGTCCGGCGGAGCCTCGCGGGGCGGGCCGATCGTCCGCGGCCCCGTGCCGCTGAGCGGTGGCGACTGTCAGGGCGCGGCGGGTGGGCGCTGCCGGGGCGCGGGCCCGCCGTCGCCGTGCGAGTCGTCGTAGCCGGCGGCCTGGAGGGCGAACAACTCGGCGTACCGGCCGCCGGAGGCGACGAGTTCGGCGTGGCTGCCGGCCTCGACCAGCGCGCCGTCGTGCAGGACGAAGATCCGGTCGGCGTGCCGGACGTTGGCCAGCCGGTGGGTGATGAGGATGGTGGTCGCCCGACCCTGCCGGTCCCGGATGGCCTGGAACAGGGCATCCTCGGCGCGCGGGTCGAGGGCCGAGGACGGCTCGTCCATGACCAGCAGGTCGGCGTCGCGGAGGAAGCCCCGGGCGGCGGTGATGCGCTGCCACTGGCCGCCGGAGAGGTCCTGGCCCTTCGCGAACGTCCGGTCGAGCAGTGTCTCGTACCCGTGCGGCAACTCCTGGATCATGTCGTGGGCGGCGGCGCGGGCGGCGGCGGCCTCGATCCGGTCCCGCCGGGCCTCGCTCTCGACGTCGCCGACGGCGATGTTCGTCGCGGCGGTGAACGGCCACTTGTGGTATTCCTGCGTGACCACCGCGATGCGGGCCCGCAACCCGTCCAGGTCCCACTCCGGCAGGGGACGGCCGTTCCAGCAGATGACGCCGTCGCTGGGAGCGCGAAGGGTGGCGATCATCGCGGCGAGGGTCGTCTTGCCGGAACCGTTCTCGCCCACGAAGGCCACCGTCTGCCCCGCCGTGATCGTCAACGTCACGCCGTCGACGGCGGGCGCGTCCCGGTCGGGGTAGCGCAGGCTGACCTCCCGCACGGCCAGTTCGCGCAGGGGGCCGGGCGCGGCGTCCGTGGCGCTCGTGGCCTGGTCGGGCAGGTAGGCGGCGGCGCGGTTCATGAACCCGGTGTAGTCGCTGAAGTGCTGGCCCTCGGTGTAGACGCGGTCCATCTGGAAGGTGACGATGCCCAGCGAACGTTGCGCGGACTGCACCGCGACCACGCAGGTCGCCGCCGCCGCGAGCGGAATCTGGCCGTCGATGAGTAGCAGCCCGAGCAGGAGGTAGACCACGGCGGTGGCGATGCCCCCGATCATCGCCCCGACCGTGGTGGTCGTGGTGACCCGCCGGGCCAGCGCCAGCTCGATGTCGGTCTCCACCTGCATCACCCGGTCGTACTGGTCCAGCAGGAAGCGGCGCAGCCCGTAGGAGCGCAGCTCCGGCGCCGAGGCCCGCTCGGCCATCAGCCGGTGCAGCAGCCACAACCGCCGTCGCCGCACCGAGCCGGCCGTGTAGGTCCGGTACCGCAGATGCCCGGCCCGCAGCGACGCCCAGGCCTTGGGCAGCGTCGCGACCAGCAGCGCCAGCAGCAGCAGCGGGTGGATGACGACGACGGCGACCGCCACGGCGAGCAGGCCGGCCAGCCCGGCGAGCAGGTTCATCGACGACTCCACGAGGTCGACCGTCGACTCGGTGCCCCGCGAGGCCCGCTCCATGTCGTCGGCGAACGCGTCGGCGTCGAACGCCTCCAGCCGTACCGCCGTGGAGACCTCGAACAGGCCGCGCTCCACCTCCCGGCTCACCCGCGGCGTGAGCCCGTTCTGCGCGTACCCGGTGGCGATGCCCATGCCGGCGCGCAGCGCGGTCGCCCCCGCCAGCACGGCGAGCGCGGGCATCGCGGCGACCACCTTCTCCGCGGTCGGGCCCCCGGCGAACAGCTCCACGAGCACCCGCTGGGTGGCCAGCAGCCCGAAGGCTGCCATGACCCCGCCGCCGAGCGTCGCCGCGGCCACCACCGAGGTGCGGAGCCGGTCGGCCCGCCAACTGGTCCGGACCGCCGTCCAGACCAGCCGCGGCAGTTCGGCGAACACGGCGAACAGGCCCGCCTCCGCCCGCGCCTGCATTCCGGTCTCCCAGAACATGGTCCGTAGCTCCGGCAGGACCGGCTCCGCGGGTTCCGGTGCCGGCTGCTCCGACGTGGTGCCCCGTTCGGCTCGGGTGGTGGCTCCGGTCACGGGAGTGTCTCCTCGCTGCGCGGTGACGTGGTCGCCGGTCGCGCCAGGAGGAGTGGAGGGCGACGGCGGGAGCCGCCCCGCCGCCACCTCGTCAACCCGTAGCGTTCGACCAACTACCAATGGTCACCGTCGGCGGCCTGCCGGTCCATCCCCCGTCAGGCAGGGAAGACGGTGCGCCGCTCAGGCCGCCCTGGTCGGCTGGTGCGCCGGCTCGGTCGAGGCGCTGCCGCGGCGTGCGGCGAAGAAGCCGAAGGCGGCGGCGGTGAAGAACATCAGGATGCCGTAGATCGCGGGCGGCATGCCGATGTCGGTGTTGTCGAGCAGGGCCGGGCTGAGCGCGATCGTGATGGCCAGGGTGGCGTTGTGGACGCCGATCTCGAACGACGACGCGACGGAGTCCCGGTGCCCGACGCGCAGCAGGCGCGGCGCCGCGTACCCGATGGCCAGGCTGAGCAGGTTGAACAGCAGGGCGACGAGACCGACCGCGCCGATGGTGGCGGCGAGTTCGTCCTTGACGCCGATCACCGCGCCGACGATCACGACGACGAGGACCACGATGGAGAGGATCTTCACCGGTCGCTGCATGCGCGCGGCGAACGCGGGACGCCGCTGGCGGACGACCATGCCGACCGCGATCGGGATGAGCACCAGGGCGAAGACCTGGAGCACCTTGTCGAACTGGAGGCCGAGCGAGCTGTCGGAGCCCATGAACGCGGCGACGGAGAGGTTGACGATCAGCGGCAGCGTGAACAGGGCGAGCACCGAGTTGATGGCGGTCAGGGTGACGTTGAGCGCGACGTTGCCCTTGAACAGGTGGCTGTAGAGGCTGGCGGTGCTGCCACCGGGGGAGGCGGCGAGCAGCATCATTCCGACCGCCAGCTCCGGACGCAGGTCGGCGGCGAGCACCAGGCCCAGGCAGACGGCCGGCAGGACCAGCATCTGGCAGACCAGGGAGACGATCACGGCCCGGGGATAGGCGACGACGCGACGGAAGTCGGCCACGGTGAGGGTGAGGCCGAGGCCGAGCATGACGATGCCCAACGCGACCGGGAAGAGGACGAGTGACAGACCGGTACTCATGGTGGTGCGCCTCCTGATCGCGGTACGCCAGGGATCACCGGATCGTCACACCGCACCGGTGCGCTCGCATCTTGCAACGTGCGGGGACCTTCGTCAATGGGCTCTTCCATCGGCCGTGCCACGCCGCGGGCCCTGGGCGACGGGCCGACGCCGTGACGCGGGTCAGAAGGGCCACTGACCGTGCGCCCCCGCCTCGATGAGCGGGATCATGGCGAACGCGGCGTCGGACAGTCCGCCGAACGTGTGCCGGTTGCCGGCCGCCGGTGCGTGCCCGACCCGGTATCCGGCCAGGTTCCAGGTACGCAGCCAGCGCACGAAGCGCCCGAACCAGTCGGGGTCGGCGACGGCCACGGTGGCGACCAGCTCCCGGAACCGGGCGTCCCGGTCGGCGGCGCCCTCGTAGAAGGTGTTCTCGCCGACCACGTTCGACACGCCCAGCAGGAACAGCTCGGCCTGTGGCTCGCGGGCGAAGCCGGGAGCGCCCTCGGCGGTGACGGGCGGGGTGCCGATCCCGCTCCGGCGCGGCATCAGGTTGAACTTGGCCATCGCGTCCCCCGCGTCGGTGGAGCGGAAGGCGCGACCGCACCGCACACCCGAGATCGGAGCCGGCGACGGACGGCCTCTTCACCGGGGTGTGGGCACCCCTCCAGGATGTAACCGTCGCCTTCGCACCGGGAGGTGCGGGCACGACCGTAGCGGTGGCGGCGATCAGCGGACAACGGAGTTTGCCGGCTCCTGGCCACGGCGGCCGGAAACGGGCGACGCCGCGTACCCGGGATCAAGGTCGGACACAGCTTCGCGGATTTCCACCACGGGTCAGGCTGAAAGCCAGGAAGTAGCTGTCCCCGTCGCACCGGGTACGCGGCGTGACGCACCTCCCGAGATCAGAAGCGGCAACGGAGACCGGCCCTTGCGGGCCTAGGTGACCTGGGCTGCTGATCGACACCGCCCTTCGGCGGCGGGATTCGCACCCGCGTCTCCCCGTTGGAAGCGGAAGTAGCCGTTGCCTGCGCACCGGGAGGTGCCCGACGAAGGTAAGCGACCACACGTACGCCGGCAAGTCACTTGGATCGGTTGGATGTCTTACTGTCCTGATTGACTGGGCCGATGCGGATCGAAGAACTCCATGGCATCGCAGCAGCGCTGGGTAGCAAGGTTCTGGCGACATCCGTGTTGGCGGGCGGCTTCTCTCACGAGACATGCCTGCTCACGCTTGCTGACGGTCGGGTCGTTGCCCGGTTCGGAGGAACGGACCCGGAGGTTGAGGCCGGGGTTATGGCCGCCGCCCGTCGGCATGTGCCAGTTCCGGACGTCTTGCTGGTCATGCCCGGTGGAGACGAGAGGGTGCGGCCGGCGATGGTTATCGAGTATGTGGACGGCGTTGCTCTGAGCGGGGTGCTCGCTGTGGGTGGTCTTGGTCGGGTGGAAGCGGGTGAGCTGGGGGCTGAGGTCGGAAGGGTCGTCGCGGGGGTCGCTGTTGTGGCGTTCGACCGACGAGGCTTCTTCGTTGACGGGGACCTCATTGTCAAGGAGGAAAACCCGTGGTCGCAGCAACTGGTTGAGATTGCCGAGGGTTGTATGGCTGCGGTTCCCGAGGGCCGGCTCGATGGCGAGACGCGTCGAGCCTGGGTGAAGTTGTGCGCGGCTAACGCATCGGCGCTGGAAGGCGTTGACGGTCACACCCGGCTGGTGCATGCCGACATCAACCCGAAGAATATTTTGGTCTCTCGAGTGGGCGGCGGTTGGCGGGTGGATGCGCTGCTCGACTGGGAGTTCAGCTATTCCGGTTGCCCGTATGGCGATGCCGCGAACATGGCTAGGTTCGGCGCTGACTATCCCGCCGGTTTCCTGGATGGCTTCCGTGCGGGATTCGCTGAGCACCAGCCCGCGGACCTGGCCCTGGTCGAGAACTGGGCTTATGTGGGGCGGGTTCTGGATATGTTCGCGTTGAGTGACCTGGTGACTCGCCCTGTGGGACATGCCGTTGCTGATCAGGCGGCCGAGCAGGTTCGGCGTTGGGTTGGGCATGGCGTGCCGGACAGGGTGTGACGTGTGTAGCAGGCGGTCAGCCGCGCGGCGCAGCCGAGACCAACGTCTGTGCGGCGCCGGCCATGTCTGTTACTCCGACGGCAGGCCACGGACCGGGACACCCCGGCGGGCCCGATCCGCCGGCACGTACCGGCGGGGCCGGCCGACGCTGTTGCCCCGACCGGCCCCGTCGTCGAGCGGGCCGGTCGACGAGCTGCCGCCGCCCGCGTCAGGCTCCGCGGTCAGGCGCGGGACCACTTCTGGTTGGCGTCACCGGTGCAGTCCCACAGTTGGAGCTTGCCCCCGTTGCCGATGTTCCGGTCCCGCACGTCGACGCAGCGGTTGGCGCTGAGGTTGACCAGGTCGCCCGCCGCGTTGAGGGTGAAGCGTTGCACCGGGTTGCCGTTGCAGGTGACGAGGTTGACCTCGGTACCGTTCGCCGTGCCGGCCCAGGCCGGGTCCATGCACTTGCCCATCGCCCGGACCGTCCCGTCGGAGGCGAACGTCCAGGCCTGCGCGGCGGTGGTGTTGCAGTCCCAGATCTGGAGCCTGGCCCCGTCGACCGGGTTGGCGCTGGGGATGTCGACGCACCGACCGCTCAGTGCGCCCCGGATCCGGGTGGTGCCGGTCGGCGGATCGCCGCCGGAGGTGTAGCCCGAGACGCGCACGTAGTCCACGAGCATCTGCTGAGGGAACTGCGTGGAGGCGTCGGGATAGCCCGGCCAGTTTCCGCCCACCGCCACGTTGAGGATCATGAAGAACGGATGGTCGAACACCCAGCGGTTGCCGCCGAGCCGACCCGGGTCGACCCGGTGGAACTCGACGCCGTCGAGGTACCAGATGATGGAGTTCGGTTCCCAGTCCACCCGGTAGGTGTGGAAGGCGTCGGCGAGCGGCTGGCCGATGGTGCGGCTGCCGGTGATGCCCCCGCCACCCGAGTAGCCCGGGCCGTGGATGGTGCCGTAGACGGTGTTCGGCTCTCTGCCGATGTTCTCCATGATGTCGATCTCGCCCGCGTTCGGCCAGCCCACGCTGCTCATGTCGTTGCCGAGCATCCAGAACGCCGGCCAGATGCCCTGACCGCGCGGGATCTTGATGCGGGCCTCGAAGCGGCCGTACGCCTGGGTGAACGTCGCCGCCGTGAGCAGCCGGGCTGACGTGTACTCGCACCGACCGTAGTGGCACTGGTAGTTGGCGGGGTTCTCCCGGCGGGCGGTGATGACCAGGTTGCCCTGGCCGTCGTGCACGGCGTTGCTCGTGCTGTTGGTGTAGTACTGCCTCTCGTTGTTGCCCCAACCGCCGCCACCGATGTCGAAGCGCCACCTGCTCTGGTCGACGGGCGTGCCGGCCGCCGCGTTGAACTCGTCCTGCCAGGTGATTCCCCCGATGGCGGCCTCGGCCGGTGTGGACCGGACCGGCAGAACGAGGGCCACTGTGGCACCGATGATCGCGGTCGCGGCGAGGGCGAGCGCCCATGGCCGTTGGCGGGTTCGGACTCTGAACACGTTGGACCTCCTTCGACTGTGCCGGCGCGAGGTCCCCCACGGCCTGATGTCGACGTCCTCAATAGCAAGAGAGCGCTCTCACGATGAAGTGTGTCGATGTGGTGACCCATTTGTCAAGAACATTGCCAGTTGACTGCTCCGGGCGGGCCGCGACGGGCCGCCGCGCCAAGCCGGCGTCCCGACGTGGGTGGACGGTGGTGGCGGCGCCGGTCAGGCGGTGGAGAGCAGGCCCCGCGCGGCCTGCACCTGGTCGACGGCCCGGCGGAGGGCGGCCACGATCCGGTCCTCGCCGGCGGCGCCCAGCCGGGCCACCGGAACCGAGAGGCTGATCGCGTCGGTCGCCGGCGATCCCAGGGGTACGGCCGTCGCGAAGCAGACGATGCCCTCGGTGTTCTCCTCGCGGTCCACCGCGTAGCCGCGCTCCCGGGCGGCGGCGAGCTCGGCGCGCAGCGCGTCGGGGTCGGTGACGGTGTGCGGGGTGAGCGCGGACAGCGGCCAGGTCAGCAACTCGTCGAGCGCCTCGTCCGGGCGCTCGGCGAGCAGCGCCTTGCCCAGGGCGGTGGCGTGTGCCGGCAGTTGCCGGCCGATCGCGCTGTAGAGCCGCAGCGGGTGAACCGACTCACGTTTGGCGAGGTAGACGATGTGCGCGCCGTCCAGGCGGCCGAGGTGGACGGTCTCGCCGAACTGCCGCGACAGGTCGTCGAGCACCCCGCCCAGCAGGCCCACGGTGTCGTCGCTGGTGAGGTACGCGGCACCGACCTGGAGCGCGCGGACCCCGAGCCCGAACCGGGTGCCCGTGGGGTCGCTCTCCACCCAGCCGCGCTGGGCCATGGTGCGCAGGATGCCGTGCAGGCTGCTCTTCGGGATGTCCAGCGCGCGGGCCAGGTCGACCAGGGAGCGCCGCTGCGGCGAGGCGGCCAGCGCCTCGAGCACCTCCAGCGTCCGGGTGGAGGACTTCACGGGTTGGAACCCGCCGGGCAGCGTCATGGGCGCCACTCTAGCGGGCTTGACAGCCCAGGCGGCAGCGCTAGGGTCACATATGTGACTGGCGTACAGAATGATGAACAGAAGAAGGCGGTCGTCGCGGCCGTCGGCGCGGCCCGGATCCTGCCGGTCGTCGTGCTCGACGCCGCCCGCGACGCCGCCCCGCTGGCCGACGCGCTCCTCCGGGGCGGGCTGCACTCGGCCGAGGTGACCTTCCGCACCGACGCCGCGGCCGAGTCGATCCGCGTCATGTCCGAGCGGCCCGACCTGCTCGTCGGCGCCGGCACCGTCCTGACGCCCGCCCAGGTCGACCTGGCGGTGCAGGCCGGCGCCCGGTTCGTCGTCACCCCCGGGTTCTCCCCGGCCGTCGTCCGGCGCTGCCAGGAGCTGGGGGTGCCCGTCTTCCCCGGCGTCGCCACCGGCACCGAGATCCAGATGGCCCTCGACGCCGGGCTCGACACGGTCAAGTTCTTCCCCGCCGAGCAGCTCGGCGGCGTCGGGATGATCAAGGCGCTCGCCGCGCCGTACCGCTCGGTGCGGTTCATTCCGACCGGCGGGGTCAACACCGGCAACCTCTCCGACTACCTGGCCCTGCCCGCCGTGCTGGCGGTCGGCGGCACCTGGATGGTCGCCCCCGACCTGATCGCCGCCGGGCGTTGGGACGAGGTCGCCGCCCGCACCGCCGCGGCCGTCGACGCCGCCCGACCCACCCTGGAGGCCTGAACCATGCTGTCCATCCGTCCGGCCGGCGAGTGCCGGTACGACCTGGTCTCCCTGGGCGAGATCATGCTGCGGCTCGACCCGGGCGAGGGCCGGGTGCGTACGGCCCGTACCTTCCGGGCCTGGGAGGGCGGCGGCGAGTACAACGTGGCACGCGGCCTGCGCCGCTGCTTCGGGCTGCGGACCGCCGTGGTCACCGCGTTCGCCGACAACGAGGTGGGCCGGCTGCTGGAGGACCTCGTGCTCCAGGGCGGGGTGGACACGTCGCTGATCACCTGGCTGCCCTACGACGGGGTCGGCCGCGCCGCCCGCAACGGCCTCAACTTCACCGAGCGCGGCTTCGGCGTCCGGGGCGCCGTCGGCACCTCCGACCGCGGCCACAGCGCCGCCAGCCAGCTCCGGCCCGACCAGGTCGACTGGGACCACCTGTTCGGCACGCTGGGGGTGCGGTGGCTGCACACCGGCGGCATCTACGCGGCCCTGTCCGAGACCACCCCCGAGACGATGGAGGCGGCGATGGCCGCCGCCGCCCGGCACGGCACCGTCGTCTCGTACGACCTCAACTACCGGCCCAGCCTCTGGAAGGCGGTCGGCGGGCAGGACCGCGCGCGGGAGGTCAACCGCCGGCTCGCCCGCTACGTCGACGTGATGATCGGCAACGAGGAGGACTTCACCGCCTCGCTGGGCTTCGAGGTGCCCGGCACCGACGCCTCGCTGTCCCAGCTGGAGGTGGCCAACTTCCAGCGGATGATCGAGGCGGCCACCAAGGAGTACGACAACTTCAAGGTCGTCGCCACCACCCTGCGTACGGTGCGCACCGCCACCGTCAACGACTGGGGTGCGATCGCCTGGGCCGACGGGCGGTTCGTCGAGGCGACCCACCGGCCCGGCCTGGAGATCATGGACCGGGTCGGCGGCGGTGACAGCTTCGCCTCCGGCCTGATCTACGGCCTGCTGGAGAAGGGCGACCTGGCCACGGCCGTCGAGTACGGCGCGGCGCACGGCGCGCTGGCGATGACCACCCCCGGCGACACCTCGATGGCGAGCCTGCGGGAGGTCGAGGCGCTCGTGCGGGGCGCCGGCGCGCGCGTCCAGCGCTGACGCCCTCGCTTGTAGGGAAGGGCACCTTCCTGTCGCTTTCTGTACAGGAAGGTGCCCTTCCTCACATCGTGGCGCGGGTGATCAGCGCCCAGACCCCGTCGGCGCCGTCGGCGTCGAGGGCGGCCCGGGTCAGCAGGTCGTCCCAGTGCTGGACCGAGCCGAACTCGGAGCGCCACGCGAGCACCGGCCGGGTGAGTCCGTGCAGCTCGTGTTCGAGCGTGGTGCCGATGGCGCCGTGCACCTGGTGGGCGTTGCGGACCACCACCGACGCCGCATGGCCGGCGCAGGACCGGGCCACCGCGACCGCGAAGGCCAGGCCGTCGCCGTCGCCCTCCGCCGCGCGGAGCACCGCCGCGTCGGTGGCGACCCGCGCCAGGGACGACTCGGCGGCGATGTCCGTCACGAGGCCCTGCACGGCCTGGAAGGCCGCCACCGGACGCCCGAACTGCGTCCGGGCGGTGGTGTGTGCGACGCAGAGCTCCAGGATCTGCTCCATCGCGCCACACATCTGCACCGCCCGGGCGAGCGCCCCCCGCAGCAGCAGCCGGTCGGTGACGTCCGCGTCGACCGGAACCCCGTCGAGCCCGGCGAGGTCGACCGCGACGGTGTCGCGGGGCTCGCCCGCGATGCTGTCCGCCCCGGTCACCGCGACCGCCGTGGCGGGCACGTCGGCGACCCGCCAGCCGTCCCCGTCGGGATACAGCACGACGATCCGGGCGGCGGCCCGGGCCCACGGCACCGCCCGGGCCCGCCCGTCGGCGTCCAGCACGCAGGCGGTACGCAGGGCCCCGTCAGCCGGCAGCCCCGCCCGCTCCAGCAGCCAGCCGGCGAGCAGGTCGTGCTCGGCCAGCGGCAGCGGCACCGCGTGCCGGGCCGCCGCGGCCAGCAACGCCGCCGCCTCCGGCCAGCCGGCGCCCGCACCGTGCGGTTCGGTGCCGGTGAGCCGGGTCAGGCCCAGCGACTCCAGCAGGCCCCACAGCTCGACGTCCAGCGTCGCGGCCACCTCGGTCCGTGCCGGGCGGTGCGCCGCGAACACCGAGTCCAGCATGTCGACGAGGGCGGGGTCGACCCGCTCCGGCCCGGTCATCGCCGCATCCCCAGCCCCCGCGCGACGACGCCGCGCAGGATCTCGTTGGTGCCGCCCCGCAGCGTGAATCCGGGGCGCTGGAGCAGGCCGGCGGCGAGCAGGTCGGTGAACCGCTCCGACAGTTCCGCCCGGTCGCCGGAGAGCTGGTCGGCGTACTCGGCGATGTCGCCCTCGGTCGTCGTGCCCAGCAGCTTGACCAGCGCGGCGGCGGTGTCGGCCGGCTCGCCGCGTTCCAGGGCGCCGGAGACCGCCAGCGACATCTGGTGCAGACCGGCGAGTCGGGCCACGTGCCGCCCGGTGTCGGTGTGCCGGGGCAGGAGGCCCTGGCGCACTCCCGCCACCGTCTCGGTGAGCAGCGGCACCGTGGAGAGGAACCGTTCGGGTCCGCTGCGTTCGTAGCCCAGCTCGGAGTTGACCTGCCGCCAGCCGGCGCCGACCTCGCCGAGGACCATGTCGTCCGGGACGAGGACGTCGTCCAGGAAGACCTCGTTGAAGTGGTGGGCGCCGTTCATCGAGGTGATCGGGCGGATGGTGACCCCGGGGCCGCGCAGGTCGACGATGAACTGGCTCAGCCCGGCGTGCCGGTCGGCGGTGTCCAGCGGCGCGGACCGGGCCAGCGCGAAGAACGCGTGCGCCCGGTGCGCGCCGGAGGTCCACACCTTCGTCCCGGTGAGCCGCCAGCCGCCGTCCACCCGTACCGCCCGGGTGCGGACGCTGGCCAGGTCGGAGCCGGAGTCCGGCTCGCTCATGCCGATCCCGAAGTAGCACTCGCCCCGGGCGATCGCCGGCAGGAACCGCCGCTTCTGCGCCTCGGTGCCGAACCTGAGCAGCGTGGGCGCGATCTGCCGGTCGGCGATCCAGTGCGCGGCGACGGGGGCGCCGACCGCGAGCAGTTCCTCGGTGACGACGAACCGGTGCAGGAAGGTCCGGCCGTGCCCGCCGTATTCGGTGGGGATCGTCATGCCCACCCAGCCCCGGGCCGCGAGAGCGCGGGTGAAGTCCTCGTCCCATCGGGTCAGCCAGGCGTCCACGCCCGGTGTGAAGACGCCCTGCGCGATCTGCTCGCGGAGGAAGTCGCGTACCTGCGTCCGGAGGGCGGCCAGCTCCGGCGGCGGGGTCGTCACCGGCGGCACCAGCCGGCTGCCCATTCCGCTCACTCCCCGGTGAAGTGCGGTTCGCGGCGGTCGAGAAAGGCCCGGACAGCCTCGTCGTGGTCGCGGGTCTGGTGCGCCAGCGCCTGCATCGCCGCGGAGAGTTCCAGGATGCTGTCGAGGCTCTGGTGCTGGGCCTCGCGCAGCAGCTTCTTGGCCATCCGTACGGCGTGCGGCGGGTTCGCCGCCACCCGGTCGGCCAGCCGGCGTGCCTCGGTCAGCAGTTCGTCGTGCGGCACGACCCGGGAGACCAGCCCCCACTCCAGTGCGGTCGCCGCGTCGACCCGGTCGCCGGTGAGCGCCATCTCGGCGGCCCGGGCGGCGCCGACGGCGCGGGGCAGCAGCCAGGCGCCGCCGTCGCCGGGGATGATGCCGAGCTTGACGAAGCTCTCGGCGAAGAACGCCCGCTCCGAGGCGATCCGCAGGTCGCACATGAGCGCCAGGTCGCAGCCGGCGCCGACGGCCGCCCCGTTCACCGCCGCGATCAGCGGTACGTCGCACGCGTACATCGCCCGGGGGATCCGCTGGATGCCGCGCCGGTAGCCGTCGCGCAGCTCGTGCGGGGCGCCGCCGAAGAGGCCGACCCGGTCCGCCATGTCCTTGACGTTGCCGCCCGCGGAGAAGGCGCTGCCGGCGCCGGTGAGGATGACCGCCCGGACCGCCCGGTCGGCGTTGACCGCGTCGACCCGGGCGACCAACGCGTCGATCACGTCGTCGCCGGAGATCGGGTTGCGGGCCTCCGGCAGGTTGATCGTCCACGTCTCCACAGGACCGTCCCGCTCGACGAGAACCGGGTCGTCCACGCGCGTCTCCTTGGTGTGTCGCTGATCTGGCCTGCCCCCGAACCAACCACACGCCCGCCCGGCCGGCCAGGCGGGGTGCGCGGCGGCTGGACGCCGCCGGGGCGTACGGATCATAAGGCCGGATCGTCGCGAGGACGGCGGGTGACCGGTGGAGTGGTGCACCGGGACCGGTCCCCGCCCCGGCGCCCTGTTCGAGATATTGAAATACGTAGACGTGTGGTGGCATGATCGGCGGTCCAACGCACGATCAGGACCGGGGCGGATCTCGACAGGTGCGATCAACGGGGGATTCTTCGGTACGTCCGCTCCGGCTCGTCATCGCCGCGCACGCCGTGTCCACGTACGGCAGCTTCCTGAACATGGTGGCGCTGGGGCTGTTCACGCTGGAGATCACGGGCTCCGCCGCGTACACCGGGATCTTCATGGCGGTCCGCCTGTGCGCCGGCTTCGTGATGGGGCCGGTCGCCGGCATGCTGGTCGCCCGGTACGCGCGGGCCAGGCTCATGGTCGGCAGCGACCTGCTGGCGGCCGGCGTGCTGGTGCTGCTGGTCGCGATGCCCTCCGCCGCGCAGCCGACGGTGCTCCCTGTGCTGGCCGTCGTCCTCGGCGGAGGCCAGGCACTGTGGGGAGTCGCGCTGCGCAGCGGGTTGCCCGAGCTGGTCGGCTCGGACGGCCTGGCCCGGGCCAACGCGAACCTGGTGGCAGCCCGCTCGGTGGCCATGCTGCTGGGTTTCGGCAGCGCGGGCGTTCTCGTGACCCTGCTCGGCTACCACACCGTGTTCCTGCTCGACGCGACCTCGTACGCCCTGTCCGCACTGCTGCTGTCCGCGGTTGGCGCCTGGCGCGGGGTGACCCGTCCCGCCGGCCGTCCCGCCGGGGGCTCCCCCCGCGCAGCCGGGCTCCGTCGCCTCCTGCCCGCGGTCGCCCCGGTGGTCCTGGCCATGATCGCGGTGCGGTCCGTCGACGCGTTCGGGTCCGCCTCGCACAACGTGGGGCTCCCGGTGTACGCGAACCTGGCCTGGCCCGACGCCCCCGCCGCGTTCGCCGCCCTGTTCACCACACCCTGGGCGCTCGGCAGTCTCGCCGCCGGCCGGTGGTACGCCCGGCGGGCTGCCGGGACCTCCCGCCCGGGATCGCCGGCGGCCTTCGGCGTCGCCACCTGCGCGATGTCGCTGCTGTTCGTGCTCGCCTTCACCGGGCCCCCGATCTGGCTGGTGGTCGCCCTGGCGCTGGCCGCCGGCACGGCGGACGGCTACGCCGAGATCAGCTACACCACCCGGTTGCAGGCCGTCGAGTCGTCCCGTCTGCCGCAGCTCATCGGCCTGGCCAGCGCGGCGCAGAGTGCCGGCTTCGGCATCGGCATGATCGTCAGCGCCTTCGCGCTCGAACGCCTGGCGCCCCTCGCGGTGGTCGCGGTGGCGCACGGCCTGGCGCTCGCCGCCGCCGTCGCCTTCCTCGTCTCCCACGCCCGATCGTCGGCGCGCCGCCCGTACCGACAGTCCACGCACGAAGCCGAGGTGACACCGTGAAGCCCGGACCGTCCGTCGAACGCCCCGCCGCCGTCAGCTACGGCGGGGACCTGCCCGGCACCGCCGACCATCCCCGCACCCTGGACGAGGCGCTGGTGCGGGCGGCCCGGAACTTTCCGCGCGGGGGCGTCCGGATCGTGGATCCCGACGGGCGCGAGGAGTTCATCGACCACGTGCAACTGCTCGCCAGGGCGCGCGCGGTGCTGCCCGGTCTGCGGGCGTGCGGCCTACGGCGGGGGTCCCACGTCATCCTACGGATCACCTCCGGCGAGCAGTACTGGCCGACGTTCTGGGGCTGCGTGCTCGGCGGGATCGTGCCGCTCACCGTCGGCGCGCCGACGGGGTACGACGCGGACAACCTGACCGTCACCGCCCTTGTGCACGCCTGGCGGGTGCTGGGGGAACCCGTGGTCCTGGCCGGGCCGGAGGACCTCGACGTGCTGGCCCGGCTGGCGCTGCGGGACCAGGTGGTCGCGGTGCCGGATCTGACCACGACGGGCGGTCCCGACCGTCCCGGTCCCGGCGCCGACCCGGGAGCGGTGGACGTCCCGGCGGTCACCGATCCGGAGGCGGTGGCGCTGCTACAGCTCTCCTCGGGCAGCACCGGGCGGCCGAAGGTGATCCCGTTGACGCACCGGGGGCTCTCGGAGTACGCCGTCGGCGCCCGGACGATGCTCGACGTCGGTCCGGCGGACGTCCTGCTCAACTGGCTGCCGCTGGACCACTCCGCCGGCCTGCTCCTCTACCACCTGGGCGGCGTCTTCCTCGGCGCCACGTCCATCCACGTCGCCACCGAGCGGGTGCTCGACGATCCGCTGCGGTGGTTGGAACTGATGCGGCGGCACCGGGTCACGCACAGCTGGGCACCGAACTTCGGCCTGCGGCTCGTGGTCGACGCGGTCGCCCGCGCCCCCGGGCGACCGTGGGACCTCGGTGGGGTACGGCGCGTGCTCACCGGTGGGGAACAGTGCCTGGCGGAGACCATCGAGGCGTTCGTCGCCGCCACCGGCGTGCCGACGGAGGCGATGACGCCGGCCTGGGGCATGTCGGAGACCTGCACCGCGATCACCTTCGTCTCCTTCGCCGAGCCCGGCGCCCGCCTCCGGGTCCGTACGGCGAGCCTCGGCGGCGACCTGGAGTGCGCCGGGGACGACGACCCCGACGACATCACCGAGTTCGTCTCCGTCGGGCTGCCCGCCCCCGGGACCACCCTGCGGATCCTGGACACCGCCGGCGCGGTGCTTCCCGAGGGCCGCGTCGGCCGGCTCCAGGTCTCGTCGGCGCGGGTCACGCCCGGGTACCTCGCCGACCCGGAGGCGACCCGGCTGGCCTTTCCCGACGGCGACGGCTGGCTGGAGACCGGCGACCTCGCCTTCATGCGGGACGGTCGGATCACCATCACCGGCCGGGCGAAGGAAATGATCATCATCAACGGGAACAACCTCCCCTGTCACGAGGTCGAGCAGGTGGCAGGGGAGGTCGACGGGGTGCGGCGCGGCCTGGTGGCCGCCGTGGGCGTACCGGAGCCCCGCACCGGCACCGAGTCGCTGGCGATCTTCTACGTGCCCGACGACGACGCCGACGTGACCCGGGCGGGGGTGGCCGGGGCGGTGGGCGCGGCGGTGGCCCGACGCTGGCAGGTCGTGCCCGGGCAGGTGCTGCCGGTGGCCGCGGAGCAGTTTCCACGTACCTCCGGGGGGAAGATCCGGCGCGCGGAACTGGTCCGGCGGCTCCTGGACGACCGGACGCGCGTCGGGCGGCGGGCGGCCACCACGCCGGCCGGGCCGCGGGCGGCCATCGCGTCGGCGCCACCGGCCGGACCGGGCAGGGCGGAGGTCCGCGCGCTGCTGACGGGCATCCTCAGCGACCTGGCCGGCGGTCCGGTCGACCCGGCGCGTCCGTTCTACGAACTCGGCATCGGCTCGGTCGAGATCGTCCGTCTCCGGACCCGCCTGGAGCGGGCACTGGACCGTCGGGTCCCGCAACCGGTGATCTTCGCCCACCCGACGATCGACGCGCTCAGCGCACACCTCGCCGCCCCGGCGGCCACACCGGCAGCGGAGCCCACCGGCGGACCGGTACGGGACCGGCGGATCGCGGTCATCGGCATGGCGGTCCGGTTTCCCGGGGCGCGCACGGTCGACGAGTACTGGGCGAACCTGACCGCCGGAGTGGAGAGCGTCCGCACCTTCACGCCGGACGAACTCGTCGCGGCGGGAACCCCGCGGGACACCGTCGACGCCCCCGACTTCGTGGCGGCCAGCGGGGTCCTCGACGGCGACATCGCCGGCTTCGACGCGGGCTTCTTCTCGATCAGCCCCCGAGAGGCGGAGCTGCTCGACCCGCAGCACCGGCTGTTCCTGGAGACCTGTCACCACGCGCTGGAGGACGCCGGGCATCCGGGCGACGACCAGGGCCTGCGGACCGGCCTGTACGCGGGCAGCGGCATGAACCTCTACCCGCAGCACACCTACCTTCGCCAGCTCCAGCACCGGGCCGGATCCGCCGATCCGGCCGACTCCATCGGCGTGGCGCTCGGCAACCAACCGGACTTCCTGGCGACCCGGGTGGCGTACCGGCTGGGGCTGACGGGGCCGGCGATAAACGTGCAGAACGCCTGCTCGACCTCGCTCGTGGCGGTGCACCTGGCGGTGCGGGCGCTGCTCGACGGCGAGGCCGACCAGGCTGTCGCCGGTGCCGTTGCCGTGCACGTGCCGCAGGTGACGGGCTACCGGCACGCCCCGGGCTCGATCCTGTCGGCGAGCGGTCGATGCCGCCCCTTCGACGCAGACGCCGACGGAACGGTCGGCGGCAGCGGCGTCGCCGCCGTGGTGCTGAAGCCGCTCGACCGGGCCCTCGCCGACGGGGACCGCGTCCACGCGGTGATCATCGGCTCGGCCGTCAACAACGACGGCGCCGGCAAGGTGGGCTTCACCGCACCGGGGGTGGCCGGCCAGGTCGACGTCGCCCGGCGGGCGCTGGCCACCGCACGGATCCCGGCGGAGTCGGTCGGGTACGTCGAGGCGCACGGCACGGGCACGGCCCTGGGCGACCCGGTGGAGCACCACGCCCTCGCCGAGGCGTACGCCGGCGGTCGAGCGTTCCTCGGTTCGGTGAAGGCGAACATCGGTCACCTGGACAGCTGCGCGGGCATGGCCGGCCTGATCAAGACGATCCTGACCGTGCGTTCCGGTCGGGTCGCCCCACAGATCAACTTCGTCCGGCCGAATCCGGCGATCGACCTCGCCGACGGTCCCTTCACGGTGGCCACCCGCGGCACGGACTGGCCGGCGGATCTGCGGCCACGCCGGGCGGCGGTCAGCGCGCTGGGGGTGGGCGGCACGAACGCCCACGTCATCGTCGAGGAACCGCCCCAGGCGGCCCGACGTCGACCGGACGAGCTGCCGGCCCACCCCGCGCCGGGACTGCTGCCCCTGTCGGCGGCCGACCCGGCGGCGCTGGTGGAGTTGGCTGCCCGCCATCGCGACCTGCTCCGGAAGGATCCCGGGCTGCCGCTGTCCGACCTGGTCACGAGCGCCGGGCGGCGCAGACGTCACCTCCGGCACCGCCTGGTCGCGCTCGGCACCTCCGCCGCCGCACTGGCCGACGGTCTCGACCGGTACGTGGCGACGGGCGCGGCGGCCGAGGTGCTGTCCGGCCGGGCGGAGCCCGAGGGCGTCACCCCGGTCGCGCTGGCGTTCCCCGGGCAGGGCGAACGTCGTTGCGTCATCCTCGATCTCGCCGATCGGTTCCCGGTCGCGCGGGACGTGCTGGACGAGGGGGCCGACGCGTACCGCCGGGCGACCGGTGGCGACCTCGTCGCCCGGCTGCGGGAGCGTCCCGGCGGCACGGGGCACCCGACCGACGTGGCCCAGCCGGCGCTGGTGGTCACCGCGGTGGCGTTCGCCGAGCTGTGGGCGTCGTGGGGGCTCACCCCGGACATCGTCCTCGGGCACAGCGTGGGGGAGTACGCCGCCCTGGTCGTGGCCGGTGCGCTGTCCCTGACCGACGCGGTCGGGCTGGCTGCCCGCCGGGGCATCCTCATGCGGGACGCACTGCCTCCGGGCGCGATGCTCGCGGTGCTGGCCGACGAGGGGACGGTCGGTGACCTGCTGCGTGGCTCGGCGGTGGAGATCGCCGCCCGCAACGGCGCGGAGAACCACGTGCTCTCCGGCTCTCCCGAGGCCGTGGCGGCGGTCGCCCGGGCAGCCGACCGGCGCGGCGTGGCGACCCGCCCGCTCCCGGTCGACCGGGCGTTCCACTCGACGGGGACGGACGCGATCCTCGACCGGCTCGGCCAGGCGATCGGGGAGGTGGAGTTCGTACCCACCCGCCTGCCCCTGATCAGCACCCTGGACGGCCGGGTACGCCCGCCCGGCTGGCTGCCGGACGCCGATCACCTGCGCCGGCAGGCGCGCGAACCGGTCGCCTGGGCCGCCGCCGTGGCCACCCTCGCCGAGCAGGGCGTTCGATCGGTCGTCGAGGCGGGCGCGGACGGGGCGCTGACCGGCATCGCCCACGCCACGGGATCCGAGCTGCGGTGGGTGTCGTCCCAGCGTCGTGACAGCCACCCCGTCGACGGGCTGTGGCGGGCCGTTGCCGAGCTGCACGTGGCGGGGTTCCCGGTCGACTGGGCCGCGCTCACCGCCGACTGCGGCGGACGGTCGATTCCACTACCGGCCTATCCGTTCCAGCGCCGGCGATTCTGGGTCTCCGCGCCCGACGTGGCCGGCACCGACGACACGCCCGCCGCGTCCGGGGCGGTCGGGTCGCCGGTGGCCGCCGGGCCGCAGCCGCCCCGGTCGCCAGGCCGGACCGACACGGGGGCCGACTCCGTGCTGGCGCGCATCCGGGCCCTCACCGCCGAGCGGCTCGGACTGGACGTGGGCGACGTCGAGCCGGATCGGACCTTCCTCGACCTCGGCGCCGATTCGCTGCTCCTGATCGCCATGGCCCGGGAACTCGACCACGCGTTCGGGGTACGGGTGCCGGTCCGGGACCTGTTCGTCACCGTCGACACCCCCCGCCGGCTCGCCGAGGCGGTGACCCGCGGCGCCCCGGCCGGGACGCTCCCGCCGGCTGCCCCGCCCGCCGACCTCGTCGCGATCGTGCACCGCCAGCTGGACCTGATGCGCGAACAGCTCACCCTCCTCGGCGGTGGCGGCACCGGCACCAGTGGCGGCACCGACACCGAGCCGCGGCGGACCACGCCCCGCCGACCGGCCGCCACCACCGCACCGCCGGCCGTCGAGACCGCGCCGCTGACGCCCGGCCAACGGCGGTTGTGGCTGGTCGAGCAGGCGTACCCGGGCACCCCCGCCTACACGGAGGGGGTGGCCGTGCGGCTGCGCGGTGCGCTCGACCCGAGGGCACTACGCGGGGCGTTGCAGGACGTCGTCGACCGGCACGCGCCGCTGCGGACGACCTACCGCGAAATCGACGGGGAACCGTGCCAGGTCGTCCGGCCCACGACAGTCGTGCAGCTTCCGGTACGGGAACACTCCGGTGCCGACGAGGCCGCCGTGGTGCGGGCGGTGATCTCCCGGGAGAGCACGCGGGTGTACGACCTCGTCGAGGGACCGGTCTTCGCCTTCGAGCTGCTGCGCTTCTCCCCGGCACACCACGTGCTGGTGATGTCGTTCCACCACCTGGCCACCGACGGCGGCTCGTACACCGTCCTGACCCGCGAGGTCGGCGCGTGCTACCGGGCCCGGTCGGCCGGTACGAGGGCCGTGCTGCCCCCGCTGCCGGTCTCCTACCCGGAACTGGCCCGGTCACGCGCCCGGGCGGGCCGGGACGGCGTGGACGACGACCTGCGGTACTGGCTCGACCTGCTCGACCCGCTGCCACCGCCCCTCGCCCTGCCCTCGGACCGCCCACGGCCGGCCACCGTGTCGGCGGCCGGCGAGAGCCTCCTCACGGAGCTCCCGGTGGAACTGACCGAACGGATCCGCCAGCTCAGTCGGGCCGCGCAGGTCACCCCGTTCACCACCCTGCTCAGCGCGATCGGGGTGGCGTTGTTCCGGTTCAGCGGCCAACCGGACCTGGTGGTCGGCACCGGCATGAACGGCCGCGACGAGGATTCCGCGGGCCTGATCGGGTTCTTCGTCGACACCGTGCCGCTGCGTATGGACCTCACCGGTGATCCGACCTTCCGGGAGCTGCTCACCCGGATCCAGCAGCGCTCGGCGGACGGGTACGACCACGCGGGTGTGCCCTTCGACGACCTCGTCCGCGCGCTCGCCCCTGACCGGGAGGCCGGCCGGCACCCGCTCTTCGACGTGGTCGTGGAGTACGAGCGTGGCAGTCCGGCGTTCCTGTTCGACCTGCCGGGAGTCACCGCCGAGCTGATCCCGGTGGGCCTGGACAAGGCGCCCGTCGACATGGTCGTCCACCTGTCGCACCACGACGCCGTGCACTGCCATGTCGAGTACCGGACCGACGTGCTCGACCGGGCGACGGTGCGCCGGTTCCTGGACTACGTCGAACGGCTGCTCGACCGGGCGACCCGGGAACCCGACGAGTCGTTGTCCCGCCTGGCGGCGCACCTGGACGACCCCGCCGGTCGCCTGCGCGGGCCGCGGACGCCCGACGGCGACGACCGGCTGCACGAGCTGTTCCTGCGGCAGGCGGCCCGCACCCCGGACGCCGTCGCCGTGGTGTGCGGGACGACCCGGTGGACGTACCGTGAGCTGCGCGAGCGGGCCGACCTGCTCGCCCGCCGGATCAGCGCGGCGGGCGTCGTGCCCGACGACCTCGTCGCGGTGCTCGTGCCACGCCGGCCGGAGCTGATCGCCGCTCAACTCGCCGTACTGATCGCCGGCGCGGGCTTTCTCCCCCTCGATCCAGGGCTGCCCGCCGCCCGGGTGGCCACCCTGTTCGCCGACAGCGGCGCCCGGCTGCTGGTCACCACGAGGGACGTGGAACCACCGACGGACGCGGTCTGCCTGCGGGTCGAGGATCCCGGTGACCCGGACCTGCCGGCGCCGAGTCGGGTACCAGCAGCGGAGCAGGTGGCCTGGTGCGTCCACACGTCCGGCTCGACCGGCCGGCCGAAGGGCGTCCTGGTGCCGCACCGGGCGGCCGTGGACACCGTCAACTGGCACGTGCGGGCCCTCGCCCTCACCGAAGCCGACACCGTCGGCCACGCGCTCGGACTCGGCTTCGACGCGAACCTCGCCGAGATCCATCCGGCGCTCGCCGCCGGCGCCACCGTGCATCTCGTACCGGAGGAGGTGCGGGCCGACCCCGCGGCCCTCGTCGAGGAGTGGTCCCACGGCGGCGTCACGGTGGCCTTCCTGCCGGCGCCGCTCGCCGAACTGGTCTTCGCCCTCCCGATGCCCGCCCGTGCCCCACGTGCCCTCGTCGTGGGCGGCAGCCAGCTCCGGCGTCGCCCGCCCGTAGGGTTCCCGGCAGAGGTGATCAACGCCTACGGTCCGACCGAGTGCAGCATCGTCACCACGGCGGGCCCGGTGCGGGCGGACGTCGCAGGGCCCATCGACATCGGGACCCCCGTCGACAACCGTCGGCTGCACCTGCTGGACGACACCGGCGTGCCGGTGCCACGGGGGGCGGTCGGGGAGCTGTACGTCGGTGGGGCCGGCGTGGCCCGGGGCTATCTCGACCGGCCTGCGGCGACCGCCGCCGCCTTCCTGCCCGATCCCTGTCTGCCCGGGGCACGGGTCTACCGCACGGGAGACCTGGTCCGGGAACGTGGCGACGGGACCCTCGAGTTCGTCGGTCGCGTGGACGACCAGGTCAAGATCGCCGGACAGCGGACGGAGCCCGGCGAGTCCGCCGCGGAGCTGGCGCTGCTGCCCGGGGTACGCCAGGCCACCGTCGTCGCCCGGCACGACCGGGGCCACGAGCCGTACCTCGTCGCGTACGTCGTGGTGCACGACGACGGCGGACCGGCGGCGAGCCACACCGAGCGGCTGGCCACCACGCTGGCCGAGCGCCTTCCCGCACACCTCGTGCCCCGGGCCTGGGTGCTGCTGGACGCGCTGCCCACCACGGACAACGGCAAGGTGGACCGGACCCGGCTGCCGCTGCCCGAGGCGACCGGCGTCGACGACCGGCCCCGCACCGCGATGGAGCGACTCGTCCACGACGCCTGGTGCGCCGAGATCGGGGTCGCCCGGCTGCCCGTGGACGTCCCCTTCTTCGCCGCGGGCGGTCACTCCCTGGCAGCCGTACGGTTGGCCAACCGCCTGGCGGACCTGCTGGACGTGCCGGTCGGCGTGGACCGGGTGCTGCGCAGCCCGGGCATCCGGGCGATGGCACGGGACCTGGCCGTGGACGGCGGGACCGAGGTCCTGGACCGGGCACCGGCGACCCACCAGCAGGAGATGATGTGGCACCGTCAGCGGCAGGCCCCCAACCCGCCGGCCGTGCACATGGCGGTACGGGTGACCCTCGCCGGTCGCCTCGACGTGGCGGCTCTGGAACGGGCGGTCGACGGTCTGGTCGCGCGGCACGAGTCGTTACGCACCCGCCTGGTGGAACGTGACGGCGAGCTGCTCCAGGAGGTGCTTGCGGCCAGGCCGGGGACGCTGCCCGTGCTCGACCTCGCCGCCGGCGAGGTCGAGCAGTGGTGCGTGCGGACCGGCCGCGAGCCCCTCCCGGACGGCCTCGGACGCTGGTTGCGGGCCCGGCTGGCGCGGCTGGGCGACGACTCGTGGGTGCTGATGCTCGTCGTGCACCACCTGTGCGGTGACGGCTGGTCGATGCTCCAACTGCTCGACGAACTGGGCAGGGGCTACGCCGCCGAAATCGGTCAGGGTACGGCCCCCGCCGCGCCCACGGCACGCTACGTCGACCATGCGCGCCGGCAACGGGCGGCTGTCGTCTCGCCGGCCGTCCTGCGGTACTGGCGGGACCAGCTCGCCGGATCACCCCGCGCGGTGTCGCTCCCGACCGACCGGCCCCGGCCGGCCCAGCTGTCCGGTCGGGGCAGCGAGTTCACCTTCGACGTCCCGGGTGAGCTGACCGGCCGCCTGGCCGGCCTCGCCGAGCGCTGCGGCACGACCCTGTTCCCTGTCCTGGCCAGCGGGTACGCGCTGCTCGTCCGCGAACTCACCGGCACCCGAGACATCGTGCTCGCCTGCCCGTACGCCCACCGCGACAACCGCGAGGGCGAGTCGGTCGTGGGCCTGTTCACCAGCCCGCTGCTGCTGCGGCCCCCGCTGGACCGCGCGGCGTCCTTCCCGGAGCTGGTGGCCGGCATGGACCAGGCGTTCCTCGACGCGATCCGGCACCAGCCGGCACCCCTCGCCGAGGTGTACGCGGCCCTCGACCCGGACTGGCGGCTCGGCCAGCCGCCACCGGTGGCCACGACGCTGTTCGGCTGGAATCCCGGCATGCCGGACGTGCGGCTGCCGGGGATCGTGGCGCACGCCACCGACCAGGGGCTGGCCTGCGCGCGTCGTGACCACACCACGGTCGTCACCCCGCACGACGGTGGCCTGCGGGGTGTCGTGGAGTACTCCACGGACCTGTTCGACCGGGCGACGGTGGCGGCCTGGTGCGACCGCTTCGTCGCCATCCTCGCCGCGGCCGCCGACGAGGGCACGCGGGCGAGCCAGGACGGGCCACCGCCGGCGGAGCGAACCTGAACCGGAACTATGGTCGGGCCATGACCACGGAAAACGGCAACCGCGACGACTGGACCAGGCCTGGAACGTACGAGGTCGCCCCCGGCGTCCATCGCGTGCCGCTGCCGCTGCCCAACGACGGCCTGCGCGCGGTGAACGTGTACGTCCTGCGCGACGACGACGGCCTCGTGCTCGTCGACTCCGGCTGGGCGGTCGCCGAGGCGAGGACCGCGCTCGACGCGGCGCTCAAGGAACTGGACTGCTCGCTGGGGGACGTGCGCCGGTTCCTCGTGACGCACGTCCACCGCGACCACTACACGCAGGCCGTGCACCTGCGCCGCGAGTACGGCATGCGGGTGAGCCTCGGCGCCGGCGAACGCGAGAGCCTGGTGATGTCCATGGCACCGCACCAGAATCCGCTCGCCGAGCAGCTCGGCCACCTGCGTCTGCTGGGCGCCGGCGAGCTGGCCGACACGCTGGCGGGGCTGACCGGTGCGCAACTGAGCACCGAGGACTGGGAACTGCCGGACGACTGGTTCCACGACGGTCAGCAGATCAGGCACGGCGACCGCACCCTGCACGTCGTCGAGACGCCGGGCCACACGCGCGGCCACGTCGTCTTCCACGACACCGCCTCGCACCTGCTGTTCGCCGGCGACCACGTGCTGCCCACCATCACGCCCTCGATCGGGTTCGAGGCCGTGCTCTCCGCGAACCCGCTCGCTGCCTTCCTGGGGTCGCTCGCGGTGGTCCGGCAGCGGCCGGACGCGCTGCTGCTCCCCGCGCACGGGCCGGTGACCCCGAGCGTGCACGCGCGGGTCGACGAACTCGTCGCGCACCACGGCGCGCGGCTCGACGAGACGGAGGCCGCCGTCGCCCGTGGGGCCGGGTCGGCGTACGAGGTCGCCGGACAGTTGCGCTGGACCCGGCGAAAGCACCGGCTGGCCGACCTCGACCTGTTCAACGCGATGCTCGCCGTCACCGAGACCGCAGCGCACCTGGATCTCCTGGTCGCGCAGGGCCGCCTCACCTGGGCCGACGTCGACGGGCTGCGCTGCTACGCCACCGCGTGACCCGGGGGCAGCGACGGCCCACCCGGTTGCCGGGCGCGCGTGCCGTGGCGGTCGGTCGACGCGGCGCACGGCCGTGCCCCTACGATGCGGCGTATGGCACTGCTGCACCGGGCGGAGATGCACCCCACGAAGTTCGCTCTCCTGGCGGCGTGGCTGCCCGGCCGACCGTGGTACGAGGGGCCGGCCGACCCCGACGTCGCGCGCGTGGCGGCGTACCGCTTCGACGACCCGGCCGGCGCCGTCGGCGTCGAGACGCTGCTCCTCAGGGCCGGCGACGGGCCGATCCACCAGGTCCCGCTCACGTACCGTGGCGCACCCCTGGACGGCGGCGACGACTTCCTCGTCGGCACCACCGAACACTCCGTGCTCGGTCTCCGCTGGGTCTACGACGCCTGCGGCGACCCCGTCTACGCCGCCACGCTGGCGGCGGCCGTGCTCGCCGACGCCGGGCAGGCGGAGGAGTTCTTCGAGGTCGACGGCCGGCGGGAGCACCGCGATCCGACGATGGCCATCGCCGGCAGCGGCACCCGGGGCGCCGAGGTCCCGGCGCTCGGGGCCGTACGCCGCGTGGTGGAGGGCGATCTCACCCTCATCGTCACGGATTCCGTGGAGCTGGCCGTCGTCCGCCGCCCCGACGGCGGCACCGCGTCGGACGGCGTGGTGCTGACCGGCACGTGGAGCGGCCAGCCGAGCCCGCTGCCGCTGGCGTACGCCCGCCTGCGCTGAGCGCCGCCGCGCCGGCCGCCCGACCGCCGCGCCGGGGCACGCACCAGGTGGACCGGTCAGGCGCGGGCGCGGCCCGTGGAACGACGGGACAGGGAGCTCGGCGCGTTGACGCCGGCACCGTCGCTGACACCGATGCCCAGCCGCTCGACCAGTTCGCCGCCGAGCCAGGCCGTCATCCCGGACAGGACGATGCCCACGAAGCTGCAGGCCAGGGCCAGGGCGTTCGGCTCCCAGTTCGTCGCGGACGCCCGTACCAGCCAGCTCACCGCGAACAGCAGCACGACGACGACGTTGCCGATGCCGTGGATCGCGCCGACCCGCTTGGCGCGGGTGCCGGGCGGGATGGCCCGCCAGTCGGTGAAGCCGAAGACCGCGGCGAGGAGGCCGCCGATGACGCCGGCGCCGATGGTGTACGCGGCGGAGATCTGGAATCCGGCGCGGTCCGTGATCAGGTACAGGATGTCGAAGATCACCGCCGTGGCGAGCAGCCCCAGCGGGAAAACGATCATCATGGGATGGATTCCGTGGCCCAACGCCTTGGCCCGACTCTCCACCGCGAACCTCCCTGCCCGACGGATTCCGACCGCGCGGGATACCCCCTCGGGGCGCCGGTACACCTACCGCCACCGGATGCCTCCGCCGGGCGGTCCCGGCTCTGGAGCGGCGTGTGCGGCGGGGGCCACGGCAGGTGGCAGTGGACCGCCTGCCCGGCCGGCCGGTCCTCCCGACGGAGGACCGGCCGCGACACACCGGTGTGGCGGGTCAGCCCCAGATAGCGGTCGCCCACTCCGGGTGGTCGACGAACGGGTTCCGGTTGCCCTGCCAGCGCTCGTAGATCCGCTGGTTGCGGCGCTTCTCGAACGTGTCCGGCGGGTCGGCCTGGTTCCACTGCAACAGCACCGACATCTTGCCGTGGTACGGCGCGGAGCCGTTGTTGACCGACTGGTTCAGCTCCAGGTTGGGCCAGCCGTCGGTGCCCTCGTACCGGATCGCCATGTACATGATCATCCGGGCCACGTCGCCCTTGACCGCGTTGCGCGGCTCCCACGAGTCGGCGTCGGTGTAGCAGCCCGGCGCCTCGGCGACGGGGCTGCCGCCGTTGTCGAAGTCCTTGTTGCCACGCGTCGAGTTGACCGAGACGTCGGTCGGCCGCAGGTGGTGCACGTCGGTGCCCGGGCCGGTGGCGGTGCCGAAGTCGCCGTGCGACTTGGCCCAGACGTGCTCGCGGTTCCAGTCGTTGACGCCGCCGCCGTTGCTCGTCTTGCTCTGGGAGCGCCCGGTGTAGAGCAGGATGACGTTGTTGCTGTTGGCCGGGTCCTGGTCGGTGTCCCGCAGCGCCTCCCACACCTGGTCGTAGGAGAGCTTCGTCTGCACCTTGATGATCGCGTGCAGCGAACTGCGCAGCGCCGGGCCGGACTTGCCGATCGCGTTGGCGTAGTAGGTGGAGTCGTACCCGCCGCCGGGCGCGGTGGGGGTCGGCGTCGGTGTCGGTGACTGGCTGGGCGTCGGTGTCGCTGACTGGCTCGGCGACGGCGTGGTGCCGCCGAGGGTCATCGCCGTCGGGTTCTTCAGGCCGCCGTGGCTGAAGTAGGCGGTCAACGTGCCGGTGGTGGTGATCCGCTGGCCCCGCAGGCCCGGGTTGGCGAGCAGCCCGAAGGCGCTCCGGTAGGCGGCGGTGACCTGGACGTAGAGCATCCGGCTCGTGCCGGTCTCGGCCGCCGTGTCGGCGATCGCGATCGCGGTGTCCGAGGTGAAGCCGGACCTGAGCACCGTCGTGTTGCTGGTGGGCTGGCCGATGACGTAGCCGGTCACGGTGGCCGTCCGACCGTCCTGCGCGGCGAGCGCCTGGGCCACGGTCAGGGTGGTGGCGGCAGACGCCGCCGCCGTCACCGCAACGGGCGTCACCAACACGACGGCCAGCGCGAACGCCATCGCCAGCCTTCTGGGCCCCGAGCGGGTACTACTCCTCGTATTCATGGACAGCGATGCTAGCGGTGTGGGCGTGAACGCCGGGAGATCGGGAGCACAACTTTCGGCGAGCCGGCCCTGCCCGCCCGGCCGGCGGGCAGGGGAGGACCCGTGCCGTCGCGGGCTACCGGGGCGGCGGGCCGGCGCGCAGATAGGTGAGGGCCGCCAGCACCCGGCGGTTGGTGTCGTCGCTGGGCGGCAGGCCGAGCTTGGCCAGGACGTTGCCGACGTGCTTGCCGACGGCCGCCTCGGTGACGTGCAGCGCCGCGGCGATCGCGGCGTTGGAGCGGCCCTCGGCGAGCAGCGTCAGCACCTCCCGCTCCCGGGCGGACAGGGCCGCGAGCGGGTCGCGCGGGCGGTGCAGCAGCCGCCGTACGACGTCGGGGTCGACGACCGTGCCGCCGGCGGCGACGGTGCGCAGGTGCCCGGCGAAGTCGGCGACGTCGGCGACGCGGTCCTTGAGCAGGTAGCCGACGCCCCGGCCGTCGCCGCTGTCGAGCAGGGCGGAGGCGTACTCGGCCTGCACGTGCTGGCTCAGCACCATGACGGCCAGCCCTGGGCGTTCGTCGCGCAGGGCGACGGCGGCGCGCAGACCGTCGTCGCGCAGGCCGGGCGGCATCCGGATGTCGGTCACCACGAGGTCGGGCTCGTGCGCCCGGGCCGCCTCCCGCAGTGCCGGCGCCGAGCCGACGGTGGCCACCACCTCGAAGTCGAACCTGGCCAGCAGGCCGACGAGGCCCTCGCGCAGGAGGACCTCGTCCTCGGCGAGCACGACCCGCGTCATCGGTCGCACGGCAGTTCCACGCGTACGAGGGTGGGCCCGCCGGCCGGGCTGGCGAGCAGCAGCCGCCCACCGGTCGCGGCGACCCGGTCGGCGAGGCCGGTCAGGCCGGTGCCGCGCGCCGGGTCGGCGCCGCCGTGACCGTCGTCGGAGACCTCCACGACGAGTGCGCCGCCGGCCACGGCGAGCCGGATCTCGGCCCGGGTCGCCCCGGCGTGCCGGAGGACGTTGCTCAGCGACTCCGACACCACGAAGTAGGCGGTGCTCTCGACGAGTTCGGGCAGTGGTCGCCCGAGGTCGGTGTGGACGGTGACCGGGATGGTGGCCTCGCCGGCCAACTCCCGTACCGCGCCGGCCAGGCCGAGGTCGGTGAGGCTCTGCGGGCGGATGCCCTGCACGATCTGACGCAGCTCGACCATCAGGTTCCTGGCCTGGTCGTGTGCGACAGCGAGCGGAGCGGCGGCGGGCGAGTCCTCGGGCACGTCCAGCCGGGCGAGGCCCAACTGGAGGGTGAGGCTGGTCAGCCGCGTCTGCGCGCCGTCGTGCATGTCGCGTTCGATGCGGCGGCGTTCGGCCTCGTACGCGTCGACCAGCCGGGCCCGGGACCGGGTGACCTCCCGCAGCGCCACCCCGTCGGCCGGCCCGCCGAGCAACCACCGCGCCATCGCGGCCTGGGCCGCGGCGAGTGCCCCCAGTCCGTACCAGAGCACCGGGGCGAGCAGGATCCCGACGACGGCGTACGGGACGGCCTCGCCGGGGCTGTCGACGGTGCTCCAGACCACGATGACCTCGTCGGCGTCGCCGGCCAGCCACGGGCTGGCGACCAGCGTGAGGTCGAGCAGCACGAGCAGGGCGAACAGCCAGTACAGCAGCGGCACCAGGCCGCCCAGCCAGAACGTGTGGGCGACCTCCCGCCACGCGGCGGCGCTGGTGTAACGGGCGGCCAGGCCCCGCCAGCGGTAGTCGGGCAGCGGGCGCCGGTCCACGATGCCCAGACGCTGCCGCTCGACCGCGGTCACGGCGATGCTCACGACCGGGGCCGACGCCAGCGTCATCAGCGCGCCGACGGTCAGGAACAGCACGAGGGAAAGCTCGACCGGGCGGCCCCGCTGTGCGGCGTTGACGGCCGCCAGCATGGGCGCCCCGACGACGAGCAACCCGACCGAGAGCACGCCCGCGACCGGCACGGTGGTGACCACGTAGGCGAGCGCCCGCCACGGCCAGGCGGAGAGCAGGTATCCGGGCCGGCGCAGGGCCACGGCCAGGCGCGCAGGTGCTGTCGTCATGCCGTAGACGCTAATCGCGGCCAGGACGCCGACCCAGCCGTCTGGGCGTAGTCCCGGGGTATGCCCAGCACTACCCCCGCGATCGTCCCGGCGGCCCGCCAGCAGGGGAATCGCCGCCCGCGGCCCGTCGGGTGGCCGGTCGCCGGCCCGGCGGCGGCGTAGGGTGGTCACGTGGATCAAGAGGACCGAATCGCCCTGTTCCTCGACTACGAGAACCTCGCGCTCGGGGCACGCGACCACCTCGACGGCGCGTCCTTCGACCTCCGTCCCATCGCCGACGCGCTCGCCGAACGCGGCCGGGTGGTGGTGCGCCGTGCGTACGCGGACTGGTCGTACTTCGACGAGGACCGGCGGATGCTCACCCGGTCGCACGTCGAACTCATCGAGATACCCCAGCGGATGGGGGCGTCGCGCAAGAACGCCGCCGACATCAAGATGGCTGTCGACGCGGTGGAGTTGGCCTTCGAACGGGGCTACATCTCGACGTTCGTGATCTGCACGGGCGACAGCGACTTCACCCCGCTGGTGCACAAGCTCCGCGAGCTGAACAAGCGCGTCATCGGCGTCGGGGTGGAGAAGTCGACCTCGGCGCTGCTGCCGCCCGCCTGCGACGAGTTCCTCTACTACGACCGGCTGGAGGGCGTCGACATCCCCCCGGCCCGGGCCAGACGGGGCCGCCCGGCCCGGCAGCCCAGCCCGGACGTGCCGCGGATCGAGCCGGAGCAGGAGCCCGAGCCTCTGCCGGCCCCCGACGAGGCCGCCCGGGACGTCGACACCCTCGCCGTGCTCGTGGCCCAGACCGTCGCAGGCCTCCAGGGCAGCTCCAGCGGCGAGGTGACCGCCTCGACGTTGAAGCGCACCCTGCTCCGCAAGGATCCGACGTTCAGCGAGTCCGACTACGGCTTCCGCACCTTCGGTGAGCTTCTGCGGCACCTCGCCCAGCACAACGTCATCGAGCTGGGGGAGGGGCCCGCCAAGGGCGATCCCGAGGTCTCCCTGCCCGAGCACGGCGACCGCGAGGTCGCGTTCGGGCTGCTCGGCTCGGTGGTGGCGGACCTGGCCGGCGACGAGGGGGCGGTGGCCCTCTCCGGTCTCAAGAACCAGCTGCGCCGGGCGCGGCCCGACTTCAGCGAGAAGAAGCTGGGCTACCGCAGCTTCCTCCAGTTCTGCAAGGCGGCCGCCACCAGCGGCGTCGTCGACCTGCGGTGGAGCCCCGACGCCGACGACTACCTCCTCACCCCACGGGCCGCCTGAGCGCCACTGTGGGCCGCCGCTCACGGAGTTCGACCCCGACGACCGGCCCGGCCCGACCTGTTACGCGGGTCGGGCCGGCCTGCGGGCGGTCCGGCTCAGGGGATCGTCACGCCGTACGCGGCCAGGATCTCGGTGATCGGCTGGTAGTAGGTGGTGCCGCCGCTGGTGCAGTTGCCGCTGCCTCCCGAGAGGATGCCGAGGACGACGCCGGTGGCGGCGACGTAGAGCGGCCCGCCACTGTCGCCCGGCTCGGCGCAGATGTTGGTCCGGATCAGGCCGGAGACGCTGCCCTGGGCGTAGTTGACGGTCGCGTTGAGCCCGGTGACCGTTCCGCAGCGCACCCCGGTCGTGGCGCCGCTGCGGCAGACCGCCTGGCCGACGTACGCGTTGCCGGCGCCGGGGACGGTGAGCAGCCCCGGATAGGTGTGGACGGCGCTGGGATGGGAGACCCGGCCGGTGTAGCGGACCAGCCCGTAGTCGTTGCCGGGGAAGCTGCTGCCCGCCCGGGTGCCGAGGACGGTGCTCTGTGCGCCGTCGGCGTACCAGGTGGAGGCGGCGGCGGTGCAGTGGCCGGCGGTGACGAAGTAGTAGGTGGTGCCGCTGCGGACGTTGGCGCCGAGGGAACACCGCCCGCCCCCGGCGTAGATAGCCTGCCCGCCGGCGATGAGGATGCGCAGCTCACCCGGTTCCCGGCGGAGTACCGCACCGGCCCGGCTGGCGGTCGCCCGCAGCGCGGCCATGTCCCGGGCGGAGACGGTGTCGTCGACGGTCAGGGTCATCCGTCCGGTGGCGGGGTCGAGCCCCCAGGCGGTGCCGGCGGTGCGGACCTCCGCGAGCGTGGCCGCGGCGCGGGCGGCGTGTTGGTCGGGGGCGGCCCCGCCGTGGTCGGGGGCGGCGTGGGCGGGCGCCGGTGGACCGAGCAGCAGCCCGGCGAGCAGGAGCAGGGCGAGCGGGAGACGACGCATCGAACCTCCATAGATTCGTATCTGTCGATTCCTTCCAGGATCCACCCCCGGGCGTGACGCGGACAAGCGGCGGGTCCGGGTCCGCGTGCGAGCCCGGCGACTGGGTGCGTGCCCGGGGCCACCGCCGTCGACGAGCGGACGGCCGGCGGGCCTGTCGCCCTACCGCTCGAGGATCGTGGCCAGCCGGCGTGCCTCGGTGGCCAGACGGGGCGAACCGCCCCGGGCGGCGACGTCCGCCAGGCCCGGCACCCCGATCCGTACGTCGGTCGCGTCGGCCGTCTCGGCGGCCAGGGTGAGCAGATCCGGGGTGCCGCGCGGCGGGGGCGACGCGGCGAGCACGGCGGGCAGGGCCGCGGCGAGGAGACGCCAGACGGTCAGCGGGGCACCGGCCGCCGCCGCGTCCCGCAGCGGCCGGAGCGCCCGGGAGGAAGGGAACACGCCGTCGGCGGCCAGGGTGCCGAGGTGCGTACCGACCGCCGCCGCATCGAGGTCACCGCTGGCGGCCAGCAGGAGCAGCGCGTCCAGCGCGGCGACCTGGTCGGCCTGGTGCCGGGAGCCGAGCCCGTAGGCCAGCGCCAGGTCGAGGGCCGGGCCGCCGGTCCCGGTGCCCTCGGCGAGCAACGGCAGGACGGCGGCGGTGCCCGAGACGCCGTCGCCGGCGCCGCTCGCGACGGTCGGCAGCACGTGGGCGGCGACCAGGCCCCGGTAGCCCGGCAGCGCCGCCGGCCAGAACGCCACCCAGTCGCCGTGCCACGTGCTGGTCGGCGGCCCCACGGTGAGCAGGCCGAGCGGATCGGCGAAGGCGTCCGGCGCAGCGAGTTCCACGTGCGTCCGCTGGGGCGGCAGCCCGCGGGCCTTCCAGTCGGGCGGCAACCGACGTCGCACGGTGACGACCCGGTGCGTCGGAGGCGGCAGCCCGCCGCCACGCAACCAGGCGGCGAGCCGGTCGCCCGCCGGGGTACGCAGCGCCGCGGCCCGGGCGGCGAGCGGCTCGTCGACGACGGCGGGCAGCCGCAGCAGCGCCTGGGTCAGGTCCGTCGACCACGGATCCCGGTCGCCGAGGCGCGCCAGCCGTTCGTGGAGGGTGGCCGGGTCGAGTGCGCCGTTCGCGAGGGTGGGCGCGGCGAGCAGGCCCGCGTGCGGTGCGCCGACCAGGCTGCCGATCTCGGCGAGCCGGGCGCGCAGGAGGCGCTGCGGCGCCGGCAGCCGGGAATTGACGGGCGGGGTCGGGAGGGCGACCTCGCCCGCCGCGCCGGGAACGGCGCCCGGCCAGGCCGCCAGCGGGGTGGCCCACCGGGCCCGCCGGGCGTCCGCCGCGAGCGGGTCGGCGGCCGCGTGCAGCACGTCGCCGACGAGGCCGCACAGGCAGCACGGGTCCCACTGGTGTTCCCCGCCCCCGAAGCGGCCCGGCTCCCGGCGCAGCACCGGGGCGAGGGCCGCGCCCAGCCGCTGCCGGTCGTTCCCGGCGAGGCGTACGACGGCGTCGAGGATCCGCTCCAGCACCAGCGCCGAACGGATGGGGCCTGCGACGACCTCCTCCGCCAGTTCGTCGGGGTCGGTGATCGGTGCCGGTGCCGGCGCGACGGGGGACGGCGGCGGGAGACTCTCGCCCACCGGGGTGGTCACGACGGGCGGGGCGGCCCGGTGCCCGTGCCGGGCGGCCAGCGCGCCGGACCGGTCGCGGATGTCACCCGCCGGGTGCTCGACGCCCGTCGCGAGCACGGCGGCGACCTCGGCGGCCCGGTCGCGGTGCCGGCGGGCGAGCTGGTCCAGCCAACTGAGCTGTGCGCGGACCAGTGTCTTGTCCGGCCGGGCCAGCACGGCCCGGGACGCGTCGAGGAGCGCGTCGAACTCCACGTCGTCCAGGCTCCGCAACGCCTTCTGCGCCAGCGTCGCCACCGGCGTGGGCGCGTCGGCGAGCAGGCGTAGGTAGGTGGCACGCCGCTCGCCGATCTCGGCGGCGGTGGGCGCGAGCAGGGCGTGCAGCGCGACGAACGGTCGCAGCGCGGCCAGCCGGTCGCCGCGTAGGAACCGGCTGACGCACCCGTCGAGCAGCTCCGCGCGGGCCAACCGACCCTCGCCGGCCAGTATCGCCAGCGCACCCGGCAGGCCCGTCTCCTCGATGCCCCGGAAATCGGTGGACGGCAGCCGGGTGCCGATGCCGTCCACCTCGAACAGCCGGGGCACCAGGGCGACCAGGAACGGATCCGCGCGCAGCCGCTCCAGCAGCGGGAGCGACTGCGACGGCTCCGGCGGCCACGCCATCGTCGCGACCCAGCCCTCCACGAAGAGGTCGTCGGTGGGCGGCGGGACGTTCTCGGCGGTGAGCAGGTCCGCGACGAAGCTCCAGCCCTCCGCCGGATCCGTCCGGTCGAGCCGGGCGGCGAGCCGGCGGGCCAGCTCCGGCAGCCAGGTGACGCCCCGCCGCCGGGCCACCCCGATCACGGGAACCGGATCCGCGCAGCGCAGGAACACGGAGCGCCGGCCCAACAGCTCGGCGACCTTCGCCGCGGTGGGCAGGCAGCCGACGGCCGCAACGGCCAGGGCCGTCGCCTGGGTGCCCTGCCACCAGTTGTCGCGCCGCCGGCGCACGTGCGCCACCAGTTCGGTGCCCAACTGCCGGCGGCGCTGCTCGTCGAGGGCGTCGACCGTGGCCACGGCGATGGCGACGTTACCGAGGACCAGGAAGCCGAACGGATCGCTCGTCACACTCACGACCGCAGACCGTACGGGGCGGCACCGACATCGTCGGCGTCGGTCGGCTAGGGCAGCGGGTGGCAGATGCCCCGGGCATGGTCGGTGAGGGCCGCCCCGACCACTGTCGCCTCCAGCGGCAGCACCTCCAGGCAGCGGCGCACCGCTGCGGCCATCAGGGCGTTCGGCACCCGCATCGACAGCGTGCAGTGCGGCACCCAGCGCCCCGGCTGGTAGTGCTCGACCAGCCCGATCCCCGCCTCGGCCAGCCGGCCGTGCACCAGCGAGTGGTGCGCGAGCAGTTCGGCGGTGGGGGTCGGGCCCAGCCACAGCACCCGGCCGACGAACTGCCCGGCGTGCTGGAAGCTCAGCCGCAGCGGCGCCGCCACCACCGTCCCGTGCAGCGCCGCCGCGACCCGCTCCGGATCGAAGCGGGGCGCGACGGCGAGCGAGACGTGCGGCCGGTGACGCCGCTCCAGCAGCGAACGCATGCTCTGCACGCCCTCGGATTCCAGCGCGTCCCAGAGCACCCGGATCCGTCGGGTGGCGTCGGTGTCCAGGTAGAGCTCCAGCGCCGCGACCACATGATCAGCCTAGGGGCGCGGTGGTCACGGCACGACGACGGCCCGGCCCTCCAGCGTGCCGTCGCGCATCTTGCGGTACGCCACGACCGCCTCCTCCAGTGAGAAGGTGCTGGTCTTCGGCTTGACCAGGCCCCGGGCGCCCAGTTCGAGCACCTCGATGAGCTCCGGCCGGCTGCCCCAGTACGTCGTCTGGATGCTCACCTCGTACGGCACCGAGAAGAAGCTCACCGGCAGCGTACCGCCACCGATGCCCACGATGGTGAGGTCGCCGACGGTGCGGGCGGCGGCGGCGCCGAGCGCGAGGGTGGGGTCGGCGCCGACGAAGTCCAGGATCACGTCGGCGCCCCGGCCGCCGGTGGCCTGGCGGATCTCCTGGGCGGTGTCCTCGCCGGAGAGCATGGTGAGGTCCGCGCCGCACTCCGTGCCGAGCTTCAGCGCCTCCTCGCGGGTGTCCACCGCGATCACCTGCGCCGCGGTGGTGGCCTTGAGGATCTGCACGCCGACGTGCCCCAGCCCGCCCACGCCGATCACCACGGCGGTGCTGGTCGGGCCGAGCTTCGCCCAGGAACGGCGGATCGCGTGGTACGGGGTGAGCCCCGCGTCGGTCAACGGCGCCGCCAGCACCGGGTCGAGCCCGTCGGGCAGTGGCACGACCTGCCGGGCCTGCGGCACCAGCATGTACTCGGCCATGCCACCGTCCAGGCCGAGGCCGCCGCCCCCGCCGGGCACCGGCGCCGCGGCGAGGTTCTCGCAGTAGGTGTCGACGCCCACCCGGCAGCGGGCGCAGGTGCCGCAGCCCCACGGCCCGTACACGGCCACCGGCTGGCCCACCGTCAGCCCGGTCACCCCGTCGCCGAGCGCGTGCACCCAGCCGGCGTTCTCGTGGCCGAGGGTGAACGGCGGGTTCCACGGCACCGAGCCGGTCTCGAAGTCGTGCATCAGGTGCAGGTCGGAGTGGCAGGCGCCGGCGCCGCCGATCTTCACCACCACCTGACCCGGGCCCGGGGTCGGCTCGTCGACCTCGACCAGCTCGGGTTCCGACTTCCAGTTCGGCAACCGCAGTGCGCGCATGGGGACGTCTCCTGTTCTCCGGCTTCCGGTTCCATCCGTCGGCTGCCCGCTCAGCGGCAGGTCAAACGCCTGTCGGCGGGCCTCCGGTTCACCCGGTCCGGGTGAACCGGTCTCACCCGGGTCGCTGAGAACGTGCCAGGGGTGTGGGGAGGGACGACGACGGCGTCGGTGACGGAGTACCTGCGGGGGTTGGGCTCCGGCCGCCGCCCGGATCTGCCCGGGACGACGAACGGCACCCTGCGGCTCGACGTGCGGGAGGTCGGCAGCACCGAGCACTGGTATCTGACGGTCGTCGACCAGCACGTCGAGGTGACCCGCTCGGACGACGACGCCGACCTGGTCGTCCGCGCCGACCGCCGGGTCCTCGACCGGATCGCCGCCGGGCGGATCCACCCCGCCACGGCGCTGATGCGCAACGAACTGACCGTGCGGGGCGACTTCCGGCTGTTCATGCTCCTGCGGCGCATCTTCCCCGGGCCGCCCGACGCGCGGCACCCGCGGGAGGCCGCCCGAGGAGAGGACGCCCACCGGTGAAGCAGGAGTGGGTGTACGTGCTGGCGGGCAACGCCTTCGCGATCAGTGACGCGCAGGGGGACATGGAGCCCGACCCGCAGGTGCCGGTGGGGCTCTTCTCGTTCGACACCCGGTTCCTGTCCCGCTGGGTGTTGACCGTGGACGGCGAGCGCTTGAAGGCGCTCTCCCGGGACGACATGTCACACTTCGACACCCGTTTCTTCCTGGTCCCCGGGACGGCCAGCCACTACGTCGACGCCGACGTCTCGGTGATCCGGCACCGCTCCCTGGACGACAGCTTCACCGAGCGGCTCACCGTGCTCAACCACTCGGCGCAGCCGGCGGAGCTCGTCGTCCGCATGGAGATCGGCAACGACTTCGCCGACATCTCCGAGATCAGTCAGCCCCGGCGCCGCGACATCGCGATCGACGTCGACAGGGCGCGGCGGGAGCTGAGGCTGTGCTACCGGCGGGAGCGGTTCGGGCGCGACGTCGTCGTCTCCAGCACCGCCCCGGCCGAGATCGACCGCAACGGCATGACGTTCCGGATCAGGGTGGAGCCGAACGGGCAGTGGGAGACCCGCCTGTACGTGACCATGGTCGGCCTGGGCGAGCACGGGCACGACATGCGGGCCGACCTGACGACCTACCAGCAGCACGTCCGCGTGCGGATGCGCGACGAACTGCGGGACTGGCTGGACCGGGCGCCACGACTGGTCGCCGAGGACGACTTCCTGACCACGCTGTACCGCGACAGCCTCGGCGACCTCGCCGCGCTGCGCTACGAGCCGCTGTCGTCGACCGTCCCGGTCCCGGTGGGCGGCCTGCCGTGGGCCATGACGTTGGTCGGCCGGGACGCGATGATCAGTTGTCTGCAGACCCTGCCGTTCACCCCGGAGCTGGCACCCCCGACGCTGCGCCTGCTGGCCCTCCTCCAGGGCGGCCGGCTCGACGACGAGCACGACGAGGAGCCGGGAAAGATCCTGGCCGCGCTGCGCTACGGCGAGGCCGCCGCGTTCGGCGAGCAGCCGGGCGCGCTCTACTACGGCGCGGCCGACACCACGCCCCTGTTCGTGATCCTGCTCGACGAGTACGAACGCTGGTCGGGCGACGCCGAGCTGGTGCGGCAGCTGCGTCACCCGGCCCGGATGGCGCTGGACTGGATCGACGAGTACGGCGACCTGACCGGTGACGGATACCTGCGCTACCTGTGCCGCGACCCCCGAAACGGCACGGTCAACCAGTGCTGGAAGGACTCCCCGGGGGCGATCGTCCATCGCGACGGCCGCGAGGCCGGCCTGCCCCGCGCCACGTGCGAACTCCAGGGCTACGCCTACGACGCGAAGCGGCGCGGCGCCCGGCTGGCCCGTGAGTTCTGGGACGACCCGGCGTACGCGGACCAACTGGAACACCAGGCCGCGCAGCTGAGGCAGCGGTTCAACCGGGACTTCTGGCTGCCGCAGCGGGGGCACTACGCGTTGGCGCTGGAGCCCGACGGCACGCCGGTCGAGACGCTCACGTCCAACATCGGGCACCTGCTCTGGAGCGGAATCGTCGACGACGACCGGGCCGCCGCCGTCGCCGACCACCTCGTCGGCCCGGAGCTCTTCTCCGGGTGGGGCGTGCGGACGCTCGCGGCCGGCCAGCGCCCGTACAACCCGCTCGGTTCGCACGTGGGGGCGGTGTGGCCGTCGGACAACTCCCTGATCGTCGCGGGGCTGCGCCGCTACGGCCGCGAGGAGCAGGCGGCCCGGATCGCGGCCGGCGTGCTCGACGTGGCGCGGACGATCGGCGGTTCGGTGCCGGAGGTGATCGCCGGCTACCCGCGGCAGCTGACCACGTTTCCGGTCCAGCTTCCGGCCGCCGGTCGCCCCCAGGCATGGTCCTCCGCTGCGCTGCTGATGATGTTGGCCACCCTGCTCGGCCTCGAACCGTGCGGCGAAAACCTGCTGGTCGATCCGGCCCTGCCGCCGGGGAGCGGCCGGATGGAGCTGCTGGACATCCCGGGCCGGTGGGGGCTCGCCGACGCGTACGGCCGGGACCGGGGTCCAAGGGAGCGCAGTTCCCGACGCCGGCTGCACTGACTGTGCGGATGGCGGGGCGGGCCGGGATCGCCGAGCGGGTACGGCGGCCGGGTGTCAGCCCGCGTCGCCGCCGGCCGGAACGGCGGTGGGACGCCCGTGTGCTGGCGCGACGTGGGAGGGGCCGGGAGGGGACGGTCGAGCGGTCGTGGCCGACGGCGACACCGTGGGCTGCCCGGAACGCCGGACGGTCGGCTCGGCCGCCGGTCGGCCGGTCGGACGGGTGCCCGGTCGGCGGGACGGCTCGTCGTGCGGGCGTGGGCTCCTCGGCTCGTCGGCCAGCACCCGCTCGCAGTAACCGGGCACCTCCTTCCGGCCGCCGGCGGCGTGGACCAGGCCGCCGTAGGCGGCGTCGTGCGGGAAACGGCCCGGTCTGTCGCCGACGTCCGCCCGGTACGCCCGGCACCACTGCCGTACGGCCGCTTCCGGCGTGGCCCGACCGTCCGGCCCGCCCGAGGTGGACGGGGGGTCGGGCGTCACCGTGGGGGAGGTGCCCACGGTGGGGGCGGGCACGGTGGGGGCGGGCGCGGGAGCGGCGGTGGCGTCCGCCGGACGGCGTAGCGGGTGGGGCAGCGTGCCCCCGGTGGCGGCGAGGGCCGCTCCGCCGGTGAGGGTGAGGGCGGCACCGACCAGCGCGGCGCGGACGCCGAACCTCGCGAGGGCGGGGCGGCGGCACCCCGGCAGCACGGCAGTGCTCCCGGCCCTGGCCAGCCGGTAGGCCCGTACGGCCGCCTCCTCCCCGGCCAGCTCGCCGGAGCGGGGCGCGGCGCGGAGCGCCGTCAACAGCGACGCGATGGGCCGCGGACCGCCGTGCGGGCCGACGACAGGCTCGCCGAGCATCCGCTCGACGGTCTCCTGGTCCATCCGGTGTGCTTTCATCTCGTGTTCCTCAGCGCCACGGGCCGCCGGGTCGTCACACGGGCCCGGGTGACGACCGACCGGCACAAAGCCGGGCAGGGCCCTTCGGACGCGAGCCGGAACAGGGCCGGCCACCGACAGGAACGGAACCCGCGTGCCCGCTCTCCGCCAGCGGTTGCCGTTCCGTCCGGTTCGCGGTGCACTGGACACATGGGTGTGATCAAGGTGGGCACCTCGTCCTGGGCGGACCGGATGCTGCTGCGTTCGGGCTGGTATCCGCGCGCGGCGAACACCCCGGCCGGCCGCCTCGACTTCTATGCCGGGCGGTTCCCCCTGGTCGAGGTGGACACCTCCTACTACGCGGTGCCCGTGCCCGAGACGACACAGGGCTGGGTCGAGGCCACCCCCGAGGGCTTCACCTTCGACGTCAAGGCGTTCAGCCTCTTCACCGGCCACCCGACACCGGTGGCGGCGCTGCCCCGCGACCTGCGACCGGCCGGCGGCCCGGCCCGGATCCGCCGGCGGGACCTTCCGGCGGCCACGTACGACGAGCTGTGGGACCGGTTCCGGGCGGCGCTGGCCCCGATCGCGGCGGCCGACCGGCTCGGCGCGGTGCTGCTCCAGCTTCCACCGTGGCTGGCCCGTGGGGCCGCCGCCCAGCGACGCATCGCCGAGCTGGCCGAGCGGTGCCGACCGTGGCGGGTCGCCGTCGAGCTACGCCACGGGTCCTGGTTCGACGGCCCGGCGGCGGTGGAGACGCTCGCGTTCCTGCGGGAGCGCGAGCTGTCGTTCGTCTGCGTCGACATGCCGCAGGGGCATCCGTCGTCGGTGCCGCCCATCCTCTTCGCCACGGCGGAGCTGGCGATCGTCCGGTTCCACGGGCACAGCGCCGCCTGGGAGACCGGGGACAAGCAGGAGAAGTTCCGCTACGCGTACGGCGACGAGGAACTCCGCCGCTGGTCGGAGCTGCTCGTCGAGCTGGCCGGGCAGGCGGGGGAACTGCACGTGCTGTTCAACAACTGCTGCGACGACCAGGCCCAGCGCGACGCCGCCCGGCTCGCGGAGCTGCTGGACGTACGACCGGCGGGACGGAACCGGGCGGTACGGGCGGGAGCCGCCTCGCCCTCCTGACCCCCGGTGCCCCACCCGCACGGATCCTCGGGGCCGCTGCCCGGTTCGGGGCGTCCCCGTGGACCGTCCGGGGGCAAATTCCGTCGACCGGGGCCGTCGGGCTGCGGCATCATCGCCGGATGCCGATAGCCACCCGTGCGCTCCTGCGCCGGCAGTTCGACCTGACGTGGTCGCTGTTCGAATACCACCTCGAACGCATCGAGGCGGCGGACTTCCTCTGGGAACCGTCCGCGCTCTGCTGGACGGTGCGTCGCGGCCCCGACGGCGGTTGGACACCCGACTGGGCCGACACCGAACCCGACCCGATTCCGGTCCCGACGATCGGTTGGTTGTCGTGGCACATCGGCTGGTGGTGGACGGTGGCCTCGGACCATCTCGAGGGACGGCCCCCACGGCAGCGCACCGACATCGGCTGGCCGGGCGCGGGCGAGCCGACAGTCGCCTGGCTGCGGGGCCTGCGCGCCGAGTGGCTCGGCCAGCTCGACCGCCTCACCGACGCCGACCTCGACGGCACCGCGTCGTTCCCGTCGCAGGACGACGGGTACACGGTGGCGGACATGCTCGGCTGGGTCAACGCCGAGTTGATGAAGAACGTGGCCGAGATCGGTCAACTCCGACTGCTGCGCGCCGCAGGGGGCGCCTGACCGCCCGGGGCGGGATTCGTCCCGGCCGCGCCGTCCGGCGTGCCCGGTCAGGAGCGTCGCCCCCTGGTGCGCAGCGCGTCCTCCGTCCGGTCCTCGACGTCGGCGGCGTCGGGGAAGGACCGCCGGGCCGGCGCCGGGTCCGGCGGCGCGCCGGGGCCCGCAGGCCGTGTGGGGGTCGTCTCGACCGAGCCCAGGCCGTGCCGCCCGGTCGGGCCGGACGCCTCCGCCGGCTCGCCGGCTCGCCGCTCCCCGCGCCGCCCCTGCGGCACGGCGGTCTCCTCGCTGCCCTCGTCCATGGGGTCGTCCTCGCCGGTGCCCCACGGCGGCTCCGCGTCCAGCCCGTCCCTGGTCACCCATGGGGCGACCGACTCCGGTGTGCGTCGGTCCCCGCCGCGTCCGTCTCCTGCCGTCATGGCCACCTCGCTGGTCGGTCCGCCGGTACCGGCCCCGAATGCCCGCGCCCGGGCCGGTCATGCCTCGCCGGTACCCCGGCGATCCGGTGCGGGAAGAGGCGGCGACGGCCCCGGCGGTCGGGGCACGCGCAGTGGCGCCCCGCCGCCGAGGAGCCGGCGGGACGCCCGTTCGCTGGTACGCCCGGTCAGCAGCTGCCGGACTTCGCCATCCGCTTCTGCGTGGCCGCGCCCATCGCCATGAGCGCGCCCATCCCCTTCGGCGCGTGCCGCACCCCGCGTACGCGCTCCAGCATCCCCCGGAACACCTCGCCGGGCTTCTGCTGCTCGCCCATGTACGCCGTCACCACGATGAGCGCCCCGGTCAGCGCCGGCACCGCCCACTGGAGCATCCGCATCTGCCGCTGGCACGACGCCACGTTCGACGGCGTGTGCGAGTTCGGCTCGGTGACGCCCTCGACCGGCGGCCCGCCGGCCTTCTCCAGCTTCATGCCGAGCAGCCGGCTGTAGCCCGTCACGGCCAGCGCGCTGACCGTCAACGCCGTCTTCAGCGTGCTGGCCCGGGCCACCCCCGACTGGGCGGCCACCCGTGGGCTCTCCGTCACCAGTTCCCCGACGGCCCCCGCCAGGTGGGTACCGATCGCCGCGGCGTTCACCGGGGTCCACCGGGCCCAGCCGGCCGAGGCCATCGGCAACCGCTGGGTGGAGTCGTTCATCTGTGCCGCCGCGCCGTTGACGCCGAAGGCGCCCATGAGGGAGCCCCCGAACCAGGCTGCCAGTCCCAGATCGTGCATCGAGCGCAGTGCGGTGTGCCGTTCGGACATCTGATCCCCTTCCACCGTGTCGGGCGGTGCGGCTTACCCGCCGCCCGGTCGGCTAATCCCGCCCGTCACCTGCTGAAACGGCGCGGAGACGCGGATTCCGGTGGCGGGAGCCGTCCGTGGGGGCCGGTGGGCCGGTGATCGGGACGGGGCGGGGGGAGTCGGTGGGCCGGTGGCGGGTAGATCGCCGGACGGACGATCCGAGCGAGAGGGGAAGCGGATGTCGCAGCCCGAGGAGAGCCGGGAGAAGACCGCCTCGACCGATCAGGTGCTGAAACACCCGGACAACGACCTGAGCAGGACCACCGCCGAGGTGCCGCCGCCGGCCGAGCACGGCGAGATCCGGGTGGAACTCGAGGGCGAGATGGTGCCCCTCGACGCCGACGAGTGAGCGCGCCTCCCCGGGCGGCGGGCCGTCGCCCGGGGAGGGGGGCGGGTCAGCGGGCCGGCAGGTCGGCGGCGAAGCGGGCCACCCGGGCCGCCAGCGGCGTGCTCGCGCGTACCCAGGTGAAGTGGTCCATCCGGGCGCCGGCCTGCGCCGCGGTGTAGCGCTCGCGGGCGACGGGCGCCGCGGCCAGCTTCGCGCACAGGTGGTCGAGCGTCTCGTGCGGGGTGTACTGGTCGTCGTCGACGCTGACCGCGAGCACGGGGGTGCGCAGCGCCCGCACGGCCGCCTCGGCGTCCACCCCGTCCAGGTGCGGGAAGCGCCCGGTCCGCGCCGTGTGGGCCCAGTCCCGGATGACCCCGCGCGCCTGTCGGCCACCGAAGCCCCAGCCCGGCCAGACGCCGAGCAGCCGGGCCGTCGCCGCGATCCCCTGGGTGTACGGCAGGACGCCGTACCCGCGCAGGCCCGGGTAGCTGCGCCACCACGGCACGCCGACGGCGACCAGCGCCAGCCCGTCGACGTCGTGCGCGCCGTGCACGGCGAGGTGCAGCAGCGCGGCCTGCCCGCCGAGGGAGTGCCCGAGCAGCACGGTCTTCCGCCCGTCCCGCCGGGCCTTGAGCGCCGCCAGCGTGGCGCCCACGTCGGCGGCCAGTTCCGGGTAGCCGTACCGGCAGGCGCGGCTCGGCTTCGGGGTGCTCTCCCCGGTGCCGCGCAGGTCGGCCACCGCCACGGCCAGGCCGGCGGCACGCAGCTCGGCGGCGAACGGGCGGTAGTAGCGCGCCCGGACGCCCATCGCGGGCGTGACCAGCACCAGCGGTGCGTCGTCGACGCCGTCCGGCTCGGGACACACCTGTAGGCCGATGCGGGCCCCGTCGACCTCGACGAACTCCTGCCGGTATTCCCCCGTCGCGTTCATCGCCCCAGGCTACGACCCGAGGCTACCGGCGGGTAACCGTGGGGTGGTGCGCGTCACCCGCCGCCGCCGGCCATCGGCCCGGGCCGTGTCACGCCACCGCCGGAGCGGGACGGCCGACGGTGCTGACCGTGGCATAGACCGTGCTCAGCTGCTCGGCACAGCGCTTCCACGAGTACCGGTTGCGGATCCGGTCCAGCGCCGCCGTCGCGTACGCGAAGCGACGCACCTTGTCGGCGAGCAGCCGGCGGACGGCGGTGCCGAGGGCACGGGGGTCGCGGGGTGGCACGAGGTCGCCGGTCAGGCCGTTGACCACGGTGTCCGCGATCCCGCCGACGTTCGTGCCGACCACCGGCACCCCGCACGCCATCCCCTCCAGCGGGGTGAGCCCGAACGGTTCGTACCAGGGGGCGGCCACCAGCAGGTCCGCCGAGCGGTACCAGCGGCCCAGCTCCGCCCGGGGCAGCCCGCCGAGCAGCTTCACCCGGTCGGCGATCCCGCAGGACTCGGCGAGCGCCCGCAGCCGGCGGGCGAAGCCGTCGGCGGGCAGCAGTTCCGCCGGCGGGCCGCCGACGACCACGCACTCGGCGTCCGGCACGGCCGGCAGGGCCCGGATGACGTCCTGGATGCCCTTGCGCTCCACCAGCCGGCCGACGGTGATGATTCGGGGGCGGGCCGGGTCGCGAGGGGCGACGGGCCCGTCGGGACGGAACAGCTCCTGGTCGACCCCGGCGGGGACCAGCGCCATCCGGGACCGGGGCACGCCGAGGCGGACCAGTTCGCCGATCTCGTCCTGGGTCTGCACGATGACCCGGTCGGCGGCCCGGCCCAGGGCCCGCTCGTAGCCGGCCCGGCCCGGTGGACTGGTCTCCCGGGCGCCCTGCGGCCGCCGCTTCACGGAGCCGAGGCTGTGGTACGTCAGCACCACCGGCACCCCGGTACGCCGACCGGCGTGCAGGGTGGCCAGCCCGCTCGTCCAGAAGTGGGCGTGCGCCACATCCGGCGCCCAGTCGCCGTCGCGCCACTGGCCGGCGAGCCAGCGTCCGAACTCGCCCATGTGCGGCAGCAACTCGTCCCTCGGCACCCGCAGGGCCGGACCGGCCGGCACGTGGCACACCTGGTAGCCGTCCGGGCTGCCCACGGATTCGGGCTGGGCGGTGGAGTCCCGGCGGGTGTAGACGCGCACGTCGTGCCCCTCGCCGACCAGGGCGGCGGCGAGCTCCGCCACGTGCGTGTGCTGACCGCCGGAACCGTCGGCCGCTCCGGCGGCGAGCGGACTGGCGTGTTCCGAGATCATCGCGATACGCATGTGCTTCCTCCATCGGCCGGCCCGGTCGGCGGGAACCGGACGATCCCGGGCGTCTCCTCGCCGCCTCCGGACCCCGCCGAAGGAGTCCCTACCCCCGACCTTTCCTCCTAACCGCCGCCCGCGCGGTTGTCCGGACGGGGCGATAGGTCCGCTGTGGAGACACCGGCGGGCGGCGGGGCGAACCGTCCCACCGCCCGTCACCAATCCGCGACAGCCGGTCAGGCGCGGTCGTCGCGCAGCATGCCCGGCCCGAAGACCTCGTAGGCGATCCGCTCCACCGGCACCCCCCGGCGCAGCAGGCCGCCCCGGACCGCGTTCATGAACGGCAGCGGCCCGCAGAGGTGCACGTGGGCGTCGGGGGTGAGCGGGATCAGCGCCGGGTCGACCCGGCCGGCGGCCACCTCGGCGGTCACCCCGGCCAGTTCGCCGTCGGTGAGGTCCTCGTACCAGAGGGCGGTGCGCAGGTTGGGCAGCGCGGCGTGCAGGCGCGGCAGTTCGCCGCGGAACGCGTGCGCCGCGCCGGCCCGGTCGGCGTGCACCAGCACCACCGGACGCTGCGGCTCGGTGGCGGCCAGGTGCTCCAGCGCGGCCATCGCCGGGGTCAGGCCGATGCCCGCGCTGACCAGCAGCAGCGGGCCCTCCCCGGGGACCGCGCTGACCTCGCCGAAGGGCGGGCTGAGCCGGAGGGTGTCGCCGACCCCCACGTGCTCGTGCAGGAACGTGGAGACCACGCCGTCGGGGGCGTCGCCGATGCCGCGTACCCGCTTGACGGTGATGCGCCAGTGGTCGGCTCCCGGGCGGCCGGAGAGGCTGTACTGGCGGATCTGTTGCCCACGCCCGCCGTCCAGATCGACGGCGATCGAGGTGTACTGGCCCGGGACGAAGGTGGGTGCCGGGCCACCGTCGGCCGGGACCAGGGTGAACGACACGACGTCCAGCGCCTCGGTGGCCCGGCCGGTGACCCGCCAACCCCGCCAGACGGGCTCGCCCTCGGCCAGCCCGGCCACGGTGTAGAGGCGGGCCTCCCGGGCGATCAGCTCGCAGGCCAGCAGCCAGTAGACCTCGTCCCAGGCCGCCGCGACCTCGCCGGTGACGGCGTCGCCGAGCACCTCGCCGACGGCGGCGAGCAGGTGCCGGCCGACGATCGTGTACTGGGTGGCGGTGATGCCCAGCGAGGCGTGCTTGTGCGCGATGCGGTCGAGGATCGGGCCCCACGGCGCGCTGCTGCCGCCGGTCAGGTGCTCCGCGTACGCGACCACGGCCGCCGCGAGGGCGGCCTTCTGGGTGCCGGTGGCCTGGTTGCTGCGGTTGAAGATGTCGAGCAGTTCGGGGTGCGCGTCGAACATCCGCTGGTAGAACCGGCCGGTGATGGCCTCACCGTGGGCCTGCACGGCGGGCAGGGTTGCCGTCACCACTGCTGCTGAGGATTCCGAGAGCACGACTGTCTCCTTCTGGGCTGAACCGCTCGGGCCCCGCCAGCAAAACAGGTATTGGAAATACCTCTTTAGGGCCGAAGGTCCCGGGTCGAGGGTTGCCCGGATCACACTCCGGGCCCGGTCGGCCGTGGTGCGGGGTCGACCGGGCTGGCTAGGGTCGAAACGTGAAGCTCAACCGGTCCACCGACATGGCGCTGCGCATCGCCATGCTCGCCGCCGCGAGCCCGCGGCGGATGACCGTGGACGAGCTGTCCGACCAGCTCGACCTGCCCCGCAACCACGTCGCGAAGGTGGTGCAGCGGTTGCAGCGACTCGGGGTGTTGGTCACCATCCGGGGTCGCGCCGGCGGGGTGGCCTTCGCCGAGGGCGGCGGGGACGTCACGGTCGGGCGGGTGGTGCGGGCCTTCGAGGGCGACGACGAGGTGGTGTCCTGCGACGAGCCGGCCTGCACGCTGCGCGCGGCCTGCCGGCTGCGGGGCGAACTGCGCCGGGCCCGGGACGCCTTCCTCGCCGTACTGGACGGGGTGACCCTCGGCGGGCTCGTCGACGGGCCCGCCGGCCCGGCGCTGCTCGCCCTCGGCCTGCCCCGCCCCCGGCCGGCGCCCGCCGCGCCGCCGCCCCGGGGAGCCGTACCCGATCCGGTCTGAGGAGTGACGATGTCCCGTGGCGCGGTCTCCCACCCGGTGTTCGCCCGGGTGTTCCAGCGGGCGAGCGTGGCGATGGACCGCGCCGGCGCGGCCACTTACCGGCGGCGGCTCGTCGCCGGCCTCGCGGGCCGGGTCGTCGAGGTCGGTGCCGGCAACGGTCGCACCTTCGCGCACTACCCGGGCACGGTCGAGCGGGTGCTCGCGGTCGAGCCGGAACCCCGGCTCCGGGCGGCGGCCCGGGAGGCGGCGGCCGGGGCGCCCGTCCCGGTGGAGGTGGTCGACGGACTCGCCGAGGCGCTGCCGGCGCCCGACGGCGAGGCCGACGCGGTGGTGCTGTCCCTGGTCCTCTGCTCGGTGGCCGACCAGGCCGCCGCGCTGCGCGAGGCCCGCCGGGTGCTGCGGCCCGGCGGGCAGTTGCGCTTCTTCGAGCACGTACGCGCGCAGACGCCGGGCCTGCGCCGCGCGCAGCGGCTGGTCGACGCGACCCTCTGGCCGCTGCTCTGCGGCGGCTGCCACACGGGCCGCGACACGGTGGCCGCGATCCGGGCCGCGGGCTTCACCGTCACCGAGCTGGGGCGGTTCCGCTTTCCCGAGACCTCGCTGCCCAGTCCCGCGGCCCCGCACGTGCTCGGCGTGGCCGCCCGCGACTGACCCGCCGCACCCGTCCGACTGGCCCCGGCCCGCCCGCGACTGGCCCGGCCGGCCCGCTCACGACCGGCTGCCCCTTGGCGGCGGGCGTCGGGCGGGGTTCACCCGCCTCCGGACGCGAGGAACCCCGCGCCGGGTGGCGCGGGGTTCCGGGACGCGGTCGTGGTCAGGAGACCGTGATCGAGCCGTCCCCGGCGCGGACGCAGGCCACGGACCGCGCACCGGTGCTGGCCGCGCCCGTCAGGCACTGCCCGAGCACCTGGTGGCCGGCGGCGTTCGGGTGCCACGACTCCTGGCAGGTCTGGAAGTAGCTCACGCAGGTGTTCGCGATCCGCTGGATGGCGATCTTGTCCTTGCCGGCGAGGCTGGTGACGAAGACGCCGTTCGGCGGGTTGTCCTGGAGCCGGATCGGGGTGGCCAGGGCTCCGGTCGGGCTGGTCGCCGACTCGCAGAGCCGGGCGCCGTCGAAGGCCCGCTGCACGTTGAGGTAGACCAGGTCCGCGCCCGGGAACTCGGCGGCCAGGGTGTCCCGGGTGGACTTCACCAGCGTGCCCAGCCCCTGCGAGAAGCGGTGCCCCGGCAACAGGCTGGCCCGGTGGATCGGGCAGCCGGCCGCGTACCGCTCGGCGCCCAGCGCGCGGAACTTGTCCCTGGTGTCGTCCCGGCTGTCCTCCTCGTGGAACCCGGGGGCGAGGTCGAGCGGCAGCGGGTTGGTGTAGTCCTGGAAGACGATCCGGTGCTGACCGTCGGCGTCGATCTCGCGCAGCGTGGTGAGGAGCTGGCGTACGGCCGAGGTGGTCTCCGCGGTCGCGGCGTTCCACTGGGCGGCGGTGGCCAGGTCGGCGTCGGTGCAGGGCTTCTGCTCCACCGGGCCGCCCAGGTAGGCCCAGAACTCCCACCAGCCGGTCCAGGCGTCGGCGATGAACCGGTTGGCGCACTTCACCGCGACGTCCCCGAAGGTGAACGAGCTGTTGTTCGAGCCGAGCCCGAGCAGCACCAGGTCGATGTCGTGGGTCCGGCCGACCGCGCGGAGCTGGTCGAGCTGGGCGGCCACCTGACGACCGCTGGCGCGGGCCGAGGAGGCGGTGGCGATGTCGTGCGGCTGGCCGCCGGAGCAGGCGAGGTTGAACCGGTCCTGGATGCCCGGCAGGCTGGCCCGGTGCAGTGACGCGTTCGCCGAGCGGTGGCAGAAGAACGCGTTGTTGTTCGGGGCGGTCCAGCCCGGGAAGCCCTGGGCGGCCCCGTTGGCGTCGACCACCGGCGTGTACGCCCCGGCGCCCTCACCGCTGATGAAGCTGTCGCCGAGCGCCACGGCGGCGGTGGGCGGGGCGGCCGAGGCCGGGGCCGGCAGCCCGACGGCGGTCGACAGGGCGGCCGCGGCGACGGCGAGCGCCGCAGCGAGAGTGGTACGACGGAACCTGGACATGACGTCCCCCATCTGTCCATCGAAATATGAAAGATCCTCTGAGGGCGAGATCACATCATTTCAATGCGACGGACGTCAATGATCCGTAACAAGATCTTTCGATGGAGGACACTTCCGTCCCGGTGCGCCGACCGGCCTTCACCCGGCTGCCGGGGCCGACGCCGGCCGCGCCCCACCCGGTACGCGGCCGACCGTCCGTGAATCTCGGGTTCGGACGGCGACGACGGTCGGCGGTCGACGACGCGGGCCATCCGGCGCGCGGGGAGAACTCCCGTGCCGTGGCGCGTGGGGAAAGCCCGTGCCGTGGCGCGTGCGCCGCGCCGGGAAGGCCGGCCACGGTGCCGTTGTTGTCCAGGTGGACCCGCCGGCAGCCGACCCGTTCGCAAACCGGGCACGGCGCGCCGAGGCGCCGGAACCGGACGGAACGCGCGACCATGCCACCCCGGCCCGAGCCGCGACGAGGGGCGCGCCCCGCTGCGGGGCGCCGTCGTCCTGTCGCATCTCCCGGTTAGGCTCGCTGCGGCGCGCGGGCCGACCGATGACGTCGGACGCGGCACCACACCGCCGAGACCTGGGAGTACGACCAGTTGACCGCAGAGCCTGAGACCCTGTACGGGGCCGACGACCTCACGCACCTCGAGGGGCTGGACGCCGTCCGCAAGCGGCCCGGCATGTACATCGGCTCCACCGACAGCCGTGGCGTGGGTCACCTCGTCAACGAGATCCTCGACAACTCGACCGACGAGGGCGTCGCCGGCCACGCGACGAAGGTCGAGGCGACGCTGCACGCCGACGGCTCGGTCCAGGTCGACGACGACGGGCGGGGCATTCCCACCGACGTGCACGCCAAGTCCGGCATCTCCGGCGTCGAGCTGGTGCTCACCCGACTGCACGCGGGTGGCAAGTTCGGCGGCTCCGGCTACAAGACCTCCGGCGGTCTGCACGGCGTGGGCGCCTCGGCGGTCAACGCGCTATCCCGCCGGTTCGACGTCACCGTCCGGCGGGGCGGCAAGGTCCACGCGATGTCGTTCCGGCACGGTGTGCCGGGGATCTTCGACGGCGACGGCCCCGACGCCGCGTTCACGCCCGGCCCCGGGCTCCAGGTCGTCGGCGCGATGAAGCGCGGCCAGCGCACCGGCACCTCGATCCGCTGGTGGCGCGACGACCGCTACTTCGAGACCGGCGCCACGCTGGACGTCGACGCCGTGCGGATGAAGCTGCGCAACACGGCGTTCCTGGTGCCGGGCGTGAGCTACACGTTGCGCGACCACACCGGCGAGGAGCCGACCGAGGAGCGCTTCCACTACCCCGACGGTCTGACCGACATGGTGGAGTTCCTCGCCCCGGCCGGCGACCGGCCGGTCTCCGGCATGCTGATGGTCACCGGCGAGGGCGCCTACCGGGAGAACGCCGCCGACGCCAACGGGGTCATGCAGTCCAACGTGCAGCGTCGGGCCGAGATCGAGGTGGCCTTCCGCTGGGGCACCGGCTACGAGCGCACCGTCGAGTGCTTCACCAACACCATCCGCAACGCCCACGGCGGCACCCATCGCAAGGGCTTCGAGCGGGGCCTGGCACGTACCCTCGCCGACGCCGTCCGCAACACCCGTGGCCTGCTCAAGGCCAAGGAGGACCCGCCCACCCTGGACGACGTCCTGGAGGGCATGACCGCGGTCGTGCACGTCCGGATCCCGGAGCCGCAGTTCACCTCGCAGACCAAGGACGAGCTCTCGACCGCCGGCATCACCAAGGTGGTCCAGGTGCTGGTCGAGCAGCACCTGAAGGCATGGCTGGAGGACCGGAGGACCAAGGCCGAGGCGCGTACGGTCCTCCAAAAGATCGTCGACGCGGCCCGGGTGCGGCTGACCCAGAAGCAGCAGAAGGACGCCGCCCGGCGCAAGACCGCCCTGGAGGGCGCGTCGATGCCGCCCAAGCTGGTCGACTGCCGCGCGGCTGGCATCGATCGCAGCGAACTGTTCATCGTGGAGGGGGACAGCGCCCTCGGGACAGGTCGACTTGCCCGATCCGCCGAATACCAGGCGCTCCTACCGATCCGGGGCAAGATCCTCAACGTGCAGAAGGCCAGCCTCCAGCAGGTGCTCGACAACGCCGAGTGTGCCGCGATCGTGCAGGTGCTCGGCTCCGGCTCCGGCCGCACGTTCGACCTGTCGGCGATGCGCTACGGCCGGGTGCTGATCATGGCGGACGCCGACGTGGACGGCGCGCACATCCGCACCCTGCTGATCACGCTCTTCGCCCGCTACATGCGACCGCTGATCGAGGCCGGCCGGCTCTACGCGGCGATGCCACCCCTGCACAAGATCACCACCAGGGGGCGCAACCCGCAGACCATCTACACCTACACGCAGGCGGAGATGGAGGCGACGGTCCGCAAGCTGGAGAAGGCCGGCAAGCAGATCGTCACCCCGATCCCGCGGTTCAAGGGCCTCGGCGAGATGGACGCCGACGAGCTGTGGGAGACCACGATGAACCCGGCCACCCGGGCGGTCCGCCGGATCACCCTCGACGACGTCGACGCCGCCGAGCGGATCCTCGAACTGTTGATGGGGGAGAAGGTCGAGCCGCGCCGCAACTGGCTGATCGACTCCGCCGACCGGGTCGACCGCGAGGCGATCGACGCATGACCGCACCCGCCACCACTCGCCGGGAAGTGAGCTGAACGATGGCACGCCGCAAGGACGACCGCGCCAAGGTGGACCTGTCCGCCTTCGACCAGGCCGGCGCGCGGGTCTTCGACAACCCGCTGGTCACCGAGGTCTCCGACTCCTACCTGGAGTACGCCTTCTCGGTGATCCACTCCCGGGCCCTGCCCGACGCCCGCGACGGCCTCAAACCGGTGCACCGGCGCATCCTCTGGTCGATGCACGAGCAGGGGCACCGCCCCGACCGGGGGCACGTCAAGTCCGCCCGCATCGTCGGCGACTGCTTCGTCGCCGGGACCCTGGTCTCGACGCCCGAGGGCCTGCGACCGATCGAGGGTGTCGACATCGGTGACCTCGTGCGGGACGGCGACGGGGTTGCCGTCCCGGTGACCGCTGTCTATCGGAACCCGGAGTCGAACCTGGTCCGGGTCACGTGGAGCAACGGCCACACCATGGTCGTGACGCCCGGACAGCGGTTTCGCGTGGTGGATGAGGACCTGGCTGTCCGGTGGGTGGAAGCTCAGGACCTGACCGGCCATCTCACTGTCGCGTACGGGGCGCGCCGCTGGGCGGCACCCGCATCGGGCGGTGACCTGTACGACTATGTCCGTGGGCTCGTGGTGGCTGAAGGCTTCGCCGTCGATCGGTCTCGTGACGCGGATGGTCGCGTACGGCTGCACATGTGCGACGTCGAACCGCTCGACGTCGCCCACGGATGGGCCATAGCGAACGGATTGAACGCCTCCCGAGGTAAGCGCGAAGCAAGCAATCCCCACCATCGCGACCAGCACATCCTCACATTCGCAAGGCACGAGGGTCTGCTCGAGGCCGGCATGCCACTCAGTCACGCGAAGCGCGTGCCCGACGACGTGCTCGAAGACCGCTCCGCGTGGGCGCCGTTCCTCGCTGGCTTCTTCGATGGTGACGGCTACATCCGCAAGCGTTACCGGGAAATGGTCTTCGTGAGCACCAGCGACGTACTGGTGCGCCAGATCTACTCCATGCTTGCCGACCTGGGGGTGCACGCTCACTACTGGAACAGCGGACGCGACGGCCACCGCCGGCTTCTCGGCCTGTCCGTCACCGGTCGGGATGCCGCTGTGGTCGCCGAGCTGCTCCTGCCCTGGGTGCGGATCGGTTACAAGGGCGACGGCCTTCGGCGGATGGTCGAGCTGGGCTATCGATACGGAGGCAAGCAGGGCAACGACCGCCTGCCGTGTCGGCCGGTGATGCAGGAGTTCACCAACGCCCATCAGGGCGGCGGATGGTTCCGCGACGAGGACGGAAACGCCTTCCGGGCGTCTCTGGCAGGTCCCGGAAGCAAGGTGCGGTACGGCAAGGATCGCAACGGCGTGCCTTTGTCGGAGCGGTCGTTTCCACTCTGGCGCGCGGAGCGGGACGGTTGGGTCCGGAAGCTCCGGCGCATCGGCTCGCCCCTCGCTGGCCGGCTTGAGGCGTTGACCGGGCGGTCGTTCCTGCGAGTCGTCTCCGTCGAGGCCGTAGCTTCCGCCACCACCTACGACATCCAGGTCGGGTCCGACGAGCACGCCTTCGTGGCTGAGGGCTATGTGGTCCACAACTGCATGGGCAAGTATCACCCGCACGGCGACACCGCGATCTACGACGCGATGGTCCGCCTGGCCCAGGGCTTCTCCCTGAACGTGCCACTCATCGACGGGCATGGAAATTTTGGAAGCCCGGACGATGGACCGGCAGCGGCGAGATACACCGAGGCCCGGATGTCGCGGGAGGCGATGCTGCTCGTCGGCGAGCTGGGTGAGGACACGGTCGACGTCGAGCCCAACTACGACGGCTCGCTGACCCAGCCCACCGTGCTGCCCGCCGCGTTCCCCAACCTGCTGGTCAACGGCGCGTCCGGGATCGCGGTCGGCATGGCGACCAACATGATCCCGCACAACCTCGGTGAGGTCGTCTCCGCCGCCCGTTGGCTGATCAACCACCCGGACGCCACGCTGGACCGGCTCATGGAGTTCGTTCCCGGGCCGGACCTGCCCACCGGTGGCCTGCTGCTCGGGCTCGACGAGGTGCGTCGGGCCTACGAGACCGGGCGCGGCGTGGTCCGGATGCGGGGCAAGGTCGAGATCGGCCCGCTGGAGGGGAGCCGGGGCCGGCAGGCGATCACCGTCGTGGAGCTGCCGTACGGCGTCGGCGCGGAGAAGGTCATCGCCGCGATCACCAACGAGGTCAACAAGACCAAGCGGCTCACCGGCATCGCCGATGTCAAGGACCTCACCGACCGGGAGAACGGCACCCGCCTGGTGATCGAGTGCAAGGTCGGGGTCAACCCGCAGGCGCTGCTCGCCGACCTCTACCGGCTCACCCCGCTGGAGCAGTCGTTCGGCGTCAACAACCTGGTGCTGGTCGACGGGCAGCCGCAGACCCTCGGGCTGAAGGCGCTGCTGGAGGTCTTCCTGGCCCACCGCTACGAGGTGGTGACCCGGCGCAGCTCCTACCGCCGCCGCAAGCGGGAGGAGCGGCTGCACCTGGTCGACGGCCTGTTGATCGCCCTGCTCGACATCGACAAGGTGGTCAAGCTGATCCGGGGCAGCGACGACGCGCAGGCCGCCAAGGACGGCCTGATGCGCCAGTTCGGCCTCTCGGACATCCAGGCCACCTACATCCTGGACACTCCGCTGCGCCGGCTGACCAAGTACGACCGGATCGAGCTGGAGGCCGAGCAGGAGAAGCTCCGCAAGGAGATCGCCGAGCTCTCCACGATCCTCGACGACCCCAAGGTGCTGAGGAAGGTCGTCTCCGACGAGTTGGCGGCGGTGGTGAAGCAGTTCGGCGCGGCGCGCCGCACCACCCTCGTCGACGGGGACCTCAAGGAGGTGCTTGCCGCGTCCGCGCCGGCCGGTCCGCTGGAGGTCGCCGACGATCCGTGCCAGGTGATCCTGTCCGCGACCGGACTGGTCGCCCGGACGGCGGCCGAGTCGGAGGAGGCGTCCGAGGGGCGCCGGCGGCACGGCCGGGTCAAGCACGATGCCGTACGCGCCGTGGTGCACTCCACCGCCCGGGGCCGGGTGCTGTTGGTGACCAGCGCCGGCCGGGCCTTCAAGGTCGACGTGCTGCCGCTGCCGGTCCTGCCCGAGCAGGCGGGAACGGTGTCGCTGCGCGGCGGGATGGCCGCCGCCGAGCTGGTGCCGCTGGAGTCGGGGGAGACCGTGGTCGGGTTGGCGCCGCTCGGGCCGACGGCCGAGGGCTCCCCGGGGCTGGCGCTGGGCACCCGGCAGGGCGTGGTCAAGATCTGCGCGCCGGAGTGGCCCGTCCGCTCCGACGAGTTCGAGGTGATCGCGCTGCGGGAGGGCGACGAGGTGGTCGGGGCGACCTGGCTCACCGACGGCGCGGAGACGCTCACCTTCGTCACCTCGGAGGCGTCACTGCTGCGCTTCTCCGCCGGAGTGGTCCGGCCGCAGGGAGTCAAGGGCGGCGGCATGTCGGGCATCAACCTGTCCGCCGACGCCCGGGTGGTGTTCTTCGGCGCGGTCCGCACCGACGATCCGGGCCACGGCGAGCCGATGGTGGTCACCTCCACGGGTGCCACGGTGAAGGTCACGCCGTTCCAGGCGTACCCGGCGAAGGGGCGGGCGACCGGCGGGGTGCGCGCCCACCGCTTCCTCAAGGGTGAGACCGACGTGGCTGTCGCCTGGGTCGGGCCGCGCCCGGTGGCCGCCACCGCCACCGGCGAGCCGGTGGAGCTGCCGGCGGCGGATCCGCGCCGTGACGGCTCCGGCTTCGCCGTGATGCTGGGCCCCACCGTCATCGGCCACCAGATCGAACGCGACTGACCATCCACCACGGGGAGGGGGGGGGCGTCGGCACCCACCGCCCGGGCGCCCCGGTGGACGAGTACAACACCACCAGCCACGACCCCCCG
>NZ_JBEZMR010000003.1:215604-458901 GCF_040652795.1 Micromonospora sp. NPDC048170
GCCGGCTGCTGACGCAGCCGGCCCCTCCCCGTCTTCTGCCTCTCCCTCCCAGCCCCGCCCCTCCCCGCCTGGCGCCGGTCGAGGCGCCCTCACCCTGGCATGTTGATCATGAGGTTGACCGGCAGGAAACGGACCTTTCGCACCGCTAACCTCATGATCACCGGGGCGGGGCGGGGCGGGGCGGGGCGGGGCGGGGGTGGGTCAGGGGGTGGGGGTGGGGGTGGTGCCGCGGAGGTGGGCCACCAGACGCATGCCGTGGTAGACGGCGAGAGCGGCGGCGGTGCCCAGGGCGATGCCGTTGAAGGAGAGGTCGCCGGCGGTGAGGGTGTAGTTGGCCGCGCCGACGATCACCGCGACGGCGGCGGTCATCAGGTTGACCGGGTCGTGGAAGTTCACCCGGTTCTCGATCCAGATCCGCGCGCCGAGGATGGCGATCAGGCCGTAGAGGGCGGTGGTGGCGCCGCCGAGCACGCCGGCCGGCACGGTGAGGATCAGCGCGCCGAACTTCGGGCTGAGCCCCAGCAGCACCGCGGTCAGGCCGGCCACCCAGTACGCGGCGGTGGAGTAGACCCGGGTCGCGGCCATCACGCCGATGTTCTCCGCGTAGGTGGTGGTGCCGGACCCGCCGCCGGAGCCGGCGAGCACCGTGGCCAACCCGTCGCCCATGAACGCCCGACCCATGTCCCGGTCCAGGTTCCGGCCGGTCATCGCGGCGACCGCCTTGACGTGCCCGGCGTTCTCGGCGATCAGCACCAGGATCACGGGGATCACCAGTACGACCGCGCGCAGGCTGAAACTGGGTGCGTGGAACTCGGGCAGGCCGACCCAGGCGGCGTCCCGCAGCCCGTCGACCGCCTTCGGGTCCAGGTCGCCGAGCGCGGCGGCGAGAGCCCAGCCGACCACCACCCCCAGCAGGATGGACAGCCGGGCCAGGAACCCCCGGAAGACCACCGTGGCGAGCAGGATCGCGGCCAGGGTCACCACCGCGATCAGCGGCTGCGCCTTCACGCCGGTGCCGCTGCCGTCGCCGTCCCAGGCGACCGGGGCGAGGTTCAGGCCGATCAGCGCGACGATGGCACCGGTGACCACGGGCGGCATCAGCGCGTCGATCCAGCGCGAACCGGCGACCTGGACGACCAGCCCGACGGCGGCCAGGGCGACGCCGGCGACGACGATGCCGCCGAGCGCCGGGCCGATGTCGCCGCCGGCCTTGGCCGCCAGCACCGGCGCGATGAAGGCGAAGGACGAGCCGAGGTACGAGGGCAGCCGGTTGCCGGTGATCAGCAGGAACAGCAGGGTGCCGAGCCCGGAGAAGAAGAGTGTGGTCGCCGGCGGGAAGCCGGTGATGAGCGGCACCGTGAAGGTGGCGCCGAACATCGCCACGACGTGCTGCACGCCGATGCCGAGGGTGCGCGGCCAGGAGAGGCGTTCGTCGGGGTGGACCACGTCGCCGGGGCGTACGGACCTGCCGTCGCCGTGGACCGACCATCCGGACCATCGGGAGCGGGGCTCGGTGGAGGACTGGGTCATGGCACGCCCTTCGCGTCGTCAAGAGGTGACGGGGGCGCAGGTGAGACCCAGGAGTCGTTTCTAGCAGAGCACCGGTACGGCTCGGCGGGTGACCCGGGTGGGTGTGACCCTCGCCGGCCTCAGGCGACGCCGGCGGGGCGGAACTGGACGCTGACCCGGGGCCCGACGGAACGGCTGGTCTTGGGTACGGCGTGTTCCCAGGTTCGCTGGCAGGAGCCGCCCATCACCACGAGGTCGCCGTGGCCGAGGGGGAAGCGCAGGCTGTCGCCGCCGCCGCGGGGGCGCAGCAGCAGCGAGCGCGGCGAGCCGAACGAGACGATGGCGACCATGGTGTCGGTGTGCGCGGAGCGGCCCTGGGTGTCACCGTGCCAGGCGACGCTGTCCCGGCCGGAGCGGTAGAGGCACATGCCGGCGGTGACGAAGGGCTCGCCGAGCTCGGGGGCGTAGTGCCGGGTGAGGGCGGCGCGTGCCTCGGTGAGCAGCGGGTGCGGCAGCGGGCGATGCCCGGCGTACCAGCAGAGCAACCGGGGCACGTCGACCTCGGCGTCGTACATGGTGCGGCGTTCGGCCCGCCAGGGCACGTCCCGCAGCAGGACGTCGAAGACCTGGTCGGAGCCGGTGACCCAGCCGGGGAGATGGTCGACCCACGCGCCGCGGGTGAGCGGGTGCCGGCGCAGCCCGCCGGCCAGCGGGCCGAGCGACGGTGCGGTGGCGGTGAGGTCGAGCATCGACGGCTGGTAGGCGGCCCCGGTCATCCGCCCAGCGTACCGGCAGGTTTGGTACAGGTGTGCGACACGTGGGCGTGGTGGGTCGACCGGGGCGCCGGCAGCGGGCGTCAGTAGTTGATGAAGCTGTACAGGGCCAGGTGGTTGGACTTGGTGCCGCTCACCGTGTGGTCGACCGGCGACGGCTGCACGCCGCCCTTGACGAAGAGATAGTCGATCTTGCTGGAGCCGCTGGTCGCCTTCGATCCGTAGCCGGTCATGCCGAAGCCGCTCAGCGTGCTCGACGCGATGCCCGTGCGGTTGGCGTCGATCCCGACGATCCGGATGGTCGAGGCGTTCATCAGGCTGGTGGCGTCCGCTCCGATGTGGATTCCGGTGTCGGCGATGCCGGTGTAGCCGTCGCCCGCGCAGGCGTTCTGCCGGTTCTCCTGGGGCAGGTGCATGGTGGCGGCGAACACGGTGGTGCCGGTCGCCTTGACGGTGAACCGGGCCGCGATGGCGCTCGTACGCTTCCACTTGTGGTAGTCGGTGGTGTCCGGGTCGCTGTTCGGCGGCTTGTACAGGGTGCACCCGGCCCCGCCCTGGTAGGCGGTGCCTGGCTTCAGCCAGCCGGCGCTCCAGTACTTCGAGATGTCGCCGGCGGCGAGGCTGAGCCTCCTGGTGTTCCAGATGATCCCGTTGGTCTGCTTCTTCTTGAGGTCACCGAGTGCCTGCGAGCTGCACTTGTGCGTGCTGCCCCACGGCTCCGGGTCGCTCCAGGCCACGATCGCCCCGTAGGTGCCCGCCGGGTAGCCGAACTTCGCCGAGAGCTGGTCGGCGTACGCCTCGGCCTGCCCGGTGCCGCGAACCTGCTGCACGATGAGGATGTCGGGCGCCACCACGTCGGCGGTGCCCGTCCGGCCGCTGTCGTCCACCAGCATCGAGGTCAGGTGGTCCGGCCCGGAGATCCGGGTGCACGTGCCGTCGGCGTTGTTCCTGACGAGGTTCTCGATGTTGTTGTTGTAGACCCGCAGGACCCGGTCCTCCGCCGCGGCAGCCGCGACGGTCGTGTCGCCCGGGCCGGCGGCCAGCGCCGACGCCTGCGACCCCGGGAACGCGGTGAGCCCGACGAGCACGAGTGCCGCCAGCTGTGCCGACCGATGACTCCGACGCACGGAACGCTCCAATCAGGACCCGCTCGACGGGCGGGTTCGCCAGTTCCAGACGTCGGACTCTACAACGATCAGGAATTCTTCGATGTACCTCCTGCGGGATGGAGCGGACCGGAAGCGGCGGCTCAGTGATCCATCTCCCGGGTCGAGACGGGCGGCTGCCCTGGGCAGGACTTCTTGCGAGGCTCGGCAAGCGCGGCCCCGGCCCGCATGGGCGGTACGTACAGGGTCGCCCCGTTCGCCGGGTAAGGTGCCCGGCGGGGCGATCCCGACCGGGGGGTCGCCGAGGCCGAGCGCCGACGCGGCCGAGGAGGAGACGTACGTGCTGGTGACCCTGCGGACCGTCCGGATCCCGGCGTGACGGGCGTCGCGACCACCGAGCCTGCCGTCCGGCCGGCGTCGCCGGCCAACCGCCTGCCGTCGCTGACCGGGCTGCGCTGGGTCGCCGCCCTGCTCGTCTTCGGGTTCCACGCCGGGACGATGGGCATCATCGCCGAACCCGGCCACAAGGCCGTGGTGGACTGGGTCTTCACCCTCGGCCTGTCCGGCGTGCAGTTCTTCTTCATCCTCAGCGGCTTCGTGCTGGTCTGGTCGGCCCGGCCCAGCGACACCCGGCGGGCGTTCTGGCGTCGCCGGGTGGCCAAGATCTGGCCGAGCCACGTGGTGCTGTGGGCGGCGGCCCTGGCGGTCGCGGCCTGGTTCGCCGACCCCGTGGACCGGGCCGTCTCGCTGGAGAACCTGTTCCTCCTCCAGGCCTGGGACCCCCGGCCGGGGCATTTCTACAGCGTCAACACGGTCAGCTGGTCGCTGTCCTGCGAGTTCTTCTTCTATCTCTGCCTGCCGTTGGCGCTGCCGCTGATCCGCCGGGCCCGGCCGTGGGCGCTGTGGGCCGTCGTGGTCGTGGTGCCGCTGCTGATCCTGGCGCTCTGGCCGGCCCAGGCCCTGGTGCCGGAGGAGAGCCGCTGGTGGTTCACCCAGGTCTTTCCGCCGGTGCGGTCGCTGGAGTTCTGGATGGGCGTGGCCGCCGCCGAGTTGATGCGGCGCGGCCGGTGGCGGGGGCCGGGCCTGCCGGTGGCCAGCCTGATCTTCGTGGCCACCTGGGTGGTCGCCGCGCAGTGGGTCCGCGCCGAACTGTGGGCGGCGCTGCTCTCGGTGGCGTACATCCTGGTCATCGCCGCCGCGGCGGACGCGGACGTGCGCGGGCGGCGCTCGCCGTGGCGGTCCCGGCCGATGATCTGGCTCGGCGAGGTCTCCTTCGCCTTCTACCTGGTGCACGTCCTGGTGATGATCACTGTCCTGCGGCTCACGGGCGACTGGGGCGTCGGCTTCCCCGGCTGGTGGGGGGTGGCGGTGGTGCTCGGGTTCCTGCTGGTCAACCTGGCCCTCGCCGGGCTGTTGCACCGCTTCGTCGAGACGCCGATGATGCGACTGCTCACCCCGCGCCGGCCGACCCCGGAGGCGCCGCGGGACGGGGGCGACGGGAACGGGCCCCCGGGGGAGCGCGGCAACGTCGTGCCGCGCCCCCGGTCCGCCGACCCGCAGGCCGGCCACCGGCCGGCGTACGTCGACTCGCGCTGAGCCCGGCCGCGCGGCGTCCACCGGTGTACGTCGACCCGTGCCGCCGAGAAAATCGCGACCATTTGGGTGACGCCGGTCACCTCGCCGCCGAACCGGTCATCGGGAGCGGGGCGGTCGATTCCCGCCGGGGTTTCGACGCCGATGCCCGCCACTTGTCCCGTTGTCACCCGGAGGCGCTCTCGGAAACGGTCGTCCTATTGAGTCACGTCAGTGGCGAAGTGCCCGCAAAAATTGTCTTCCGATCAAGGTTTAAGCAGGTGGGACGGGGTTGGCAGGGTGTTGGCCGGCCAGTAGTGTCGGCGCGTCCGGTGCGGTAACCGATCGCAAGAGGCGACGCCGCGCCGACCCGCCTAATCGTGAAAGACGAGCCGGGGACCCAGTGCTTTGTGGGGTGAATCCGTGGGCCGCAGGCCCGTGGTAGGGCGTTCTTCCCGCCCGAATCCGTCAGCTAACCCGGTCGGCGGTGTCGGAAGGAGTTCCATCCTCGTGCAGCACCCACCCACCTCTCGGTTGTTCCGCCGTCTCCACGGCACCACGGTGCCCGCGCTCGTACGCCCGCAGGCCACGAGCTGACCCACCGGTCACCGTCCGTCGCCCGGCATCCCGGGCACATCCCCTGAGTGGTCCAGCACCCGCCCGGACGCCCGTCCGCGCGGTCGGTCCGTCTCGCCCTCGGCGCGGACCGACGGCCGCTCACCCCCCGAGCCCGTGGAGGAAACCGTGAAGCACACCCTCAGGCGACAGCTGCGTCGTCTCACGTCCGAACGTCCGTACCAGCTGGCCGCCGCGTCCGCCGCGGCGCTCGTGCTGGCGTCGGGCACCGGCGCGCTGCTTGCCGGAGCCGACGACGCCCCGGCCGCCGCGCAGGCCCCGGTGGCCGCGACCGAGCTGCGGGACGACACCGCCGCCTCGCGGGCCCAGGCCCGGGTCGCCCCGTCCAGCGCCGCCCCGTCCGCGTCCAGCGCCGCCCCGTCGGCCAGCGCCACCAGCACCGCCCCGGACCCGGACCTGACCCGCAAGCCGGAGCCGCCGAAGCCGCCGTCGGCCAAGACCCTGGACTACGACTACCAGGCCCAGAGCACCTTCTACAACTGCGGCCCGGCGGCCGTCCGCAACGCCCTCAGCGCCGCCGGCATCGAGCGCAGCCAGGACGCCCTCGGCGCCCAGCTGGGCACCGACGAGATGGGCACCGACTCGGCCCAGGACACCACCCGCGTGCTGAACGCGACGGTGCCGGGCGACCCGTACCGGACCCGGATGATCCCGGGTGGCGCCGCCACCCCGGCCCAGATGGACCGGCTCCAGGCCGACGTCGTCGCGGCCATCGGCGACGGGCGGGGCGTCGTGGTGAACGTCGCCGGCAGCGCCACGGACACCGGCGGCGGCTGGCACTCGTTCCCCGGCGGCCACTACGTCGCCGTGGTGGGCTACAAGGACGACGGCCGGCTGGTGAAGATCGCCGACTCGGCGAACCCGGCGACCGCGTCGTACTGGATGTCCACCATCGCCCTGGCGAACTGGGCCGCCACCCGCGGCTACTCCGCCTGATCGACGACCGTCGGGCGTCGGCTCCCCATCCCGGGGGACCGGCGCCCGATGTCGTGTCCGGGTCACGGACCTCGCCCGTGGCGCCCCGCGGGTGGCACACTGCGCCCATGGTCGATGAATCGGGTGGCCGGGACGACCGGCGGGTGCTCCTGCTGCTGCACGGCATGGGCGCGACCGGCGACGTGTGGCTGCCGTGGGCGCCGCTGCTCGAGCGCCGGTGGGCGGGGCGGTGGCTCGCACCGGACCTCGCCGGCCACGGCTGGTCGCCGCCGCTGCCGGAGTACTCGTTCCCGGCGCTGGCCGCGCGGATCGCCACCGGGGTCGCGGCGGGGGACCGGCTCGTCGTGCTGGGGCACTCCCTCGGCGGGGTGGTCGGGTTGGCGCTGGCCGCCCGGAGCGCCGGGCTGCCCGTCGACGCCGTGGTCGGGGTCGGCATCAAGGCCGTCTGGTCGCCGGCCGAGCTGGCGAAGGCCGGGGAGTTGGCCGCCCGGCCGGTGACCTGGTTCGCCAGCCGGGACGAGGCGGCCCGCCGCTACCTGCGGGTGGCCGGGCTGACCGGGCTCTTCGCCCCGGAACATCCCGTCGTGGAGGCCGGGCTGCGGCAGGTCGACGGCCGGTGGCGGCTGGCGATGGACCCGGCCGCGTTCGGCGTGGGCGAGCCGGCCCTGCCCGCCCTGCTGGCGGCGACCGACGTGCCGGTGCTGCTGGCCCGCGGCGAGCACGACCCCATGGTCACCGACGCGCAGCTCAAGGAGTTGGGCGTGCCGGTCGCCACCCTGCCCGGCCTGGGGCACAACGCGCACGTCGAGGATCCCGAGGCGGTCCTGGATCTCGTCGACCCGTACCGCTGAGGCCCGTCCCGTCGCCCTCGCGTGCGGCGGCGGGGGCGGGCAGGTCGACCGCCGGGCTCAGGGCGTGGGGGAGAGCGCGGCGGTGTTCGGCCCGGCCGGTCGGGGCGCGGGCACCGGGAGGCCGGCGTCGAGTTCGCGGCGGGCGGCGCCCAGGAACCCCTCGGCGTACGAGTCGGTCGGGAAGTCGCCCAGGTAGCGGCTCCGGGTGGCCCACCGGGTCCCGGCCAGCGGATCGCTGTCGAGCAGCAGCCCCAGCACCTCGTCCACGTTCGACATGTCCCGGTGCAGGACGTAGCCCGACGCGGCGAGCGGGAACTCCTCGGGGAACCGGTCGCCCGAGCCCACCATGTCGGTCACCGCGTACGGCTTGCCCGAGTAGAGGTAGTCGGAGATGACCCCGGAGACGTCGGAGACCAGCGCGTCCGAACGGTTGACGCACTCGGTGAGGGTCAGTTCCCGGCTGGCGGCGACGCCGAAGACGTGCTGCCGGCCGGTGCGGGCCCGGTCTGCGGCGAGCAGTTCGGTCAACCGGCCCAACTGCCGGGCCGAGGCCGGGTTCTGCGAGGTGTACGGGTGGGCCCGCAGGATCACCGTCGCGCCCCGGTCGAGCAGCCGGCGCAGCAGGGTCTCCGCCACCGGCAGCGAGCAGTAGTTGGCGTCCGCGTTGTGCCCGGTCCAGGTCGGCGTGTAGAGCACGGTCGGGTTGGTCGGCCCGGGCACCGGCTCGGGGCGTACCTGGATCGACTCGACCTGGGGGCGGCCGACGATGACGAACTTCTCGGCCGGGATGTCCACCCCGGCGCGCGCGTACCGGTCGATCGCGGCACGACCGGCGACGAAGATCCGGTCGAAGATCGCCGAGACCGGGTTGGCGCTGGGGGCCTTGTCGCTGTCGCCGTGGTGCAGCTGGACGTGGGTCAGCTGGGTGAAGCGGATGCAGTGGCTGTTCTTCGCGCCGTGGTTGACGTAGAACGCGACCCGCAGGCTCGGCACCAGGGCCTCGTCCATCGCCTTCGTGGTGGGGCAGTAGACCACCGGCGCGCTGGTGGCCGCCGCGACGGCGGGCAGGAAGTCCGGCTCGCGCAGCATCACCAGGAACGGCCGGCCGATCCGCTCCAGGTACGGCAGCCACATGGTGACCTGGTACTCCGAGCCGGGCGGCGCGGAGAAGTGCAGGAGGAACTCGGGCTGGTGCCGGCGCAGCGCACGGGAGACCGCCGAGCCACCGGCGGCCGGCCGGAACCGTCGCCGCGCCAGGTCCAGCGCGACCGCGCCGGCGGCGGCGCCCACCAGCAGGACGGCCGCGAGGGCGACCCCCGCCGGCAGGGTCGCCGCGGCCGCCACCGCCACCACGGCGAGCAGCACCGACAGGGCTTCGCCCAGCCACGCGGCGACCAGCGGGGTCCAGGATCGTACCGGCAGGTTGGCGGTCCGGATCTCCAGGTTGGCGGCCTCGCGCACCGGCCCCACGAGCAGGATCAGCCCCAGCAGCACCAGCGCGGTGAGGGTCAGCACGGGGTCGAACCCGGCGTCGAGCCGGCGCGCGTATCCGACCAGGATCCCCGCCGCGACCAGGACGGTCTCGGCGACGCCGTCGGCGCCCGGGCGGACCCGGCGCTCCCAGCCGGCCGCACCGAGGGCGGCCACCGCCAGGCCCAGGCCCCAGCCGGTCGCCCCGGTCAGCGCGAGGACGAGGAAGGCCGCCACGGCCAGGCCTGCGGCCAGGCCCCGGGCGGCCAGCTTCCGGACGAGGTCACCACGCATACTGTTCCGCTCCCGCCGCTGCCGTGCCGGTGCCGGCCCCGTCGGCGGGGCCGGCCGGGGCGCCGCGCTCGGCGTCGGGCTGCGCGGGGACCACCGCCGCACGCACCTCCCGCGCCGGGTCGTCGGCGGACCGGCGTACGTCGATCACCTGACCGGTGAGATCGGACAACAATACGTCCAGGGACGCCTGCGCCACCGCCTCGGCCGACAGCAGGGTGTCCGCCGGCTCCGCCCCGAACGCCCGGGTGCGCATGGGCGTCGCGGTCCGTTCGGGGTTGACGCAGTTGACCCGTACGCCGAATTCGCTCCACTCGTCGGCCAGCGCCTGCGTCAGGTTGACCAGGCCCGCCTTGGTCGCCGAGTAGAGCGCGTAGTGGGCCCGGCCCCGGGTGTAGGAGCTCGACGTGTAGAGCAGGAGGTGCCCACGGGTCTGCTGGAGGTACGGCAGGGCGCGCCGGGCGACGGTCACCGGGCCGACGACGTTGACCCGGATCAGCCGGTCGATGGTCTCCTCGTCCATCTCGGCGAGGGTGCCCTTCTCCAGGATCCCGGCGGTGACCACCACGTGGTCGATCCGGCCGGTCGCCTCGTAGGCGGTGCGCAGCGCCGCCTCGACGTCCTCGGCGTTCTCCACGTGGGTGCCGGTGGCCGATCGGCTCACCGGGAAGACCCGGGCGCCGAAGCCGGCGGCCAGCTCGGCCAGCTCGTGGCCGATGCCGTAGCTGCCGCCGAAGACCACGATCGTCCGGCCGGCCAGCTCCTCGGTGTAGCCGCGGTGGTCGGCCAGCTGGTGCGACTGCGCGGCGGCGAGCTGGAAGAGCTTGTCCGCCAGGTGCACGTCGACCGGGTGGGTGACCTTGATGTTCTCGTCGGCGCCGTCGATCACCTTGATCGGGGTGCCGGGCAGGTAGCGCAGCACCACGCCGCAGTCGTCCGTGGCGGCGAAGTCCGGGTCGCCCTCGGCCCGCCGGTACGCCTCCCGGATGGTGCCGGAGCGGAACGCCTGCGGGGTCTGTCCCCGCCGCAGCCGGGAGCGCACCGGGATGCCGGTGATGCAGTCGTCCGCGTCGACCTCGATGATCGTGTCGGCCGACGGGATGGCCACGTCGACGGCGGCGTACGTCCACAGCGCGTTCACGCACTCGCGGACGATCCGGCCGCTGACCAGCGGGCGGACCGCGTCGTGGAAGAGGATGTTGCAGTCGGCGGGACCGATCGCGTCCAGGGCGAGGCGGGTGGTGGCGTTGCGGGTCTCCCCGCCCTCGACGATCGTGGTGACCTTGCGGAAGCCGGCCCGCTCGACGATCCGCTCGGCGTCGGCGACGTGGCCGGCGGCCATCAGCACGATGATCTCGTCGATCTCCGGGGCGGCCTCGAAGACCGCGAGGGTGTGCTCGATGATCGGCTTGCCGGCGATCTTGAGGAGCTGCTTGGGGATGCCCAGGCCGAGCCGGGTGCCGGTGCCGCCAGCCAGGATCACCGCCACCGTGCGTTCGGGGCGCCAGGGTGTCGGGGCGTTCGCCGGCCCGGTGTCTCCGACGGTGGCGGGGTCCTGCGTCATTGCCGATCCTCACTGATCCACTGGTGGTGCCGCCGGCCGATGGTGCGACGGCCGGCGGGCGTCCCGACACCGGTTTCCCGGTGCCCGGACGCCGCCGGCCGGTCGGTCACGCGCGGCTGGCCATGTAGTCCTCGTACGCCTTGGTCACCTCGGCGGTGGGGCCGTCCATCCGGATGAGGCCGGACTCCAGCCAGATCGACCGCTCGCAGGTGTCCCGGATCGAGCTGATCGAGTGGCTGACCAGGAACACCGTGCCGGCGTCGGCCCGCAGCTGCCGGATCCGCTGCTCGCTGCGGCGGCGGAACCGGGTGTCGCCGGTGGCCAGCGCCTCGTCGATGAGCAGCACGTCGTGCTTCTTCGCCGCCGAGATGGAGAACCGCAGTCGGGCCTGCATGCCGGAGGAGTACGTCCGCATCGGCAGCGTGGCGAAGTCGTCGCGCTCGTTGATCCCGGAGAAGGAGAGGATCTCCGGGGTGGCCTTGCGGACCTGCTCCGGGGTCATGCCCATGGCCAGGCAACCGAGGGCCACGTTGCGCTCGCCGGAGAGGTCGCCGAGCAGCGCCGCGTTGACCCCGAGCAGGGAGGGCTGCCCCTGGGTGTAGATGCCGCCCTGGTTGGTCGGCATCAGGCCGGCGATGGCGCGCAGCAGGGTGGACTTGCCGGAGCCGTTGCTGCCGATCAGGCCGATCGCCTCGCCCCGGTAGGCGGTGAAGCTGACCCCCTTGACCGCGTGCACCTTGCGCAGCGTGGGCCGCTGGGGTTGCCGGGTGACGATCCGCTTCAGCGCCGCCACCGGGGACCCCGCCGCGCCCGAGCCGGCGCCGTAGACCCGGTAGATCAGGTGGACGTCGTCCACGATCACCGTGGGGATGCGCTCGCCGACCGCGGTGGTGGTCGCGTCCGCGGGCGTCGTACCGAGGTCAGCCACGTCCGTACTCCTGCTCGCCGCGCCAAAAGTAGACATAACCGCCAATTCCCATCACCAGCGCCCACGCAGTCGCGAGGAGCCAGAGCCGCGGCACCGACGAGGTCAGCGGGGCGTTCTCCAGCAGCGCGTGCCGCACCAGCTCGATGTAGACCAGCAGCGGGTTGAGGTGGATCAGGGTGGCCACCACCCCCGGCAGGTTGTCGGAGAACGCCTTCACGCTGTAGAGCACGCCGGAGCCGTACATCCAGGCCCGCATCACGAACGGCATGACCTGCTTCAGGTCGGTCATCTTCGAGCCGAGCCGGGCCAGCATCAGGGCCAGGCCGACGCTGAAGATCGACTGGAGCAGCAGCGCCGGGACCACCAGCAGCCACTCCAGCTTGATCGGCTCGCCGGTCACCAGGACGATGCCGACCAGCACCACCATCGCCGAGAGCAGGTGCTGGAACTGGGTCAGGGTGATCGCGAACGGCAGCGACGCCCGGGGGAAGTGCAGGGCCCGGATCAGCCCGAGGTTGCTGGTGATCGCCGTGGTGCCGCCGAGCGCCACGCTCTGGGTGAACGTGAAGACGAAGAGACCGACGCAGAGGTACGCGATGAAGTTCGGGACCCCGGACCTGGTGTCCAGGATCATCCCGAAGATCAGGTAGTACACCGCGGCGTTGGTCAACGGTGTCAGCACCTGCCACAGCTGGCCCAGCCGGGCCTGGCTGAACGACGCGGTCACCTTGGCGTTGGCGTACGCCGCGATGAAGTGCCGGTAGGACCACAGCTTCCGCGTGTAGGCAGCCAGGGTGGGCCTCGCGCCGGCGACGCTCAGGCCGTACCGGTCGGCGAGCTGCCTTCCGGTAAGTCCTGAATCGGCATCGGCCACCGCCGTGTTGGCCATGGTAGGGCGCTCCGATCTATTGGCGTAAGAAGGTGCTCGACGGCAGAGAGCGCGGCCGCACGAGGGGGAGCCGGCGCTCCGTCGATGCGTGGACGGTAGTGGAAAACACGTCGGGACGCAACCGTACCGTCGCTGCGGTACATTGTCCCACGTGACGACCGAGAAGAGGCGTGCTCCGGCTGGTGCCGCGGTGCTCCGTGGCGAGATCACCACGGCCATCCGCCGTGCTGTAATGCAGGAACTCGCCGCGGTCGGGTACGGCCGGCTCTCCATCGAGGCGGTCGCCCGGCGGGCCGGGGTCAGCAAGACGGCGATCTACCGCCGGTGGAGTTCGAAGCTCGAACTGGTCCTGGAGATCGTTTCGGCGGCGGCCGGGCAGCGGTTCCCCCTGCCCGACACCGGTGATCTCCACAGCGACCTGGAACTGCTCTTCCTGCTGATGACCCGGGCCCTGCGGCACCCCCTGGCCGCGCAGATCATTCCCGATCTGCTCGCCGAGGCTGCCCGCAACCCGCAGATTGCGCAGACCCTCGAACGGGCCCTGCGCACGAACCAGCGCGACATCGGTGGTCAGGTGGTCGGCCGGGCCATCGCCCGGGGTGAACTCGCTCCCGACACCGACCTCGACATCGCGGTCGACCTGATCGTCGGCCCGCTCTACTGGCGGCTGGCGGTATCCCGTACTCCGGTGACCACGGAGGACCTGCCGCGGTTGGCGACCGCTGTCGCCGCGGCGTTGGAGGTAGCATGCCAACCGACCGTCCGCACCAAGTCGGACATCAATCTCACCGGCGTGACCACAAGTGCCGAGCCCGGCTTGTCATGACCGATTCTGTACCGCCCGTCCTGACCACATCTGCACCCGTTAGCATCGCGTCCCGAACGAACTCCCTGTCGACAGGAGGAAGCCCATGCCTGGGCTGAACGCAGAATTCATCCCGCCCGCGAAGCCGGTGATCGGTGAGGCCGAGATCGAAGCGGCCGTGCGGGTGCTGCGCAGCGGCCGCGTTGTGCAGGGGCCGGAGGTCGCCGCGTTCGAGGAGGAGTTCGGCGAGCTGGTCTCGGGTCGGCACTGCGTCGCGGTGAACTCGGGCACCTCCGCACTGCAGCTGACCCTGATGGCCCTCGGGTTCGGCCCGGGTGACGAGATCATCGTCCCGTCGTTCTCCTTCGCCGCCAGCGCGAACTCCATCCGGCTGGTGGGCGCGGAGCCGATCTTCGTCGACATCGAGCCCGGCAGCTTCTGCCTCGACCCGCAGGCGGTTGCCGCGGCCGTCACCCCGCGCACCGTGGCGATCATGCCGGTGCACCTCTACGGACACCCCGCCGCGATGGACAAGATCATGGCGATCGCCGAGCAGCACGGCCTCGCCGTGGTCGAGGACGCGGCGCAGGCGCACAGCGCGGCCCTCGGCGGCCAGCCGGTCGGCGCGTTCGGCACCGCCGGCTGCTTCAGCTTCTACCCCACCAAGAACATGCACGCCCTGGAGGGCGGCATGGTCACCACCGCCGACGCCGAGCTGGCCCGCACCCTGCGGCTGCTGCGCAACCAGGGCATGGAGCAGCGGTACGCCAACGAGATCGTCGGCGCCAACATGCGGATGACCGACGTGGCCGCGGCCATCGGCCGGGTGCAGCTGCGCCAGCTGCCGGACTGGACCGAGCAGCGGCGGGCCAACGCCAAGTTCCTCGACTCCCGGATCACCGGCATGGTCACCCCGCCGGTGGCCGACAGCGCCCGGCACGTCTACCACCAGTACACGGTGCGGGTGCAGGGCGGTAACCGCGACGCCGCCCAGCAGCGCCTCACCGAGCTGGGCATCGGCAACGCCGTCTACTACCCGACGCCGATCCACCGCCTCAAGCCGTACCTGGGTGCGGACGGCAAGCCGGGCCCGTGGGACCTGCCGGAGACCGAGCGGGCAGCCGCCGAGGTGGTCTCGCTGCCGGTGCACCCGGCGCTGAGCCCGGAGGACCTGGAGCGGATCGCCGAGGGCGCGAACCTCGCCGGTGGTGCCCGATGAGCGAGGGACGCAAGTTGCGCGCCGGTCTGATCGGCCTCGGCGCGATGGGCCGCAACCACGCCCGGATCCTGTCCGGACTGGACGGTGTCGAGCTGGTCGGCATCGTCGACCCGGCCGGCGACACGACCGGGACGCTGCGCGCCCCGGTCGTGCCCGAGCTGGGCGACCTGCTCGAGCTGGGCATCGACTACGCCGTGGTGGCCTGCCCGACGGCCCTGCACGAGCCGGTCGGCCTGGAGTTGGCCGCCAACGGGGTGTCCGCGCTGATCGAGAAGCCGCTCGCCCAGTCCGTGGAGGCGGCGACCCGCCTCGTCGAGGCGTTCGAGTCCGCCGGCCTGGTGGCCGGTGTCGGCCACATCGAGCGGTACAACCCGGCGCTGCAGAACCTGCGCAGCCGGCTGGAGTCCGGCGAACTGGGTGAGGTCTTCCAGGTCGTCACCCGTCGGCAGGGCCCGTTCCCGCACCGGATCGCCGACGTCGGCGTGGTGATGGACCTGGCCACCCACGACATCGACCTGACCAGCTGGGTGACCGGCCGGGAATACACCTCGGTGTCGGCCCGGACGGTCTCGCGCAGTGGCCGGCTGCACGAGGACATGGTCGCGGCTGTCGGCCAGCTCTCCGACGGCACGATGGTCAACCACCTGGTGAACTGGCTGAGCCCGCTCAAGGAGCGGTCCACTGTGATCACCGGTGACCGGGGCTGCTTCGTCGCCGACACCCTCACCGCCGACCTGACCTTCTACGCCAACGCCGCCATCGACACCGAGTGGGAGGCGCTGCGCGCCTTCCGGGGCGTCGCCGAGGGCGACATGGTCCGCTACGCGATCCCGAAGCGCGAGCCGCTGCTGGTGGAGCACGAGCGGTTCCGCGACGCGGTCGAGGGCAAGGAGAGCGACATCGTCACCCTCCGGCAGGGCCTGCGGACAGTGCAGGTCGCCGCCGCGCTGCTGCGTTCCGCGGCCGACGGCAGCACCATCGACGTGGGCCGTGGCGCGTCGGACCGGGCGGAGGCCGTTCTCCCGTCCTGACGGGACCCACCGGGCAACCGGAGAGTACGACCGGCGCGGGCCATGTGCGGAGCCGGACATCAGTGTCAATGTCTTGCTACAGAAGGGACCGTGCATGGCACCGCCCGCTCGTCGACCCCGGCTCGCGGTGATCGTCGCCAACGGCATCACCGGGGACTCCCGCGTCCAGAAGATCGCCATCGCCGCCGCCCGGGACGGCTGGGACGTCACCCTCATCGGTGCCGGCGGCACCCGGATCAAGCGCACCCGGATGGGCCCGATCGAGGTCGTCCGGTTGCCCGTCCGGTCGCACATGCGCCAGCAGTTGACCGGCAACCCGTTGCGGCGCAGGGTCACCCAGTTCGGGATCAGCGACAAACAGGCCCTGGCCCGACGCCGGGCGATCCACCAGGCCTGGGTCCGGCAGGTCACGGCGGAGATCGGGTGGCTGCGCGACGACCAGGCCTCCGGTGCCCGCAAGCTGCTGGGAATGCCGCCGAGCCGGGCACTCGGCGCGATGGTCCGGGTCCGCCGCGCCGCGCACAAGTTCCGGGAGCGGGCGTTCGGCTGGGAGCAGGCGCAGTCCCAGAAGCCCAAGCCGACGGGGAACTGGCGTCGGGACTGGCCGCAGCTGCTCGATCTGGACCTCGCCTTCGGTCCGTTCATCGAGGAACTCAAGCCGGACCTGATCCACGCCAACGACATCACGATGATCAACACGGCTGCGCTCACCGTCGCCCGGATGCGGGCCCGGGGCGAGAAGGTCGCCTGGATCTACGACGCCCACGAGTACGTCCCGGGCGTCGACTGGCCGAAGCCGGAGATGAGCACCGCCTTCCCCGGTGTCGAACGGGAGTACATCCGCCGTGCCGACGCGGTGGTGACCGTCTCCCCGGAGATCGCCGAGCGGCTGCGCGCCGACTACAAGCTCCCCGAGCTGCCGCTGGTGGTACGCAACACCCCCATCCGTGAATCCGTCGGGGCGCTGCACGAGCGCCCGTCGGTCCGCGCCGCCGCCGGTGTCGGTGACGACGTGCCGCTGCTGGTCTACTCCGGCTGGCTCTCCGCCGAGCGGGGCCTGGGCACGGCGGTGAACGCGCTCACCGCGCTGCCGGAGTTCCACCTGGCGATCGTCTCCGGCCGCACCAGCCCGGAGCTGGAGTTCCTGCTCAACCGGGCGGAGGAGATCGGGGTACGGGAACGGATCCACGTGGTGCCCTACGTGGCGCAGCACGCCGTCCCGGACTACCTCTCCACCGCGGACCTGGGTCTGATCTGCTCGAAGCGCACCCTCAACTACGAGCTATCCCTGCCGACGAAGCTCGCGGAGTACCTGCACGCCGGGATCCCGGTCATCGCGAGCGACGTCAAGACCCTCGGGGAGTTCGTCTCCCGGCACGGCGTCGGCGAGGTGTTCCGCTCCGACGACCAGGGCACCTTCGTCGAGGCCGTCACCCGGGCGATGGCCGACCGGGCGGGGCTGCGGGCCCGGATCACCGAACCGATCCTCCAGGACCTCAGCTGGGAGGAGCAGAGCGCCGCGCTGATGCGCCTCTACCGCAAGGTCTCCCTGGTCTCCCCGACCGAGCTCCGCCCGGAGGTGCCCTGGAACGTCGACGAGCACGCCGCTCCGGCGCCGATCGACACCGCCGGGAACCGTCCCCTCGACGCCTGGCGCCCGCTGGGCCAGACCCGTGTGCGGCTCGGCCTCGGCCCGGCCAACTACGCCGGGCAGGCCGCCGCGTTTGCGCAGGCCATCTGCCGCGACAACGCCGACGTGTCGGCGGAGGTCGTGATGCGCAAGGGGCCGAACACCTTCGTCTACCCGGCCGACGTCTACCTCGACCTGTCCCGGATCAACGAGGTGGACTTCCAGGTCGAGCAGGTCCAGCGGATCGTCGGCCGGTACACCCACCTGGTGGTGGACGCGTTCCTGCCGGTCTTCGGCTACCTCAACGGCGACAACATCGAGGGTGACCTGCCGGCGCTGCGCCGCGCCGACATCAAGGTCGCGCTGCTGGCGCACGGCAGCGAGATCCGCCACCCGGGCCGGCACCTGGAGCGGCACGAGTTTTCCCTGTTCCGGGACGCGCCGGAGGGTGTGCTGGAGCGGTTGACCATCCGCGCCGAGCGCAACCGCCGGGTCGCCGAAGCCAGCGGACTGCCGCTCTTCGTGACCACTCCGGACCTGCTGGAGGACCTGCCCGGGGCGACATGGGTGCCGCTGGTGGTGGACGTGGCGAGCTGGGCCAGCGACCATCCGGTGATGCAGCGGCGGCGGCCGGTCGTGCTGCACGCGCCGTCGGCACGCTGGACGAAGGGCACCGACCGGATCCTGCCCGTGCTCAACGAGCTGCACCAGCAGCAGGCCATCGAGCTCAAGCTGGTCGAGGGCGTGCCGTGGGAGGAGATGCGGGAACTGGTCCGCACCGCCGACATCGTCCTGGACCAGTTCGCCACCGGCGCGTACGGCACGTTCGCCGTCGAGGCGATGGCGGCCGGCCGGCCGGTGGTGGCGTTCCTCAACGAGCCGATGCACGCCCGCTTCGGCGCCCACCCGCCGATCGTGAACGCCACTCCGGGCTCGCTGCGGAAGGCCATCGAGTCCCTGCTCGACGACCGGGCCCGGGCGGTGGAGATCGGCGCGGCGTCGGCGAACTACGCCCGCGACTTCCACGACGGCCGGCGCACGGCCGCCGCGTTCGAGGAGTTCCTGGCCTGATCCGGCGGTAGCAGGTCACGGCCACGGCACGGACGAGGGCGGCCAGCGGAGACGCTGGCCGCCCTCGGGCGTACGTACGGCTCGGGTCAGAGTTCCATGGCGGTGGTGACCCGGACGCCCGGGTACCGCCGGGCCAGCCGGGCCGCCGCCGTCACGGTGAACACGTCCGTGGCCACCACCAGGTCGACGCCGCTGAAGTCGATGTTCCGCAGGCCCTGGTCGAACCGCCGCGCCAGCAGTCGGGGCCGGAACGCCCGGTAGGGCGGCATGAAGATCCGCTTGTGCACGGCACCGGAGACCTTCGCCTGCGCCCGGGAGACGACGTCCGCCGGGCGCCGCAGCGGGCCGCCCCACGGCTGGTCGGCCGCCCGCTTCACGGCGGTCGCCACGGCCTTCGGCCCGCGGAACACCAGCGCCCGCTCCACCCGGCGGACGAACAACTGCTCCTCCGGGCGGTCCAGGGCGTACAGCCGGATCCGCGGGTCCAGATCCTCCACCTCGTGCCAGTGGTCGAGACGGGTGGTGAAGAGTTCCACCTCGTCGCCCCGACCGGCCAGGCTCTGCACATAGCTGATCAGGCGGGGGGACGGTCGGTGGATCAACGAGAGCACCACGACGTGCTTCGGCGTGTCCGTGGGGGTCACGTCCGCCCGTCCGTTTTCGTCGACCGCCGTCACCACCGTCTCGACCCCTTCCACCTGCTCGTCGTCGGACGTGCTCACGCCGGCACCCCTTCCGGACCGGCCGTCTCGCGGGGGGCGCCCGCGAGACGGCGAAGCTCGGACTCCAGCGGGGCGAGGACCCGGTCCCTCGTGTAGGTCGCGGCGTGCCGCTTGGCGGCCTCCCGGGCCTCCGGGGTGAGGTCACGCGCCATCTTGCCGGCCGCGATCATCGTCTGGGCGATCCGTTCCGGCTCCAGGCTGTCGGCGTTGAACCACAGTGGATAGCCGGCCAGCACCTCGGTCGCGGCGATGCCCGGGGCGTGCACCGAGACGATCGGTTTCCCGCTGGCCATGTACTCGAAGATCTTGCCGGAGGTGACGTAGCGGGCGCCGCCGGCCAGGAAGACCAGGACGTCGCTCTCCGCGTACGCCGTGGCGACGTCGGTCTTCGCGACGGGACCGCGGTAGCGCACCCCGGTGGCCGCGTCGTCGGTCTGCCCGCGCGCCGGGTCGAGACCGAGCCGCTCCAGCAACTGGACGTCGCTGCCCCGGAAGAAACCCAGGTGACCGTAGACGTTCAGCGTCGAGTCGGCGATGTCGGGATGCTGCCTGGCCGAGGCGAACGCCTCCACCAGGGCCTCCACGGGCTGGGCGGCGGTGACCGTGCCGAGGTAAGAGAAACGCAGTGGCGCGGCGGCCTCCCGCGACGCCTCCGCCGGGGGCGCCTCGACCACCGACAGCAGGTCCCGGTCCCAGCCGTTGGGCACGACCATCATCCGGTCCGCCACCTCGGGATAGCGCTCGGCGTGCCAGCCGCGCAGGGCGTCGTTGACGAAGGCGGCCCGAGAGGCGCCGCGCAGGACCCGCCGCTCCCAGGCCCAGACCGGGTGGTCCGGCTCGTAGTGCGGCTCGTCGGCGAACAGGTCCAGCGTCCACGAGTCCCGGTAGTCCAGCACGTACGGCACACCGGTGATCTTGTTGAACAGCCAGGCGGCGGCGAACGAGGCGAACGGGTTGCCCGTGGCCAGGACGACGTCGAAGGGACGGCGGGCGTGCAGCCGCAGGGCCCGGCGGACCGAGGCCCAGCCCCACGAGGCGTAGTGCTCCGGGAAGACCCGCTGCCCCAGGTCGTAGAACCACCGGGCGGTGACCGGCATGGCCTGGCGGAACCGGGAGAACTTCCGGACGTCGCGTTCCCAGACGAACTGGTTGAGCCGGGGGCGCTCGACGTGGATCCGTTCGTCGACGGTCTCGGCGAGCTTCTCGTCGACCGACCCGATCGCCTCGTGCAGGAACTTCAGCGGCGCTGCCGCGACCGTGACGTCCCAGCCCTCCTCGGCGAGGTGGTTGGCGGTGGCGCGGGCGCGGTAGACGCCGCTGGCGCGCGACGGGGGGAAGTAGAACGACAGGTAGAGCACTCGCGGCTGTCGTCCCCGGTTTCTGGTCGTCATTGGGGCCCTTCTCGCGAACTGGTCGGGCGCTCTCACGCCGGCTGCGCCACGCTGCCGGGGGAGACGGAATCGAGGCCGTACGCGACGTTCGGGAACATCCGACCGTCGGCGGCGAGTCGGGTGGCCATGGGGATCGAGACCGGGTCGGCCACCACCAGCAGGTCGAACGGCCCCCGCCGGGCGGCCTCCCGGTGCAGGAGCCGGTAGCGGGCGTCGCCCCACAGGCGTTCGTAGACGGGGAGGAAGACGCGCCGGTGCACCCGGCTGGCGACCCGGCGCTCGTACGCCCGCGCGGCCCGCTGCGACCACGGTGCGAGCCGCCCGCGGCCCAGCATCCGCAGGGCCTTGCGGGGCGCCCGGTGCACCACCAGCTGCTCGGCAGCGACGGGAAGGTGGGCCCGTTGCAGGCGGGCGAGTTCCACCACCCGCACGCCCGGGGCGAAGCGCTGGCCTCGCCACTGGGCCACGTCGTCAACGACCACGGTGGCGCGACCGCCGGCGGCGGCCAACCGGGCCGCCTCCTCGACGACCACCCGGGCGCGGTTGCCGCCCAGGGCGAGGAAGAATACGCGTTGTTCAGACATCAGATCCCATGCTCCTGGCCCGACTCGGCCGAGCCGGCGCCGACGTGCTCCGGGAACCAGATCCGCCGGTGCGCCTCCGCCACCGCCTCGTAGCCGTAGCGGGCGGCGAGCTCCCGCCGGGCCAGCGCCAGATCCATGCCGGCGGCGAACCGGTCCCGCAGCCGACGGTAGCCGGCGGCCAGCGACTCCGGGTCGTCGGCGACGGGTACCAGTTCGCCCGCGGCCTCCTCGATCCCGGCCAGGCTCTCCTCCGGCCCGCCGCAGCGGGTGACCAGGACCGGCATCCCGGCGGCGGCGGCTTCCACCACCGTCATCCCGAACGTCTCGAACTGACTCGGGTGGACCAGCAGGTCGTGCTCCCGCATCAGCCGCAGGGCCTCCGCCGGCGCGACGGCGCCGGTGAAGCGGACCGCCTCGGCCACCCCGAGCGCGGTGGCGCGACTGACGAGCTGGTCCTGCAACGGGCCCTCGCCGACGAACGTCAGGGTCAGCGCCGGATCCTCCGCCCGACAGGACGCGAAGGCCTCCAGCAGGCGCAGCACGCCCTTGCGCGGGATCAGCCCGCCGACGAAAAGCCACCGGCGCAGCGCGGTGACCGGGGTGTCCCGGGTCTGCGCGAAGGAGACCGGGTTCGGCACGAACCGCACCTTGTCGGCGTGCTCCGGGAAGGCCGCCACCAGCGGGTCGCGTACCGCCCGGCCGACCGCGAGCACCCCGGCGCAGCGGCGCAGCAACTCGGCGTACATCTCCCGGGCCGCCGGCTGGTCGAGGACCGCGTCGAGAAAGGTGGCGTGCTCGGTCACGAAGACCCGGGCGTCGGGGCGGGCGTTGCGCAGCGCGGCCCAGCCGCCGGGCAGTCCGACGTGGGCGTGCACCACCGGCGCCTCGATCGGCCGCCCGCCGAGCGCGGCCCGCAGCGTGGCCGAGTGCCGTTCGGCGATCTCGGCGTACGAGAGCCCGACGGGCAGCGGGACCGGCAGGTGCAGCCGGGACGCGCCGCCGACGGTGGGTAGCGGGCTCAGCGTCCGGGGAAGCAGCTCGTGGTGCGCCCGGGTGATCTCGGCGTCCTCCGCCGCGGAGTAGCGACCGGCCCACTCGTCGCAGTGGTAGACCAACGTCGGTGCCTCGCCGGGCGCCGTCGCCTCGACCATGGCCTTGACGAACGCGCCGAGGAAGGGCCGTTGCGTGCTGGGGTACCAGGGTGTGACGATGGCGACGCGGCTGGGGAAAGCGGTCGTCACTCGAGTCATTCCTCCCTGAGGCACGGCGGCGCCGTGAATGCTACCAGCGTGACCTGGCGGGACGGCCGGTGCGCGTCGCGGCGGCGAGCTGCGCCCGCTGGACATCGGCACGTCACCGGCGGTTCAGCCGAGGCGTTGCGCCAGGATCTCGACGACCCGCTCGGCTGCCCGGCCGTCGCCGTACGGGGTGCCCTGCCCGCTCCGTGGCGCCGGGCGGGTGGCCGTCGCGATCCACGCGTCGCGGCTCAGCGCCTCCGGGTTCGGGACGAGCCGGTTCCAGTCGCCTTCGAGGGTCTCCACCCACTCCGTCTCCGGGCGCAGCGTCGTGCAGGCGCGCCCGAGCAGGTAGGCCTCCTTCTGCAGGCCACCGGAGTCGGTGACCACCCCGACCGAGCTGAGGACGGCGGCCACCAGCCCGGCGTAGCCGAGCGGCTGGCCGGCGTGCAGGGCACCCTGGTCGAGCTTCAGGCCGTGCTCCTCCGCTCGTGCCCGCAGGCGCGGGTGGGCCAGCAGCGCCACCGGCACGGGCAGGTCGGCGAGCGCGGCCAGGATCGCCGCCAGCCGGGCCGGGTCGTCGGTGTTGTCCGGCCGGTGCAGGGTCGCCAGCAGGTAGGGCTCGTCGGGGTCGATGCCGTCCGGCAGGGTCGGCCGGGCGTGCTCGCCGGCCAGCACGGCGTCACGGACCCGCAGGCAGACGTCCACCATGACGTCGCCGCTGAGCACCGCACGGTCGGCCAGCCCCTCGTTGGCGAGGTGCCGCAGCGCCTCCTCGGTCGGGGCGAGCAGCAGGTCGGCCGCGTGGTCGGTGAGCACCCGGTTGTGCTCCTCGGGCATCCGGCGGTTGAACGACCGCAGTCCCGCCTCGAGGTGGGCCACCTTCAGGTGCTGCTTGACGGCGGAGAGGGCGCCGGCCAGCGTCGAGTTGGTGTCGCCGTAGACCAGGACCCAGTCCGGCTGCTGCTCGGCCAGCACCGGGTCGATCGCCGCGAGCACGCCGCCGGTCTGTACGCCGTGGCTGCCGGACCCGATCCCTAGGTGCACGTCCGGGGCGGGGATGCCGAGCCCGGTGAAGAAGACGTCGGAGAGGTTGACGTCGTAGTGCTGGCCCGTGTGCACGATCACGTGTTCGTGACCGGTGCCGGCGAAGGCGGCCGCGATCGGCGCCAACTTGACCAGCTGGGGGCGGGCTCCGACAACGCTGACGACCTTCACTGAGACATCTCCTGCACGTCGTGGACACGGGCATGGCGGCGGGACCGGGAACCGGACGCCGAGGGCGGCTGTCGGGCCGCGCGGCTCTGGCGACGAACCCTACGGTACGGGGTCCCGAACGGACGAAACGCCCCGGAGTGTCGGGAGAGCGGCAGGAGCGGAGGCCGAAGCGGCGTGGTGCCGTGTGGCGGCGACCACGGCCGCCGGGACGCGGTCGTGGGGTCAGCGTGGCGTCCGCTGCCGTCCGAGCACCCTGCGCAGGCCGGCGCCGGCACCCTGGCCCACCTGGCGGGGCCCGGCGAGCAGCAGCCGACCCATTCGCAGGGCGGGTGAGGACTCGACCGCGGCGAGTCGGGAGCGGCACCCGGCCAGCTCCCGTTCGGTCTCGGCCAGCCGGGCGTCCCGCTCGGCCAGTTGCCGGTCCAGCTCCGCGACCCGGTCGGCGAGTTCCGCGAGGCGCCGTCGTGCCGGCCGGGTGACCAGGTCGGTGAGCACGTACTCGTTGGCCATCCGCAGCAGCGGGACGGGGGACTGCCCGGCGTCGGTGGCCCTGGCAGAGCCGGTCAGGTGGGGCCGGGGCGTCACCACCGTGTCCACCCGCTCGACGAGCAGCGTGGCGTGCACGCCACGGATGGCCACCCGGTCGAGCGGCGTCGCGGCGATGACCTGGCAGGAGGCGGCGCCCAGCGGGTCGAGCAGCCGGTGGACGGGCAGGTCCGCCACCGCCCACCCGGCGAGCAGCAGCAACCGCGCGCCGGGACGGAGGCGGTGCAGCAGCGGCGCCAGCGCGTCCGGGTCGGTGTGCGCGGGCGGGTTCGGCCCGGTGAGGGCCAGCACCAGCACGCCCTCGTCGAGGTCGCCCTCCGGCTCGGCGGTGCCGGCGCGCCGGTACCGCACCTGCGCGGGCATCCGCAGGTGGCGGGCGAGCGTCACCTCCGGGTGCGTGACGTCCACCACTTCGTGTACGCCGTCGAACAGTCGCTCGTCGACCTCGTGCAGTCGCATCTGTCCTCCGATCAGCCGATCCGGGTGAAGGCGTGGAACCCGATCGGGCTGCCCCGGAAGCGGTACGGGCGCCAGCCCTCGGCGTGGAACCGGTCCGGGGCGAGGAGCGCCCGGTACCGGTCCGGGCCCCGGACCACCTGGTAGTCGCCGTGGATCCGGTCGCCCGGCTCACCGTGGTCCGAGACGATCAGCCGGCCACCGAGCCGGACCAGCGAGGCGAGGTTGCGCAGCGACGACTCCCACTCCGCGTCGTCGAGGACGTGGAACAGCACGTCGACCGAGGTGACCACGTCGTACAGCCAGGGGCTGCGCCATCCGGAGAGGGTTGACTCGTGGTAGCGCGGGCCGCCACCGGCGGCGCGGCAGTGCGCCACGGCAGCGGGGCTGGCGTCGATGCCGTCGACCTGGTGCCCGAACCGGGCCAGCGCCCGGCTGAACCACCCCTTGCCGCAGCCCGCGTCGAGGACGAACAGCGGGGCGACCGGGTCGCCGTGCTCGCCGACCAGGTCGAGCAGGAGGGCCAGCCGGCGGACGTGAAACATCTCGTTCGTGGGCTCGTCGAAGGAGACGTCGCCGCCAGAGCGCAGCTCGCCCTCCCGGCGGTGCCGGGCGTCCCAGTACTTGCCGGCTTCGGCGGCGGAGAGCAGTCCCATTGCGGATCACCGTCCTCGGCGCGGGGCGGGGGCAGCATCCGCCACGCTAACACGTACCGCGTACATTGCCCGGTTTAGCGGCTTCCGCCCGGCTGAGTCAGAAGATGGCCCGCAGGTACGGCACCCGTGCCGCGCCGAGCGACACCGCGAAGCTCGCGACGACCACGAAGGCGCAGGTGGCCAGCGTCACCCCGAGGGACTCGCCGACGGGCAGCCCGGGCGCCGCCCACTGGACCACGGCGAGGATCAGCAGGTGCACCAGGAAGACGCCGAACGACGCGTCCGAGAGCCGCACCAGGATCCGGGCCGCCCCGGGTGACGGCCGCAGCCGCTCGCCGAGGGCTAGCCCCACCAGGAACACGCAGACGGAGGCCACGGCGACGCCGGCACCCAGGTAGCCGACCGGGACGAGTGCCTGCACCAGCGGCAGGTCCGGGCGGCTGCCCCACCGCCAGACCCCCTCGGCCAGCAGCGCCACGGCCAGCAGCGCCGCGAGACCGAGCCGCCAGCCCCGCAACCGCACCCGGCGCAGGGCCCAGCCGGCGAGGAAGTAGCCGACGTAGGGCCACCACATGGTCCAGGCCCCGAGGTGGATCGGGCGCGGCGCGTCCAGGAAGGTCATGACACCGGCGAGCATGAACGCGGCGAGGGTCCAGCCCATCGCCACCCCGGCGGTGATCCGCGCCCGCCGGTCGCCGCCCCCGGCGAGGAAGGCGGCGAGCACCGGGGCGACCACGTAGAGCCCGGCGATCAGCCAGAGGAAGTACAGCGCGGTGTAGACCCGCGCGTCGATCAGCTGCTGGACCAGGGCGCTGCCCCGCGGCTCCTCCTGCCGCAGCAGGAACCGGACGCCGATCAGGTAGATCAGGTGCCAGGCGACGAGAGCAGGGAGGATGCGGGGAAACCGCTTCCGGTAGAAGGCCGCGGGGCCGTCCCGGTGGGCGCGTGGCGCGAGGACCAGCGCACCGCTGATCATCACGAACACCGGCACGGTCCAGACGGCGCCGATGTTGACGGCGGTGGCGATCCACCAGTCGCGGCTGCCCCGCAGGTCGTCGTTGGCGACGTACGTGCCGAGCACGTGGATCGCCACCACCCCGCAGATCGCCACGATCCGCAGGACGTCGAGCGCGTACTGCCGTGGCGGGCGGTCAGCGGGCGCGGGCGGGACGGGGATGGCCGGAGCTGGGTCGGCCGGCGGGTCGCACCGGGTCGGGGGAGGAACGGTCACCGGCGCGACCCTAGCCGGCCCCACCTGCCCCCGCCCATCGCGTGCGTCGACCGGTGGGCGCGAGGGTGACGGCCGACACTCGACCGCCCGGACGGTGGGATACCGTAGCCCCCGGTGACGGCGGCCGATGGAGCCGGACGGCGGGTGACGGACCGGCCGGGTCACCCCCACACGGGCGCGGTCCGCCCTGGTCAACGGCGTCCGCCGATGGCTGGCGGGGCACTGGCCGGCACGGCGCAGACAAAGGTGAAAGGCAGCGGACGCAGCATGGGGTTCGACGGCGGAGCAGCGACGCCAGATTCCCGGGGCCGGGTGGTGATGCTGGTCGACAACGGGGTGAACGGTGACTCCCGGGTGCAGAAGGCGGCCCGCTCGGCCGCCGACGCGGGGTGGGAGGTCATCCTGCTCGGCCGGGCCCCGGGCGGGCAGACGCAGACCTGGCAGCTCGGCCGGGCCGAGGTGCGGCTGATCGAGGTCGCCGATCCGCTCGCCCGCCGTCGGCACGAGTTCCGCCGGGTGCTCCGCCGAGGCCCTCTGGCCTATCCGCCCAACGGCATCGCCCCGCACCGCGCCCAGGCCGTCAAGGCCTGGCAGACCGACCTGCGGTTGCGCGAAGCCGAGCTGACCCTGGCCGCCCGGGCCGGCCGCCCGGTGCCGGGACGGCAGCACCGGGCGCTGGCCGCCGAGCGGCTGGCGGCGCGGGTGACCGGCAAGTGGGTGTCGTTGCGCTACTGGCAGCTCACCCGGGGGCAGCAGGCCCGGCGCAAGCTGGCCGGGCCCGTCGACCGCTTCTACACCTGGTTCTGGGAGGCCGTGCGCGGCGACGGCGCGTGGCGCCGGCTGGAGCCGTCGCTGTGGGACTGGGAACTCGCCTTCGGCCCGGTGATCGACGCGCTGCGACCCGACCTGATCCACGCCAACGACTACAAGATGCTCGGCGTCGGCGCCCGGGCGACACTGCGCGCGCGGGCCGCCGGGCGCCCGGTGAAGCTCGTCTGGGACGCCCACGAGTTCCTGCCCGGGCTCAACCCGGCGCTCAGCCGGGGGCGTTGGCTGCGTGCCCAGTGCGCCCACGAACGGGAGTACGCGCCCGTCGCGGACGCGGTGGTGACCGTCTCGCCGAGCCTCGCCGAGCTGCTCGTGCGGGAACACCACCTGCCGGAACGCCCCGCCGTGGTGCTGAACGCGCCGAACGCGCTGCCGCCCCGGTCGGCGGAGAGCACGCCCGCCCCCGACCTGCGGGCGCTGTGCGGGGTGGGGCGGGACGTGCCGCTGCTGGCGTACTCCGGGGCGGTGGCGCCGGTGCGCGGGGTGGACATCCTGATCGAGGCGCTGCCCGCGCTGCCCGGCGTGCACGCGGCCCTCGTCTCGCTGCCGCCGGGGCGCGGCTCCACCCCGTCCATCGACGCGCTGCGCCGGCGGGCGGCGGAACTGGGCGTGGCCGACCGGGTGCACGTGCTGCCGTACGTGCCGCACCACCAGGTGGCGGCGTTCCTCTCCGCCGCCGACGCGGCGATCAGCCCGCTGCACCACCTGCCGAACCACGAGATCGCGCTGAGCAACAAGTTCTTCGAGTACTCGCACGCCCGGCTGCCGATCATCGTCAGCGACGTGCGGACGATGGCCGAGACGGTCCGCGAGACCGGCCAGGGCGAGGTGTTCCGCGCCCAGGACGTCGACGACTTCGTCCGCGCCGCCCGCACCGTGCTCGCCGATCCCGACCGCTACCGGGCCGCGTACGACCGGCCGGGCATGCTGGAGGAGTGGACGTGGGAGCGTCAGGCGGAGGTGCTGGACGGCGTCTACACCCGGCTGCTGGCGGGCGAACCGGCGGCCACGCCGGCCCCGTCGGTGTCCGGTGCCATCGGCTGAGTCGGCGGTGGGGGTGGCCCGCGCCACCAGCGAACATGGATCAGTCGGGCGTTACCGTAAACTCGCCGGGTCATCGGGGAGCAGGCCCGCAACAGCGGAGAGGCGGATGATGGAGCGCGACGGTGCTTCCGGGGCCCCGGGCGGTCGTGGACGGGTTGTCATGCTGGTCGACAACGGCGTCAACGGTGATTCCCGGGTGCAGAAGGCGGCCCGTTCGGCGGCCGACGCCGGGTGGGATGTCGTGCTGCTCGGCCGGTCCCCCGGCGGTGTGCCGCAGACCTGGCGGCTCGGCGGCGCCGAGGTGCGGCTGCTCGCGATGCCTGACCCGTTGGCCCGCCGGCGGCACGAGTTCCGCCGCGCCTGGCTGCGGTGGCCGCTGGCGTACCCGCCGAGCGGGATCGCACCCCACCGGCAGCAGGCCGTCAAGGCCTGGCACGCCGACCTCACCGTGCGCGCGGCGCAGCTCGCCCTCGCCGCCCCGGCCACGCCCCGGCTGGGGCTGCGGCGACGGGCGCTGAGGGCTGAGCAGCTCGCCGCCCAGGTGACCGCGAAGTGGGTCTCCTTCCGCTACTGGCAGCTCACCCGGGCCCGGACCCGCCGCAGGTTCCGCAACCCCTGGGACCGGGCGTACACGCTGTTCTGGCAGAGCGTGAAGGGTGACGGGGCCTGGCGGCGGCTGGAGCCGTCGCTGTGGGACTACGAGTTGGCCTACGGGCCGGTGGTCGACGAGCTGCGCCCCGACCTGATCCACGCCAACGACTTCCGGATGCTCGGCGTCGCCGCCCGCGCCAAGACCCGGGCCGCGGTCGACGGCCGCGAGATCAAGGTGGTCTGGGACGCGCACGAGTTCCTTCCCGGCCTCAAGCCGTGGCAGGACAACGCCCGGTGGCTGCCGGCGCACCGCGCCCACGAGCGGGAGTACGCACCCCACGCCGACGCCGTGATGACCGTCTCCGACGGCCTCGCCGAGCTGCTGCAACGCGAGCACGGGCTGGCCGTCCCGCCGGACGTGGTGCTCAACGCCCCGTCGGCCGGGCACGGCGACCTCGACCCGGACACCCCGGCACCCGACCTGCGCGCGCTCTGCGGGATCGGCGCCGATGTGCCGCTGCTGGTCTACAGCGGGGCCGCCGCCCGCCAGCGGGGCCTGGACATCATGGTCGACGCCCTGCCGCAGCTGCCCGGCGTCCACGTGGCGCTGATCGTCAACAAGCCGGCCGGCCCGTACGTCTCGGGGGTGCTGGCCCGGGCGGCGAAGCTCGGGGTGGCCGACCGGGTGCACGCCATGCCGTACGTCAAACACTGGCAGGTGGTGCCGTTCCTCTCCGCCGCCGACGCCGGGGTGATCCCGATCCACCACTGGCCGAACCACGAGATCGCGCTGATCACCAAGTTCTTCGAGTACTCGCACGCCCGGCTGCCGCTGATCGTCAGCGACGTGCGGACGATGGCCGGCACCGTCCGCTCCACCGGCCAGGGTGAGGTGTTCCGCGCCGAGGTCGTGGCCGACTACGTCCGGGCGGTACGGGCGGTGCTGGGCGACCCGGAGCGCTACCGGGCCGCGTACGACCGTCCGGGTCTGCTGGAGAGCTGGACCTGGGAGGCGCAGGCCGAGGTGATGGACGCGGTCTACAGCCGGCTGCTGCCCGGCCGGCCGCGCGGCACGGCGACGCGGGCCGCCACGGGGCCTGGAACGCTGCCCGGCGACCCGCAGCCGGCGGTCGGGGTCGGCACGTGACTTCACCCGACGTCACCGTCATCACCGCCGTCTACAACACCATGCCGTACCTGACCCGCTGCCTGACCTCCCTGGTGGAGCAGACGATCGGCCGGGACCGGCTGGAGGTCATCGCGGTCGACGACGGCTCGACCGACGGCAGCGGTAGGGAACTGGACCGGTTCGCCCGGCTCCACCCCGGCACGGTCAAGGTCATCCGGCAGCCCAACTCCGGCGGCCCGGCCGCGCCCAGCAACCGGGCCCTGGAGCAGGCGACCGGGCGCTACGTCTACTTCATCGGCTCCGACGACTACCTCGGCCCCGAAGCGCTGGAGCGGCTCGTCACCGCCGCCGACCGGTACGACTCCGACGTGGTGCTCGGCCGCACCGTCGGGGTGAACAGCCGCTACATCCACCAGGCGATCTTCGCCGAGTCCGCGGTCGACGTCGACCTCTTCGACTCGGCGCTGCCCTGGTCGTTGTCGAACACGAAGCTGTTCCGGCGGGACCTGATCGAACGCCACGGGCTGCGCTACCCGGAGGACATGCCGGTCGGCAGCGACCAGCCGTTCACCATCGAGGCGTGCCTGCGGGCGCGGCGCATCTCCGTGCTCGCCGACTACGACTACTACTTCGCGGTCCGCCGGCTCAACGCCCGCAACATCACCTACAAGAGCCGGCACCTGGAACGGCTGCGCTGCGCCCGGGAGATCGTCGAGTTCGTCGCCGGGCTGATCGAGCCGGGCCGGCGGCGCGACGCCGTGCTGGTGCGGCACTTCACCTGGGAGGTCGCCAAGCTCCTGGAGGACGACTTCCTGCGGGTGGACCGGCAGGCGCAGGAGCAGGTCCGGGCGGGCGTACGCGAGCTCGCGGAGCGCTACCTGACCGACGACATCCGCGACCGGCTCCCCGTCGAGGCGCGGGTCCGGCTCGCCGCCGCCCGGTACGCGGACCTCGACCACCTGCTCGCGGTCATCCGGCAGGACGCCGAGCAGGGCATCCCGTCCGCCGTCGTGGACGGCGACCGCTGGTTCGCCGGCTACCCCGGCTTCCGTGACCCGCGCTTCGACATCCCGGACGCCTGGTTCGACGTCACCGGCAGCGCCGCCGACTGGATCGCCCGGCTGGAGACCGTCTCGGTGGCCTTCGACGGGACCCGGGCGCTCGCCGTCACCGCCCGCAGTCCGCGCCCGGACCTGTCCACGCTCGCCACCGGGATCGAACTTGCCGCCGGCGACGCCGTCGGGGTCACCACGGCGGTCACCGCGGACGCCACGGGCACCACCGTCCGGGCCCGCATCCCGGTCGGCAGGTTGCTCGCCGACATCGCCCCCGGCGGTGAGCTGCGGATCATCCAGGCCCGGTTGACGGCCTTCGGCGCCACGGGCGCGGCAGCACTGCGCGGCCCCCGCCGGCCCGTGCCCCAGCGGGCCCTGGTGCGCCTGGGCGCCCGCCTGCACGTGCTCACCACCACCACCAACCACAAGGGTCAGCTCGTCATCGCCGTAGCGCCTGTGACGCCGCGCCGGTTGATGGCCCGCCTGCGGCGCAGGCTCCCACTAGGAGGAAAGTAGTAGCCATGAACATCTGCGTCGTCGCACTCGGAAAGATCGGGCTGCCGCTGGCCGTGCAGTTCGCGTCGAAGGGGCACCGGGTGATCGGTGCCGACGTCTCCGAGCGGGTGGTAAGCCTGGTCAACGACGGGGCGGTACCGTTCCCGGGCGAGACCGACCTGGACGTCAAGCTCAAGGAGGCGGTCGCCGCCGGCCTGCTGTCGGCCACCACCGACACCGCCGCAGCCGTCGCCGAGTCCGAGGCCGTCGTGGTGGTCGTGCCGCTGTTCGTCGACGGCGAGGGGGTGCCGGACTTCGGCTGGATGGACGACGCCACCCGTGCGATCGCCGCCGGGCTCAAGCCGGGCACGCTGGTCAGCTACGAGACCACCCTGCCGGTGGGCACCACCCGCAGCCGCTGGGCCCCGATGCTGGAGCAGGGCTCCGGGCTGACCGTGGGCAGTGACTTCTCCCTGGTGTTCAGCCCCGAGCGGGTGCTGACCGGTCGGGTCTTCGCCGACCTGCGTCGCTACCCCAAGCTCGTCGGCGGCGTCGACGAGGCGTCGGCCGCGCACGGTGTCCGGTTCTACGAGGCGGTGCTCGACTTCGACGAGCGGCCCGACCTGTCCCGGGCCAACGGGGTGTGGGACCTCGGCTCGGCGGAGGCGTCGGAGCTCGCCAAGTTGGCCGAGACCACCTACCGGGACGTCAACATCGGGCTGGCCAACCAGTTCGCCCGCTTCGCCGACACCGTCGGGGTGGACGTCACCAAGGTGATCGAGGCCTGCAACACCCAGCCGTACAGTCACATCCACCAGCCCGGCATCGCCGTCGGCGGGCACTGCATCCCGGTCTACCCGCGGATGTACCTGTGGAACGACCCGACCGCCACCGTGGTCCGCTCGGCGCGGGAGGCCAACACGCAGATGCCGCAGTACGCCGTCGACCTGCTCGCCGCCGCGTACGGCGACCTGACCGACGTCGAGGTGCTGGTGCTCGGTGCGTCGTACCGGGGCGGCGTGAAGGAGACGGCCTTCTCGGGCGTCTTCCCGACCGTGGAGTCGCTGCGCGCCCGGGGCGCCAAGCCGTACGTGTCGGACCCCATGTACACCGCCGAGGAGCTGACCTCGCTCGGGCTGCCCGCGTACGACGGCCAGGAGGTCACCGCTGCGATCGTCCAGGCCGACCACGCCGAGTACCGGACGCTGGCCCCCGCCGACCTGCCCGCGGTGCGGGTCCTGGTCGACGGCCGGCGGGTGACGGACCCGGCCCGCTGGGCCGACGTCCGCCGGGTGGTCATCGGCGGCTGATCGTCCCCTCGACGCGCAACGGGTCCCGACCGGCGGTCGGGACCCGTTGGTGTGTCCGGGTCAGCCCTGGACCAGGCCGGGCGGCGGGTTCTCCACGTCGCGGGAGACCACCTCGCCCTTGGCGTCGACCCAGCCCTTCGGCCGGGCCGGGTTGCCGGCGACCAACTGGTACGGCTTCACGTCCCTGGTCACCACGGAGCCGGCGGCGATCATCGCGTACTCGCCCACCTCGATGCCGCAGACCAGGGTGGCGTTGGCCCCGATCGAGGCGCCCCGGCGGACCAGGGTCGGGGTGATGGTCCAGTCCGGGTTCTGCGCGCGGGGCCGGAAGTCGTTGGTGAAGACCGCGCAGGGGCCGACGAAGACCTCGTCCTCGATGGTGACGCCCTGGTAGACGGAGACGTTGTTCTGGATCTTGACCAGGTCGCCGACCGTCACGCCGGCGTCGACGTACACGTTGCGGCCGATGACGCAGCCGGCGCCGACCTGCGCCGAGGACCGCACGTGGGCAAGGTGCCAGACCTTGGTGCCGTCGCCGACGCGGGCACCCTCCTCGACGTCGGCCGTCGGGTGGACGAAGACGGAGGGGGACAGCGAACTGTTGTCAGTCATCCTTCAACTCGCATGGCTCGGGGCGCGGCGTCGCGCCGTCGGTGATCCGCGTCGGCGTACGCCGGGCGGGCGTCGACCGCGCGGATCGGGTCTGCCACACCCGCCCCGGGCGCGGAGGCGAGGCCGGGGGAGCGGACTCGGCGTAGCATAGCGACCCGTCAGCCGGGTAGCGCCGCCACCGCAGCCGTCCTGGCCGGCCGCCGTCCCGGTTTTCCGGTACCGCCCCGGCGGTCGCCTCCGCCCGGCATGCTCGGGGCAGCGGGTCGCGGAGGGACGGCGATGGAGAACTACGACGAGGACTGGACCGACAGCCAGCGGGCACTGTACGACGAGTGCCACCGGGCGGGCGGTGAGTGGGCGGGTGACCCGGACACCCCGCCCGAGGACGTGCAGCACGTGATCAACCTCGGCCAGGCGGACGACGACACCCTCCCGGACGCCGAGACCGACTATCCGCCCCTGGTCGACGCGGTCACGCAGGCCACCGGCGAGAACGTCACCAGCGTGCCCGCCAGTCACCACGACCCCGGTTTCCGGGGCTTCGTCGACGGGGTCCGCGACGCCACGGCCGACGAGGTCTTCGGGCTCTGACCTGCCGGTCGGGCCGCCGACCGGGGGCCGGCACCGGGCGGCGACCGCGGCGGGCAACCGGTCGGTTTGGGACCGGCCCTCCCGCAGCGCGCGGACTTCTGCCACCATTCGGGGTCGACAGACCGATGAATGGGGGCCCGGGTGCGCATCCTGCTGGTCGAGGACGACCTTCGGGTGGCCGCGGCGCTCTCCTCCGCCCTGACCCGCCGGGGGTACGAGGTGGAGCACGCCGCGACCGTCGCCGCGGCGCTCTCCGCCGCCCCCTGCGACCTGGTGCTGCTGGACCTGACCCTGCCGGACGGGGACGGCACCGACCTGTGCCGGGAGCTGCGGCGGCGCAGCAGCCAGCTCGGCATCATCGCGGTGACCGCCCGGGGCGAGGAACGGGACCGGGTGCTCGGCCTGCGGCTGGGCGCGGACGACTACGTGGTCAAGCCGTTCTCCATGACCGAGTTGCAGGCCCGCATCGAGGCGGTGCTGCGCCGCGCGGCGCACGCCGTACCGGAACGCAACCTGATCGAGGCGGGGCCCGTACGCGTCGACGTGGCCGCTCGGACGGTCACCGTCGACGGCCGGCCGGTGGCGCTGACCCGCAAGGAGTTCGACGTCCTGCTCTCCCTGGCCCGGCAGCCCGGCGTGGCGGTGACCCGGGAGCGGATCCTGCTCGACGCCTGGGGCACCACCTGGGGCGACGGGCACACCGTCGAGGTGCACGTCGGGTCGCTGCGCGGCAAGCTGGGCGACGCCCGCCTGGTGGAGACCGTACGCGGGGTCGGCTACCGGCTGCGCGGCGAGTGAGGACGCCGTGCGACGTCGGTTGGTGATCAGCTATCTGCTGCTGATGGTGCTGGTCCTGATCGCGTTGGAGACCCCGCTGGCGATCACGCTGGCCACCCGGGAGACCGACCGGGTACGCGCCGACCGGCTCGCCGACGCCACCCGGTTCGCCTCGTTGGCCGGCCCGGCGCTGCGGAACGGCACCTCCGGCCCGCTCGACAACGAGCTGCGCAGCTACGACGCCCTGTACGGCATCGGTGCGGCGGTGGTCGACCGGGACCGTCGTACGGTGGCCGCCTCGAACAGCTGGCATCCGGCCTCGGGAACCCGCGAGGCGCTGGACATCGCGCTCTCCGGCCAGCAGGCCAGCGGGCCGGACTCGGTCTGGCCCTGGGTCGACGCGCCGATCGTCGTGGCGGTGCCGATCAACGACGGCGGGGAGGTGCTCGGGGCGGTGGTCATCGCCACCCCGGCCGACGCGGTACGACGGGCCGTCACCGTCTGGTGGCTGGCGCTGGCCGGGACGGGCCTGCTCGTCGTGCTGGCCTGTGTGCTGACCGCGTTCTGGCTGGCCGGTTGGGTGCTGCGCCCGGTCACCGAGCTGGACGCGGTCACCCACGAGATCGCCGAGGGCGACCGCGGCGCCCGGGTGCAGCATCGGCTCGGCCCGTCGGAGCTGCGCCGCCTGGCGATCAGCTTCAACCACATGGCAGACGTCGTCTCCGACGTGATGGACCGGCAGCGGGCGTTCGTCGCGCACGCCAGCCACCAGCTGCGCAACCCGCTGACCGCGCTGCGGCTGCGGGTGGAGGAGTTGGGGCCGAGCCTGACCGACGAGGACGGGCGCGCCGAGCACCAACTAGCGCTGGAGGAGACCGACCGGCTGGCCCTGGTGCTGGACGCGCTGCTGACCCTGGCGCGCGCCGAACGGCGGGAGAACCAGCGGGTCACCGTCGACGCGGCGGCCGTCGCCGCGTCCCGGGTCGCGGCCTGGGAGCCGCTCGCCCGGCACCGCCGCATCGCGCTGCGGCTGGTGGTCCGGGACGCCCCGGCGTACGCGCTGACCGTGCCGACCGCCATCGACCAGGCACTGGACGCGCTGATCGACAACGCGGTCAAGTTCAGCGACGCCGGCGGGGAGGTGACGGTGACCGTCCGGCACCACGACGACGGCACCGCGCTGGAGGTCCGGGACACCGGCCCGGGCATGACGGCGAGCCAACTCGGCCAGGCGACCGAGCGCTTCTGGCGGGCTCCGGAGGTGCAGAACGTCGACGGCGCCGGGCTGGGCCTCACCATCGTCGCCGTGCTGGTCGACGCTTCGGACGGGCGGCTCACCATGCGCCGGGGCGAGCCGCGCGGCCTGGTCGCGGGCCTCTGGTTTCCCGCTCCCGCCGACCCCGCTTCCGCCGACCCTGGCGCGTCGCCCCGCGACGACGCTACGGCGTCGCCCCCGGAGGAGTCCGCCGCACCGATCTCCGCCGGGCTCCCGTCGGCCCGTCGGCCAACGCAGCCGGCGCGGGCGGCCGAGCGCTGAGCACAAGCCGGGTGCGGGCCGCGCTCGGTGCCGTAGCGCGTCCCGCAGCGCTGAGGCTTGGCCGGTGTGGGCCGCGCTCGGTGTCGCAGCGCGTCCCGCAGCGCTGAGGCCGAGCCGGTGCGGTCGCGCTCGGTGCCGCAGTGCGTCCCCTGTCGAGCTGCCCCATCGGGCGGACCTGTCCCGCACCCGGACCTGCCCCGCACCACGGGGCAGCTCGACAGCGGAGCCAGGGCGGGTGGCTCAGGGCTTGGCGGTGCGGTGCGGTGCGAGTCGATGGTGTCAGGCGGCGCGCGGTCAGGGCTTGGCGGCGCGGTACCAGTCGGCGGCACCGGGGTGCAGTGGCAGCGGGGCGGTGGCGATGGCCGAGCGGGGGCTCATCCGACCGGCGGCCGGGTGCGCGGCGGCCAACTCCTGGCGGCGTTCCATCAGCAGCCGGGTCACCTCCCGGATCAGCGGCGCCGGCAGGTCGGCCCGGACGATCAGGAAGTTCGGGTTGGCCACGGTGGTCACCGGATCCGTGCCGTACACCGAGCGGGGGATGTCCCGGGCGACGTAGACCTCCGGATTGCTCTCGCGCAGCGGCCCGGTCCACTCGCCGAGGTCGATGATCCGGGTCGCGCTGCCGTCCGAGAGCTCCTTCACCGCCCGCACGGGCAGCCCGCCGGAGAAGAAGAACGCGTCGATCGTGCCGGCCCGCAGCGCCGCGACCGAGTCGTCGAGGCCGAGCCGCTCCTGGCGTACCCGGTCGCCGCCCAGGCGCGCCACCTCCAGCACCCGGATGGCGGTGATCTCGGTGCCGGAGCCGGGCGCGCCCACGGACACCCGCCGTCCATGCAGGTCGGCCAGCGTGCGCACGGGACCACCGGCAGTGGTGACCAGGTGCAGCAGGTCGTCGTAGACCCGGGCGACCGCGACCACGGACGGGTGTGCCGCCGGCGCCGCCGGAAGCACGTCGGCCTGGGTGAATCCCAGCTCGGCCTCGCCGGCGCCGACCAGCCGGACGTTCTCCGCCGAGGCGGCGGTGACCACCACGCTGGCCTGGACGTCCGGCAGTTCCCGGTTGAGGATGGCGGCCAGCGACTCACCGAAGGCGTGGTAGACCGCCGTCGGGCTGCCGGTCGCGATCCGGATCCGCACCGGTGGATCGGGGGCGTCCTGGCAGGCGGCAAGGCCGGGCAACGTCACCACCAGCAGCAGCGCCAGCAGCGCCGGCGGGCGGACGGGGTGCGTGCGGACACGGCGGAACCGAGTGCGACTCACGGGCTGCACTCTGCGCCGCGCGGGGCGTCATCGCAACCCGCAACCCACCCGTGGGCGTCAGGGCCTCGGCGACGGGTCGATGGTGGGGGTCAGCTCGGTGACCCGGTGATCATGCCCGGTCGGCCGCCTGGCTGGGATCCAGCGCGGTGCTGTGCAGGATCCGCTGACGGTCCGGGCCGTCGGCGACACAGACCAGATAGCAGCCGGTGCCCGGGCGTAGCAGCGCCGGAACGTCCAGCAGGGCGGCCCCGCGCACCAGGATGGCAGCCAGTTCCCGGTCGGTGATCCGAACACCGAGGATGTGCCGGCGAACGTGTCGGCCGCCCGCGAGCAGAGCGGCCCGCCAGGCCGCCGCGGCCAGCCGGGGACGCCACGCCCGCCGTGCCGTGGACGCGCCAGGGACCGGACCGCCCAGCAGCTCACGCCGGCCCTGCCGCCAGCCGGCCTCCAGCGTCCTCGCGTACGCCGGCCGGTGCGGGCGGGGCACGGAGAGCCGGTGCAGCTCGTACCGGCGGCGCAGCCCGCCGACGGTCACCTCGTGATCGAGAGGGACGTCCAGCCGGCCGAGCAGCTGCCGCATCCGGTGCGCCGCCTCCTGCCGGTTGAACTCCACCGACGGGGGCCGGGGGTCCGGCACCAGCCGGCGGGCACCGGCGACTGCCGGCGGGGGCGTGCAGCGCAGCAGGCAGGCGGCCTCGAACGCGTCGGCCAGGGTCGACCAGTCCAGCGGCGGCGGGGTCGAGGGCAGGCGCGGCCGGTCGAGCAGGATCTGTTCGGGAGCCAACTCAGGCACTCCTTGTCGGCGTCGGGGTCCCTATACCGTGGCCCGTCGACGCCGAGGGGGAAACCGATCCGCCCCAGCCTTGAGGAAATCTTGCGGCTGTCTCACAGCTCCGTGACGATCACGTCGACCGGACGTGGTCGGCCGGGCGGGGCGGGCTGCTCCAGCACCGGATACTTCAGGTCACGCAGCGCGGTCAGCAGCCCGCCGACGGTGCGCGGCCGGGCGCCCTCGGTCAACAGGTCGCGGACCAGCCGCCCCTTGGTCGCCTTGTTGAAGTGGCTCACCACCGACCGGACGGGCACGCCGTCGACCTCCCGCTCGTGCAGCACCCGGACGGTCACCGTGCGGTCGGCCACCTCGCCCCGGGGCGCCCAGGTGGCCGCGTACGCGCCGGAGCGCAGGTCGAGCACCGGCCCGTCGCCGGCCGCGGCGGCCATCGCCGGCGCGAGCGCCCGCCGCCAGTACGCCGACAGCGCGCCGACCCCCGGCAGCCGCGCCCCGATCGGGCACCGGTAGGGCGGGATCCGGTCGGTGAGGCGTACCGCGCCCCAGAGCCCCGAGCTGATCAGCACCGACCGGCGGGCCGCCCGCTGCGCGGTCGCCGGCAGTGAGGCGAGGTCGAGCGCCTCGTAGAGCACCCCGGTGTAGACGTGGCCGGCGGGCGCGGTGGCCGCCGCCCGCAGCCGGGCGTTGCGCCGCAGCTCGCCGCGCTGGCCCTCGCTGAGCCCCAGCGCCGCCCGGGCCGCCTCCTCGTCGCCGTCGGCACCGAGCGCCACGAGCGCCGTCAGCACCTCCTCCCGGGCGGCGGTCAGCTCCGGCAGGGAGAGCCGGGCGAGGTCCAGCCGCCGGCCCGTGCCGGTGTCGGCCTTCCCCTCGGAGGGCGGCAGCAGGATGAGCATCGGTGGACTCCTCGGCTGGGCACGGCGCGGCGTCCGCGCGCCGGTCCGGCCAGCGTACGGGCCGGCCCTACCGCCACGGCCGCACCGGCGTCTCCGGGTGGTACACGCGATACCCGGCCACCTCGGTCACCAGCGCGGCGTCGGCCCGGTCGCCCAGCAGCCGGCGCAGCCGCCGCTCCGCCGCCGAGCCGGCCTCCAGCACGTACCCGGGTCGGGCGGCCCGCCCCACCTGCCGCCAGTACGCCCGGTAGCGGTTCTGCCCGGGGGTGAGCCCGTCGTCGAGCACCGCGCACACCACCTCCTCCCCGGTGTTGAAGACCAGCCGGTTGCAGGTCCAGTAGTCCCCGTACACCTCGTGTGGGCCGCCCGCGCGAAGCGTGTCGGCCAGCTCGCGGGCCTGCCGCTCCTCGACCCGGGACGCCTCGGCGCCGGTGATCGCGAACAGCACGGTGACCACCAGCGTGGTCGCGGCCAGCGCGGCGAGCACGGCGGTGGCCAGCGCCCCGGCCAGCCGGCCGAGCACCCCCACCGTGCCCCGCCAGCAGGCCACCGCCGCCACCCAGAGCGGCCAGAGCACCGCCGGCAGGGAGAGTTGGAGCACCGACAGGTAGCGGGCGTTGTCCAGCGGGCTGGTGGCGGCGAGCGGGCTGCGCACGTACGACAGCAGGGTCAGCGCCGCGCCGACGACCAGCGCGAGGTGCACCACCGGGCCGACGCGCTCGCCGCGCGGGGCGCCCGCGGCCCGCCGGTACGCGAGGACGGCGAGCGCGGCGGCGACCGCCAACAGCACGGGGTAGAGCAGCCCGAACCAGCCCTGCCATCGGGCGCAGCCGTCCACCGGGCACAGGCCGGCGGCGAGCGGCACCCCCTCCAGCAGCCCGCCGTCCAGCCGCTGCGACCATGACGGGGTCGGCCCCTCCCTGGTGCTGATCTCGCGGAACACCGACAGCGAGTCCTCGCCGGGCGGGGCGACCAGGTTGTCCCGGATCATCGGCGCGATCCCGACGGCGAACCCGGCCAGCAGCAGCGCCCCGGCCGCGCCGAGCAACTCCCGGCGGGCCGCCCACGCCAGCACCAGCGCGGCCACCAGCAGGTAGGGCAGGATCAGCCAGTCCGACCAGGCGGCCACCCCGGCGAGCAGGCCGAAGAGCCCGACGGCCAGCCGGCGGTGCCGCACCGTGCCCCGGGCCAGTCCCACCGCGATCAGCAGCATCAGCAGCACCGCGACCTTGACCTCCGGGCGGCCGCCGACCACGGTCAGCTGGTCCCGGACCACCCGTTCCCCGCCGAGCGCCAGCAGGCCGACGACGAGCGTGGCGAACCAGGGCGAGCAGATCCGCCGGGTCAGCCGGTGGATCAGCCAGAGGAAGACGGCGTAGAGCAGCAGCAGCGGCAGGCGCAGCAGCGGCCAGCTCGGCCCGGCCACCGCGATCAGCGGCGCGGCCAGGTACGACTCCAGCACCCCCATGTAGCGCTGCCCGTAGAGGAAGACCGGCAGCTCGCGGCCCTGCGCGATGTGCAGCGCGGCCAGCCCGAACGTCGCCTCGTCGCTGTTGGAGACGGGCACCGTGTGCAGGGTCAGCACCAGCCGGTAGCCGACCCCGGCGAGCCCGAACAGCAGCGCGACGAGCGCCGGCCGGTCGAGCCGCGGGCGCCACCGCCCACGCCTGTGCACTGTCTGCGACACGACCAACGCCCCCGTCGTCGTCCCGACCGGAGTGTTTCACGCCGCCCGGGCCGGGCGGGGCGGATCGGCGCAGCCCGGGCTCCGGGAAGATCGCCTCGCGTGGCCGAGGTGGCCGGCTTGTGGCAGGGTTGCTGGCGTGTCCCCCACTCCCGCCGGCCAGCTGGCCGTACCGAACCTGCACCGGGCCGCGCGGATCGAGGACGCCGTGCACTCGCTGGTCGAACGCCGGCTGCGGCGCACCGGTTGGCGGACGAACATCATCGCGTACACCGGCTACGGCGCGCCCGGTTGGGTGCGGGTGATGTGCCGGGTGCTGCTGGGGCGGCCGGACACCCGGCAGCGGGGCCGGCTGGAGAAGGTGCGCGGGTGGCGCAGCTTCACCACGCTGCCGGCCAAGCACGTCACCGTGAACATCGAGGCCGGCGGGGTGCGGCACGAGGCGCGGGCCGACCGCAGCGGGTTCGTCGACGCCGTCGTCGAGGCGGATCTGCCGCCCGGCTGGGGCTCGGTGCGGATCAGCCTGCCGGACGTCGAGCCCGTCGAGGCGCCGGTGCGCATCCTCGACCCGGAGGTGCGCTTCGGCATCCTCTCCGACATCGACGACACGGTCATGGTCACCGCGCTGCCCCGTCCGCTGCTCGCCGCCTGGAACACCTTCGTCCTCGACGAGCACGCCCGCACCGCCGTGCCCGGCATGGCGGTGCTCTACGAGCGGCTGGTCACCGCGCACCCGGGCGCCCCGGTCTTCTACCTCTCCACCGGCGCGTGGAACGTGGCGCCGACGCTGACCCGGTTCCTGTCCCGGCACCTCTACCCGGCCGGGCCGCTGCTGCTGACCGACTGGGGGCCGACCGCCGACCGCTGGTTCCGCAGCGGGCGGGAACACAAGCGGGTCACCCTGGCCCGGCTGGCCCGGGAGTTTCCCGGTGTGAAGTGGCTGCTGGTCGGCGACGACGGGCAGCACGACCAGGAGATCTACCGCGAGTTCGCCGCGGCCCATCCGGAGAACGTGGCGGGGGTGGCGATCCGCCGGCTGTCGCCGACACAGGCGGTGCTGGCCGGTGGCCTGCCCGCCCCGGGCGGTGAGTCGTCGGCGGGGCCGGTGGGGCAGAAGTGGCTCTCCGCGCCCGACGGTGCCGGGCTGTGGAAACTGCTGCGCGACGCGGGCCTGGTCTGACTCCTCCCGCCGTGCCAGGACGCGCTGCGGGGTGACCTGGCGCCCCCGGGATCTTCGAACCGCGACGGCCTTCCCGTTACCGAAAGTGACGGACCCCAGTTCTTGGTCCACCTCGGTCTGGTCCCTTTGCTCTGCAGCCATATCGGCACCGGGCACGCTGCGTCAGCGTTGCGTATCTGGCTGCAGAGCAAAGGGAGCGTGGAGGCGTCAGGGTAGGTCACGTATGTCGAGACGAAGTGCCTGGTCGCTGGGCAGGTGGCAGTGGAGGCCGAGGTCTGGGTTTTCTGGAGGAAAGAATGCCAACTACGCTCAGTCAGGAGGGGTCGTCTTTGCAGGAATTGACACTCCGTAATCGAAGAAGAAGGCGTAAGGCTGACGCTCGGGGTGCCTGGCCCGATCTGCACGGTGGTGCGCGAAGGCGACCTCGCACGGTGAAAGTTGTGAAGGATACTTGCGTAACTATCCGGCAGCGCTGAACATATTTTCGTGCGCAGAGACTATGGTCGATTCCTTCCCGGGCTGGCGCTGGCAGCGGCGCTGGCGCTCGGCGCGGCCGTTCCCACGGCCGCCCCCGCATCCTCACCCACCACCCCGGAGACCGTTCCCGTGGCCGCCCAAGCGGCCTGCGTGACCGATCCGGCCACCCCCAAGCGGCAGCTGCGTGGCATGTGGATAGCCAGCGTGGCCAACATCGACTGGCCCAGCCGCACCGGTCTCACCCCCGCCGCCCAGCAGGCCGAGTACCGGGGCTGGCTCGACCTGGCCCAGCAGCGGCGGATGAACGCCGTCGTCGTGCAGATCCGCCCCACCGCCGACGCGTTCTGGCCGTCGACCTTCGAGCCGTGGTCGCAGTGGCTCACCGGCACCCAGGGCGGCAACCCCGGCTACGACCCGCTGGCCTTCATGGTGGCCGAGGCGCACGCCCGCAACCTGGAGTTCCACGCCTGGTTCAACCCGTACCGGGTGGCCAACCACACCGACCTCACCAAGCTGGCGGCCAGCCACCCGGCCCGCAAGAACCCGGGCTGGGCGGTCGCCTACGGCGGTCAGCTCTACTACAACCCCGGCATCCCCGCCGTCCGCGCCTTCGTGCAGGACGCGATGATGGACGCCGTCCGCCGCTACGACATCGACGCGGTGCACTGGGACGACTACTTCTACCCGTACCCGGTCAGCGGGGTGGCCTTCCCCGACCAGGCCACCTTCGCCCAGTACGGTGCGGGCTTCAGCAACATCGCCGACTGGCGCCGCAACAACGTCAACCTGCTGGTCAGGGAGATGCGTGACCGGATCCGGGCGGCCAAGCCGTGGGTGAAGCTCGGCGTGAGCCCGTTCGGCATCTGGCGCAACGCCGGCACCGACCCGCTCGGCTCGCGCACCACCGGCCTCCAGTCGTACGACGCGATCTACGCCGACACCCGACGCTGGGTGCGTCAGGGTTGGGTCGACTACATCGCCCCGCAGATCTACTGGCACATCGGCCACCCGGCGGCCGACTACGCCGAGCTGGTCCGCTGGTGGTCCGAGACCGTGACCGGCACCGACGTGCAGTTGCTCGTCGGGCAGGCCACCTACCGTGCCGGGGCGTCCGGGCAGGACGCGGCCTGGCAGGACCCGGCCGAGCTGACCGACCACCTGACGCTGAACCGCAGCCACCCGCGCGTCGTCGGCGACATCCACTTCAGCGCCAAGGACGTCCGCGCCGACCGCATCGGCGCCGTCTCCCGGGTGGCGACCGACCACTACCGCCGGCCCGCGCTGGCGCCGGCCGGGGTGGGCGGCGCCGCGCCCGCCGCGCCGAACCTCACCTCGGCGGTACGCGGCACCGGCGGCGTGACCCTGAACTGGCAGCGCGGCGCCACCGGCAGCACGGCCGCGTACGCGGTGTACCGGCTGCCCGGCGACGGCGCGGTCGACGCCTGCGACCTGGCCGACGCCCGCCACCTGCTCGGCACGGTCCGCGCCTCGGGTGGCACCGGGACGTTCACCGACGCCACCGCCGCGGCCGGCTCCACCTACCGTTATCTGGTGACCGCGCTGGACCGGCTGCACCACGAGAGCCTGGCCAGCAACGCGCGGGTGGTCACCGGCACGGGCGGGACGTTCAGCGTGATCGTGGACAACGCCACCGCCGGCGGCTTCACCGCTGCCGCCACCTGGGGCACGTCGTCGTACCTGCCGGCCCGGTACGGCGCCAACTACCGGTTCGCCAACCCGGAGGCGGTCAGCGACCCGGCCTGGTTCACCGCGACCCTGCCCGCTGCCGGCTCGTACCGGGTGGAGGTCTGGTATCCGGCCGACCCCGGCTACAACAGCGCCACGCCGTACCTGGTGGCGACGGCGAGCGGGACCGTGACGGCCAGGGTCGACCAGCGCACCGGCGGCGGGCAGTGGCGGGTGCTGGGCACCTACGACCTCGCCGCGGGGACGCGCCAGGTCGTCGGGGTCAGCCGCTGGACCAGCACCCAGGGGTACGTCGTCGCCGACGCCGTCCGCATCACCCGACTCTGAGCCGACAGAGAAATCCTGTCGGTACGGCCGAAGCCGCGCCGGTCTGCCGATCTTGCAGTTTCAGCCCCGACGTTTTGGTCTTTCGGGACATAGCTGGGGCAGAAACTGCAAGATCGCGGCGGCTGGCGGCTGGCGGCTGGCGCTGGCGGCTGGGCGGCGGATCAGTCGCGGCGCAGCCAGAGGACGCCGAGTGGGGGCACCCGCAGCGCCGCCGAGGTGGGCATCCCGTGCCAGCGCACGTCCTCGGCTCGCACCGCGCCCAGGTTGCCCACCCCGGATCCGCCGTAGTGGTGGGCGTCGGTGTTGAGCACCTCCGCCCAGGTGCCGCCGGCCGGCAGCCCGACCCGGTAGTCCTCCAGCGGCGTGGCGGAGAAGTTCGCCACGCACACCAGGGTCGCGCCGTCGGGGGCGATCCGGACGAACGAGACGGTGTTGTTGGCGACGTCGTCCCCGGCGATCCAGCGGAAGCCGGCCGGTTCCGTGTCCTGCGCCCACAGCGCCGGGGTGTCCCGGTAGACGGCGTTGAGGTCGGCGACCAGCCGCTGCACACCGGCGCGGGCCGGGTCGTGCAGCAGGTACCAGTCGAGGCCGCGTTCCTCGCTCCACTCCCGGTCGTCGGCCAGCTCACAGCCCATGAAGAGCAGTTGCTTGCCCGGGTGGGCCCACATGTAGGCGAGCAGGGCACGGACGTTGGCCAGCCGCTGCCAGGTGTCGCCGGGCATCTTGCCGGCCAGCGAGCCCTTGCCGTGCACCACCTCGTCGTGGCTGATCGGCAGCACGTAGTTCTCGCTCCAGGCGTACGCCAGCGAGAAGGTGAGCTGATGGTGGTGGTGCTGCCGGTAGACCGGGTCCTTCGAGGTGTAGAGCAGGGTGTCGTGCATCCAGCCCATGTTCCACTTGAACCCGAAGCCGAGCCCGCCGGTGTCGGTCGAGCGGGTGACCCCCGGCCAGGCGGTGGACTCCTCGGCGATCAGCACCACCCCGGGGTGGTGCTTGTAGACGGTCGCGTTCACCTCCTGCATGAACGCGATGGCCTCCAGGTTCTCCCGGCCGCCGTACCGGTTGGGCAGCCACTGCCCCTCCTGACGGGAGTAGTCCAGGTAGAGCATCGAGGCGACCGCGTCCACCCGCAGCCCGTCGACGTGGAACTGCTCGAACCAGTAGAGCGCGTTGGCGACCAGGAAGTTGCGCACCTCGGGGCGGCCGAAGTCGAAGACGTACGTGCCCCAGTCGGGGTGCTCGCCCCGGCGCGGGTCGGGGTGCTCGTAGAGGGGGGTGCCGTCGAAGCGCGCGAGGGCCCACTCGTCCTTGGGGAAGTGCGCCGGCACCCAGTCCAGGATCACCCCGATCCCGGCGGCGTGCAGGGTGTCCACGAGGTGCCGGAAGTCGTCCGGGTTGCCGAACCGGGACGTCGGCGCGTAGTAGCCGGTGACCTGGTAGCCCCAGGAACCGCCGAACGGATGCTCCATCACGGGCAGGAACTCCACGTGCGTGAAGCCCATCTCCGTGACGTACGCGGTCAGCTGCTCGGCCAACTCCCGGTAGCCCAGCCCGGGACGCCACGAGCCGAGATGCACCTCGTAGACGCTCATCGGTTCCTGGTGGGGCTGCCGCCGGGACCGCCGCTCCAGCCAGGCGGCGTCGTCCCAGCCGTACGTCGAGTGGTGCACCACGGAGGCGGTGGCCGGCGGCACCTCCGCGTACGCCGCCAGGGGGTCGGCCTTGTCCCGCCACTGCCCGTCGGCGCCCAGGATCCGGTACTTGTAGCGGGCTCCCGCCGCGGCGTCGGGGACGAACAGCTCCCACACGCCGCTGCCGCCGAGCGAGCGCATCGGCCAGCCGTCGTCGGGCGCCCAGCCGGTGAAGTCGCCGACCACCCGGACCCCGCGCGCGTTGGGCGCCCACACGGTGAACGCCACGCCCTCGTCGAAGACCCGGGCGCCGAGCGCCTCCCAGAGCCGCTCGTGCCGGCCCTCCGCGATCAGGTGCAGGTCCAGCTCGCCCAGGGTGGGCGGGTAGCGGTAGGGGTCGTCGTCGATCCGGCCGTCGACCTCGACGCGGTAGTCGAGCACCTCGCCCGGCAGCGCCGCCTCGAACACGCCGACGTCGTGCACCCGCCGCATGGGATGCCTTTCGCCGTCGACCAGGACGGCGACGTCGGTGGCGCCCCGGCGCAGCGTCCGGACGAAGGTCCGCCCGTCGGCCGGGTGCGCGCCGAGGACGGTGTGCGGGTCGTGCGTGGCGCCGGCGATCAGCTCGTCCATCGGGCGTCGTCCTCCTGGGCCGCAGCGGTGGGGGCGGTACCGCCCGACAGGTGGTCGGGAACGTTCTCGACGGTCAGGTCCCCAGCCACCGTCGCCGACGCCGGGCCGGCGCCGGGGGCGGGCCGCCGCACGGTCAGCACGTGCGCCGGTTGCAGGTACGGGTCGAGGCGTACGGCGTTGCGCTGCCCCCAGTCGTAGCTGGCGCCGGTCAGCTCGTCGTGCACGGTGAACCGGTCGTGCCAGTCGAATCCGAGCGCGGGCATGTCGAGCGTGGTGTTGCCCCACTGCACCTCCCGCGAGTCGAACGAGCAGACCACTAGCACCGTGTTGCCCGTCTCCGGGTCGTGCTTGGACCAGCAGAGCAGCGCCGGGTTGTCGATCTCGTGGAAGCGCAGGTTGCGCAGCTGGTGCAGGGCCGGGTTCTCCCGGCGTACGCGGTTGAGCACGGCGACGAACGGTGCGAGGGAACGGCCCTGCGCCTGCGCGTCGGCCCAGTCCCGGGGGCGCAGCTCGTACTTCTCGTTGTCCAGGTATTCCTCCGCGCCGGGGCGGGCGGTGTGTTCGAAGAGTTCGTAGCCGGCGTACATGCCCCAGGAGGGGGAGAGCAGCGCGGCCAGCACCGCCCGGATCTTGAACATCGGCGGGCCGCCGTGCTGCAACGACTCGTGCAGGATGTCCGGCGTGTTCGGCCAGAAGTTCGGCCGCATGTAGTCGGCCGCCCCGACCAGTTCCTCACAGTACGCCCGCATCTCCGCCGGCGACGTACGCCAGGTGAAGTACGTGTACGACTGGGTGAAGCCGATCTTGCCCAGGCCGTGCATGATCGCCGGCCGGGTGAACGCCTCGGCGAGGAAGAGCACGTCCGGGTCGACCCGCTTCACCTCGGCGATCAGCCAGTGCCAGAAGTCGAACGGCTTGGTGTGCGGGTTGTCCACCCGGAAGATCCGGATGCCCTCGCCGACCCAGTGCAGCACCACCCGCAGCACCTCGGCCCGGATACCCTCCGGATCGTTGTCGAAGTTCAGCGGATAGATGTCCTGGTACTTCTTCGGCGGGTTCTCCGCGTACGCGATGCTGCCGTCGGCCCGGGTGGTGAACCACTGCGGGTGCTCCGTCACCCACGGGTGGTCCGGCGCGCACTGCAACGCCAGGTCCATCGCCACCTCCAGGCCCTGCCCGGCAGCGGCGGCGACGAAGTCCCGGAAGTCCTCCGCCGTACCCAGGTCGGGGTGGATCGCGTCGTGGCCGCCCTCGGCGGCGCCGATCGCCCACGGCGAGCCCACGTCGTCCGGCCCGGCGGTCAGCGAGTTGTTGGGGCCCTTGCGGTTGACCCGGCCGATCGGGTGGATCGGCGGCAGGTAGAGCACGTCGAAGCCCATCGCCGCGACACCCGGCAGGCGTTCGACGGCCGTGGCGAACGTGCCGGAACGGGCGGGCGCGTCGGCGGTCGCCGCGACCGCGCCCTCCGAGCGGGGGAAGAACTCGTACCAGGCGGAGAAGAGCGCCCGCCGGCGGTCCACCCAGAGCCGGTGCTCCTCGCCCGTGGTGACGAGTTCCCGGACCGGGTGCGCCCAGAGCAGCCCGGCCAGCTCCAGCGCCGGGGCGACCCGCCGGGGCAGCGGCAGCCGCTCCTCGCCCAGCGCCCGCACCGCCACCGCCACCCGGTCGGCGTCGGCCGCCGGCACCAGCTCGGCGGCGGCCCGGAGCACCCGGACGCCCTCGGCGAGGTCGTTGGCCAGCTCCTCCGGCCCCTGACCGGCGGCGATCTTCTTGGTGACGGCGTTCTGCCAGGTCAGGTACGGATCCTGGAACGCCTCGACGGCGAAGACCCACTCGCCGACCGCGTCGGGGCGGATCACCGCGTGCCAGCGGTCCTGCCCCGGCTCGCCGGGCCGCATCCGGGTGAACGGCCGGGCCCGCCCGTCGGGGCCCAGCCAGACCACGTTGCAGCCGAGCGCGTCGTGCCCCTCGCGGTAGGCGCGGGCCGACACCGGCACCGGTTCGTCGACCACCGCCTTGGCCGGGTAGCGACCGCAGGAGACGACGGGGGAGACGTCTTCGATCGGGAACCGTCCAGTCACCGGTTCAACCTACTGCGCGAGATCCTTTCGCGCGCGGCCAAGCGTGCCTACTGCCGACCAGAGGGGCCTGCGACGATCAGGTGCCGGATCGACGACCTTGCTGGCTCACCCCAGCAGCGAGCGGTAGAGGTCGAGGGTGCGGGCGGCGATGGCGTCCCAGGAGAAGTGCGCGACGGCGCGGCGGCGCCCGGCCCTGCCCCGCTCGGCGGTCTTCACCGGGTCGGCCAGCATCTCGTTCATCGCCGCCGCCAGGTCGGCCACGAACCGCTGCGGGTCCAGTGGCCGGCCGGAGCCGTCGGTGGCCTGCTCGATCGGCACCAGCAGCCCGGTCTCGCGGTCGGCGACCACCTCCGGGATGCCGCCGGTCGCGGTCGCCACCACCGCCGTCTCGCAGGCCATCGCCTCCAGGTTCACGATGCCCATCGGTTCGTAGACCGAGGGGCAGACGAAGACCGTGGCGTGGGTGAGCACCTGGATCACCTCGTGCTTGGGCAGCATCTCGGCCACCCACACCACCCCGGAGCGGCTCGCCCGCAGCTCGCCCACCAGGCCCTCCACCTCGGCGGCGATCTCCGGGGTGTCCGGCGCGCCGGCCAGCAGCACCAGCTGGGTGTCCGCCGGCAGGTCGCGCGCCGCGCGCAGCAGGTAGGGCAGGCCCTTCTGCCGGGTGATCCGTCCCACGTACACGACGCTCGGCCGGGCCGGGTCGATGCCGAGCCGGTCCACCACGTCCGTGCCGTGGTCCGGGGCGTACTGCGCCGTGTCGATCCCGTTGTGCACCACCCGGACCCGGTCGGGGTTGACCGCCGGGTAGGCCGTCAGCACGTCGCGCCGCATCCCCTCGCTGACCGCGATGATCGCGTCGGCGGCCTCGAACGCCGTGCGCTCGCACCAGGAGGAGAGCGTGTAGCCGCCGCCGAGCTGCTCGGCCTTCCACGGCCGCAGCGGCTCCAGGCTGTGCGCGGTAACCACGTGCGGCACGCCGTGCAGCAGCTTCGCGGTGTGCCCGGCCAGGTTCGCGTACCAGGTGTGGCTGTGCACCACGTCGGTGCCGGCGCACGCCGCCGCCATCTCCAGGTCCACGCCCATCGTCCGCAGCGCGGCGTTCGCGCCGGTCAGGCCCGCCGGCTCGGCGTACGCGGTGACACCCGGCTCGGTGCGCGGCGCGCCGAAGCAGTGCACCCGCACGTCGACGAGCCGGCGCAGCTCGCGGGCCAGGTACTCCACGTGCACCCCGGCCCCGCCGTACACCTCCGGCGGATACTCCCGGGTCAGCAGATCGACGCGAAGCGGTGCGGATGCCGTCATCCCCCGCACCCTAGTGCAGAAGTGTGCCCGTACGAGTGGTGAACTCCCACGGGGATGGATAGCGTCTGGACATGGCTGCCAAGGTGCTCGCGATCGTCCTGGCCGGCGGAGAGGGCAAGCGCCTGATGCCGCTCACCACGGACCGGGCCAAGCCGGCCGTCCCGTTCGGCGGGATGTACCGCATGGTCGACTTCGTCCTGTCCAACCTGGCGAACGCCGGCTATCTGAAGATCGTCGTGCTGACCCAGTACAAGTCGCACTCCCTGGACCGGCACATCACCAAGACGTGGCGGATGTCGACCCTGCTCGGCAACTACGTCACCCCGGTGCCGGCGCAGCAGCGCCGCGGCCCGTGGTGGTTCGCCGGTTCCGCCGACGCGATCTACCAGAGCTTCAACCTGATCAACGACGAGCAGCCGGACCACGTGATCGTCTTCGGCGCCGACCACATCTACCGGATGGACCCGCGGCAGATGGTGGAGGACCACATCGCCTCCGGCGCGGGCGTGACCGTGGCCGGCATCCGGCAGCCGCTGTCGACGGCCGACCAGTTCGGCGTGATCGAGGTCGGCGAGGACGGCCGGCGGATCCGGGCCTTCCGCGAGAAGCCCACCGACGCGGTCGGCCTGCCCGACGCACCCGACGAGATCTACGCCTCGATGGGCAACTACGTGTTCAGCACGAAGGCGCTGTGCGAGGCGGTCGAACGCGACGCGGAGGACAAGTCCAGCAAGCACGACATGGGCGGCAGCATCATTCCGATGCTGGTCGAGCGCGGCGAGGCCAACGTCTACGACTTCCGCGACAACGAGGTGCCGGGCAGCACCGACCGGGACCGCGGCTACTGGCGCGACGTGGGGACGCTCGACTCCTACTACGACGCCCACATGGAACTGATCAACGTGCACCCGGTGTTCAACCTCTACAACTTCGACTGGCCCATCTACACCGAGCAGCCGCCGTACCCGCCGGCGAAGTTCGTGCACCAGTGGGGCGAGCGGGTCGGCCGGGCGGTCGGCTCGATGGTCTCGCCCGGCGCGGTGATCTCCGGCTCGCTGGTGGAGAACTCGGTCGTGTCGCCGAAGGTGAAGGTGCACTCCTGGGCGCACGTGGACGGCGCGGTGCTGATGGAGGGGGTCGACATCGGCCGGCACGCGGTGGTCCGCCGGGCCATCCTCGACAAGAACGTGATCGTGCCCGAGGGCGCCGAGATCGGCGTGGACCTGGAGCGGGACCGGCAGCGCTACACGGTCTCCGACAACGGCATCGTGGTGATCGGCAAGGGACAGAAGGTGGAGCCGTGAGCAGTCATCCCCGGGCCGGCCAGCCCGCCCAGCCCGCCGACCTGGTCGACGTGCCGCGACTGGTGACCGCCTACTACGCGGAGCACCCGGATCCGCAGGACCCGGCGCAGCAGGTCTCCTTCGGCACGTCCGGGCACCGCGGGTCGAGCCTGCGCAACGCGTTCAACTCCGACCACATCCTCGCGGTCACCCAGGCGCTCTGCGACTACCGCCGGGAACGGGGCCTGGACGGGCCGCTCTTCCTCGGCCGGGACACCCACGCGCTCTCCGCCCCGGCGGCGGTGGACGCGCTGGAGGTGCTCGCCGCCAACGAGGTCACCGTGCTGCGGGACAGCCGCGACGGCTACACGCCCACCCCGGCGGTGTCGCACGCCATCCTCGCCCACAACCGGGGGCGCACCAGCGGGCTCGCCGACGGCATCGTGATCACCCCGTCGCACAACCCGCCCGACGACGGCGGGTTCAAGTACAACCCGACCCACGGCGGCCCGGCGGACACCGACGCCACGAGGTGGATCCAGGACCGCGCCAACGCCATCCTCGCCGACGGCATGAACGAGGTCCGGCGGATCCCGTACGCCCGGGCCCGCGCCGCCGAGACCACCGGGTCGTACGACTTCCTCGCCCGCTACGTCGACGACCTGCCGGCGGCGATCGACGTCGACGCGATCCGCGACGCCGGGGTGCGCATCGGCGCCGACCCGCTCGGCGGGGCGAGCGTGGCCTACTGGGGCGAGATCGCCGAGCGGCACCGGCTGGACCTGACCGTGGTCAACCCGACCGTCGACCCGACCTGGCGGTTCATGACCCTGGACGGCGACGGCAAGATCCGGATGGACTGCTCCTCGCCGAACGCGATGGCCTCCCTGATCGCCGCCCGCGCCGACTACCAGGTCTCCACCGGCAACGACGCCGACGCCGACCGGCACGGCATCGTCACCCCCGACGGCGGCCTGATGAACCCCAACCACTACCTCGCGGTGGCGATCGCCCACCTGTTCCGCACCCGGACGCAGTGGGGGCCGGCCGCCGCCGTCGGCAAGACCCTGGTCTCCTCCTCGATGATCGACCGCGTCGCCGCCGACCTGGGCCGCCCGCTGCTGGAGGTGCCGGTCGGCTTCAAGTGGTTCGTGCCCGGGCTGCTCGACGGCGCGGTGGGCTTCGGCGGCGAGGAGAGCGCCGGCGCGTCCTTCCTGCGCCGCGACGGGAGCACCTGGACGACCGACAAGGACGGCATCCTGCTCTGCCTGCTCGCCGCCGAGATCATCGCCACCACCGACCGCACTCCCAGCCAGCACTGGGCGGAGTTGGCCGAGCGTTTCGGCGCACCCGCGTACGCCCGGATAGACGCGCCGGCCACCCGGGAGGAGAAGGCCGTGCTCGGCAGGCTCTCACCGGAGCAGGTGACCGCCACCGAGCTGGCCGGCGAGCCGATCGCCGCCATCCTCACCACCGCTCCGGGCAACGACGCGCCGATCGGCGGGCTCAAGGTGACCACGGAGTCCGGGTGGTTCGCCGCCCGGCCGTCGGGCACCGAGGACGTCTACAAGATCTACGCCGAGTCCTTCCAGGGCCCGGAGCACCTGGCCCGGATCCAGCAGGAGGCGAAGGACCTGGTCTCGGGAGTCCTCGCGCAGGCGTGATCGCCGGCCCCGCCGCTCCACCCGGCCGGGTCAGCGGGGCGGGGGCAGCTCGCGGCGGTTGAGCCGGTCGCGCAGGCTCTCCGGGAGCAGCTCGCGAAGCTGGTCGGGCAGCAACGGCAGGTCCAGCAGGCTCAGCTTGAGCTGGTTGCGTTCCTGGTAGCGGCGCGGGTCGAGGCGGACGACCAGGCCGGCGTCGCGGCGGTAGCGCACCTCCACGGCGCCCTGGGTCGAAGCGTCCCGGATCACCAGGCCGTCCATCTCCACCGCGATCGGCCCGGAGCCGTCGCGCAGCTCCAGCCGGATCGTCTCGTCGGGGGAGAGCACCACCGCGCGGGAGATGCCGGCCATCGGTGCGGACGGGGACACCACCACCACGTCGGCGGCCGGCGAGACCAGCGGGCCGCCAGCGGCGTAGCTGTAGGCGGTCGAGCCGGTCGGGGTGCTTATCACCAGCGCGTCGCAACGGTAGTAGCCGTACTGCTGCCCGTCGACCGCGAGCGAGGCGTCGACGAAGCCCGAGCCGGGTTGGCGGATCAGCACGACGTCGTTGAAGGCGACGAGGTCCTCCCCGCAGAGGTCGCACACCAGGCAACTGTGGCTCTCCACCGTGAAGTCGTGCGCGACCAGTCGGTCCAGCGCCGTCGACAGCTCCGGCGGTTCCACCTCGACCAGGAAGCCGAGCTTGCCCACGTGTACGCCGAGCACCGGCTTCGGGTCGTGGACGGCCGCGCGTAACGCGCCGAGCATCGTCCCGTCCCCGCCGATGGCGATCAGGGCGTCCGACCGGGCGGCCACCTCGCCAACCGGCAGCGGCTCGACCGTGGCCGGCACCCGGTACCGGTCCTCCGCGCGTACGGCCAGGGCGATCCGGTGCCGGGCAGCCCAGGTCACGATGGTGTCGACCACCGCGGAGACGTCCCGGGTGGGGTGCAGCACCAGCCCGAGCCGGCTCCGGTCCATGCCTACAGCTCACCACATCCGCCGGGCTTCGTACGGCCGTACGCGAAGGTGCGCCGGCGACCGCGCGCCGTCCGCCCCGCGGGCCGTGGGCCGCCTCAGCTGAGGCGGGGCCGAGCGTCTACGCCTGCGTCGGCCGCTGGGTGGCGGGGCCAGCGCCACGGGCAGCCGGGACCAGAGCGCGAGCACCATCCACGCGAGCGGCGAGATCTCCCAGTGCCCGGTCAGCCAGATGGGAGTCCACCCGACGACCAGGACTCCCACCAGGAGGGCACTGCGGCGCGCGGACGTCGGTTCAGCGCCCCGGATCACATACGTGATCATCGCGATGAAGATGGCGATCCCCACCAGGCCGACGTCGTTGCCGAGGGTGAGCAGCAGCGAATGCGCGCCGATCCCGAAGTAGGGGTTGATGCCCGGGAACGCTCCCGCCCCGATCCCCACCAGCGGCGACTCCCAGAAGGACGCCTCGGCGATCGGCCAGACGAGCAGCCGCCCGGAGAGGTCGTCCAGCGGTCCGTTGAAGACGCTGTCCAGCCACTCCGGACGGTACGGGGTGAGATGCCCGAACGGCACGGCCACCAGCAGGAGGGCCGACAGCACCACCGACCAGGCCCAGGCGTGCCGGTGCGCCAGGGTGACGAGCAGGTAGCCGGCAACGGCGGCGAGGGCGATGAGGCTGGCGCTGGTTCCGGTCAGCACGGTCGCGTGGACGAACAGTGGGAACAGTGTCCAGAGCCCGGCGCGGACGGGTCGGTTCCCGACCCGGGCGACCAGCAGCATCACGCACACGAGAGTGCCGCTGGTCAGCGCGTACGAGGTGTGGTTGACACCCATGTCGTCCAGACCGACGCGTGGTGCGGGTTCCCCGGTGCCGCCGGCGAGGACGATCCGGACCGCCGTCCAGACCGTGCCGGCGAGCAGAGCACCGGCCACCACCAGCAGCCGTCGCCGAGTGGTCAGCACGTGTCGGGCGGCGACAAGGAGCAGCGCGACGGTCCACCAGGCCTGCACCGCGACCTGACTGGCGGCCGCGTCGCGGGTCCACATCAACGACGCGGTGACCCAGCCGCAGAGCAGCAGCGCCAGATGGTCCAACGGCCCGAGCCGGGGAAGCCGGCCGTTGCCGAGCAGCGCAAGCCCGGCCAGCCACAGCCCGAATCCGAACACCAGGTCGGGGTCGACAGGTGCGAGGGCAGCGGCGAGGCCGAGCGGCGGTACGCCGAGCCAGGTCAGCCTCCACCGCGTCTCCTCGGGCGCGGCGTGTGCGGGTCCGGCAGTGCGGGCCGGATGGAGGGGATCCCGGGGCACCGGGGCGGCGGACATCCCCGTCGCCGAATGGTCCAGCACGGACCCGTGCGCGTCGTACCGTCGACTCACGGCGCTCCTCCTCCCGCAGGCGGCGGCCGGCCGCCCCCCGCCCGGTCCGGGCAGGGGCGTACGGGCCATGGGCGCACCGCCGCGTCGACCGGCGGGCCGCTGTCGGCCCTGTCCGTCTCGGGAAGGTCAACGACGCAGAGGATTCGAGGTGGTGCTCACGGTCAGGGCGCCTCGTGGCCCGCGTCCAGCCGGCGGGTGAGCAGGGTGCGCAGCGGGATCGACTCGCCGTCCCGACCACCCGCACCGATGACGAGCGGCGGCGGACTGGGCTGCGGCTCGGCCCCGAACAGCCGGGCGCGCAGGCCGCCCGCCACCGTCAGCAGGTGGAACCGCCCGTCGACGTCGACGGCCCGGGTGCGGGCCCGGTCGACGTACCAGCCGCGCAGGCCCGTCCGGTAGCTCCCGCGCCCGTCGAGCCCCCGCGCGGTGAGCCGGTCCGTGGGCAGCCCGCGCCGGGTCGCCTCGGCGACGAACCAGGCCACGAGCTCCGCCGCCTCGGCGTGCTCGGCGGCACGTCGGCGCTCGTCTGCCGCCGCGTGCGCCCGCACCGCTCGCCGCTGCCGCTCCCGCCACTCCAGGCCGTCGCCCTCATCCACGACGGCGACGGTACGCCCCCCCGCCCGCCATCGGGAAGCGTCCAGCCGACGGCCAGCCGTGCCGCCGGGCGAGGTGTTCCCTCGCGGGCGCTGTCGAGCTGAGTCGTCCACGACATCAGGCTCGTGCCTGAATCGTCTGCGACATCAGCTCGACAGCGTCCCGCGGGTGCATACGTCGGGCCGGCCGGCACCGTCCGAACCGATACCGGCCACGCTCATAGCCAGGCCAGGCCAGGCCCCGTCCGGGCCTAGCCTGGCCTGGGTGGCGTCAGGCCAGCCCGGCCCGGCGCAGAGCGTCGGCCATGGCGTCGTTGGCCGGCGCGGACCCCGCTCCGCCACGGCCCTGCCGCTGCGCCCCGCCGCGCCCGCCGGTCTGCCCGCCGCGCCCGCCGCTCTGGGCGCCCCGGTCGCCGCGCCCGCCGCCCTGGCCGGTCTGGCCGCCCCCCTCGCCGCCCTGACCGCCCCGCGCGGCGCCCCGGTCGCCGCGCGGTCCGCCCTGCCCGCCGCGCTCGCGCCGCCCGCCGTCCGGGCCGCCGCGCCCCGTGCCCGCCTCCGCGTCGTCCTCAAGCCGGAGGGTCAGCGAGATCCGCTTGCGGGGCACGTCGACGTCGAGCACCTTGACGCGGACCACGTCGCCGGACTTGACCACCTCGCGCGGGTCCTTCACGAACGTCCGGGACATGGCCGAGACGTGCACCAGCCCGTCCTGGTGTACGCCGACGTCCACGAACGCGCCGAACGCGGCCACGTTTGTCACCACACCCTCCAGCACCATGCCGGGCACCAGGTCGCCGATCTTCTCCACTCCCTCGACGAAGGTGGCCGTGCGGAACTCCGGCCGTGGGTCGCGCCCCGGCTTCTCCAGCTCGGCGAGGATGTCGGTGACGGTGGGCAGGCCGAAGGTGTCGTCGACGAAGTCGCTGGCCCGCAGCCCCCGCAGGATGGCGCTCCTGCCGATCAGCGACCGCAGGTCCTGCCCGGTGGTGGACAGGATCCGCCGCACCACCGGATACGCCTCGGGGTGCACGCTGGAGGAGTCCAGCGGGTCGTCGCCACCGGGGATGCGCAGGAAGCCGGCACACTGCTCGAACGCCTTCGGGCCGAGCCGGGCGACCTTCTTCAGCTCCGCCCGGCTGCGGAACGGGCCGTTGGCGTCGCGGTGCAGCACGATGTTCTCCGCCAGGCCGGCGCCGATGCCCGAGACCCGGGTCAGCAGCGGCGCGGAGGCGGTGTTGACGTCGACGCCGACGCCGTTGACGCAGTCCTCGACCACCGCGTCCAGCGACCGGGAGAGCTTCACCTCGGACAGGTCGTGCTGGTACTGGCCGACCCCGATCGAGCGCGGGTCGATCTTGACCAGCTCGGCGAGCGGGTCCTGTAGGCGGCGGGCGATGGAGACCGCGCCGCGCAGCGAGACGTCGAGCCCGGGCAGCTCCTGCGAGGCGTACGCGGAGGCGGAGTAGACCGACGCGCCGGCCTCGGAGACCACCACCTTGGTGAGGTTGAGCTGCGGGTACCGCTTGATCAGCTCACCGGCGAGCTTGTCGGTCTCCCGGCTGGCGGTGCCGTTGCCGATGGCGACCAGCTCGACGCCGTGCGCCCCGGCCAGCCGGGCGAGGGTCTCGATCGAGGCGTCCCACTGCCGGCGCGGCTCGTGCGGGTAGATCGTCTCGGTGGCCACCACCTTGCCGGTCGCGTCCACCACGGCGACCTTCACCCCGGTACGCAGGCCCGGGTCCAGGCCCATGGTGGGCCGGGTGCCGGCCGGCGCGGCGAGCAGCAGGTCCCGCAGGTTCGTGGCGAAGACCCGCACCGCCTCCTCCTCGGCCGCCTGCCACAGCCGCATCCGCAGGTCCGCCCCGAGGTGGATGAGAACCCGGGTGCGCCACGCCCAGCGCACCGTGTCGGCCAGCCAGCGGTCCGCCGGCCGGCCCTTGTCGGTGATGCCGAACCGCCCGGCGATCGCCGCCTCGTAGCGGCTCGGCCCCGTGGCCACCGCGTCGGCCTCGCCGGCGTCCTCGGGCTCCATGGTCAGGTCGAGCATGCCCTCCTTCTCGCCCCGGAACATGGCCAGGATCCGGTGCGACGGCAGCTTCGGGTACGGCTCGGCGAAGTCGAAGTAGTCGGCGAACTTCGCGCCGGCCGACTCCTGCCCGTCGCGTACGCGGGACACCAGCCGGCCCCGCGACCACATCTGCTCGCGCAGCGTGCCGATCAGGTCGGCGTCCTCGGCGAAGCGCTCGATGAGGATGGCCCGGGCGCCCTCCAGGGCGGCGGCGGCATCGGCCACGCCCTTCTCCGCGTCGACGTAGCCGGCGGCGGTCTGGCGCGGATCCTGGCCCGGGTCCGCCAGCAGCGACTCGGCGAGCGGCTCCAGCCCGGCCTCGCGGGCGATCTGCGCCCGGGTCCGGCGCTTGGGCTTGTAGGGCAGGTAGATGTCCTCCAGGCGGGACTTCGAGTCGGCCGCCATGATCTGCGCTTCCAGGGCTTCGTCGAGCTTGCCCTGGCCGCGGATCGACTCCAGCACCGCCGCGCGTCGCTCGTCCAGCTCGCGCAGGTAGCGCAGCCGCTCCTCCAGGGTGCGCAGCTGGGTGTCGTCGAGCAGGCCGGTGGCCTCCTTGCGGTAGCGGGCGATGAACGGCACGGTCGCGCCGCCGTCGAGCAGCTCCACGGCCGCTCGTACCTGGCGCTCGGCGACGCCGAGCTCCTCGGCGATCCGCTGATGAACAGAGAGGGTCACGATCTCGATCCGCCTTCGGTGTGGGTTCCGCTCTGCATTGTGCCGGCCCGCACCGACGCCCGTCGCCGCCCCCGGCCCGGCGTGCCGGCGGTGACCCGTCGGCGCTGCCGGCCGCGCTGCGCTAGCGTGGCGATCATGGAACCTCCCGCGGACCCGCGCGCCCGGCGGCTCTTCGGCGGCAGCGCCCGGGCGCTCGGCGACCTCGCCACCAGCCCGTTCCGGGCCGACCGGGACCGCATCGTCGCGTCGCCGTTCTTCGCCCGGCTGAACGGCGTGACCCAGGTGGTCAGCCCCGGCGGCTCCGGCCTGCTCGTGCACAACCGGCTGACCCACAGCCTCAAGGTGGCGCAGGTGGCACGCGCCGTCGCCGAACGGCTCACCGCCGACGACCGGCACCGCGACCTGCTGGAGACGCTGGGCGGCTGCGACCCGGACGTGGTGGAGGCCGCCGCGCTCGCGCACGACCTCGGGCACCCGCCGTTCGGGCATCTGGGGGAGCGGGTACTGGACCGGCTGGCCCGGCAGCGGCTCGGGCTGACCGACGGCTTCGAGGGCAACGCCCAGTCGTACCGGATCGTCACCAGCACCGAGATCCGTGGCGCGGCGACCACCGGCCTGGACCTCACGGCGGCGGTGCGGGCGGCCATGCTGAAGTACCCGTGGACGCGGCTGGACCATCCCGACCCGCACCCCCGGCTGCTGGACCCGCCGCCGCGCGGCGCCACCGCGCCGCCGGACGACCCGGGTAGCGGCTCGTCGAAGTTCGGTGCGTACCGGACCGAGGTCGACGACCTGCGGCAGGCCCGGGAGCCGTTCGTCGGCCGGATTCCGGACTGGCAGCAGACCGTCGAGGCGTCGGTGATGGACACGGCCGACGACATCGCGTACGCGATCCACGACGTGGAGGACTTCTATCGGGTCGGGGTGCTCCAGGAGGGCGCGGTGGCCGCCGAGCTGATGGCCTGGCAGCGCGAGAGCGGGCACTTCCGGGCCATCACCGACGCGGCCCTGACCGCCGCCGCCCGGCGACCCGGCTCGGCGATCGAGCGGCTGCGCCGGCAACTGCACCGCAAGGACGCCTGGATCGCCGACGACGGGGCGTTCGCCGCCGCCGTCGAGCACGTCCGCGAGGAACTGGTGGAGGGGCTGCTGGCCATGCCCTTCGACGGCTCCATCGAGGCGGAGCAGTACGTGGCCAGGTTCTCCGCCCGGTGGACGACCCGCTTCGTCGACGCGATCACGGTGGTCGAACAGCCGGCGGTGCGGTCCGGCCACGTGCTGCTCGCCCCGGCGCAGTGGCACGAGGTGCAGGTGCTCAAGTTCGTCCACCACCGGTTCGTGCTGGCCCGGCCGGACCTGGCCCTGCACCAGCGCGGGCAGGCCCGGCTGTTGGGCACCCTGGTGGAGGCGCTGCTGGAGTGGCTGCTCGACCCCGAGGAGGAGTCCCGGCTGCCCCGCCGCCTGCACGACCTGGTGGAGCTCGCCGAGGCGGAACTGCACCCGCGTACGCCGGACCGGATCGGCAAGGCCCGCGGGCGGGCGATCGTCGACTTCGTCGCCCAGCTCACCGACGGCCAGGCGGTCGCCATGTTGGACGCCCTGTCGGGCCGCTCCGGGGCACTCTGGACCGACGCCTTCGTCCTCTGAGCCGGCACACTTCTCAGGCGACGGCCTGCCACCAGCCGTCGACGGGCGGCGGGTCGTCCACCACCACCCGCTCCCCGGGGCGGGGCACGGCGAGCCGCACGTCCCGGGCCTTCGTCTCGGCCCAGATCCGGTCCACCGGCTCGGACCAGTCGTGCAGGGCGAGGTTGAACGTCGCCCAGTGCACCGGGAGGAGCAGCCCGCCACGCAGGTCGAGGTGGGCGGCGACGGCCTCCTCGGGAAACATGTGGATGCTCGGCCACGCCCGGTCGTACGCCCCGATCTGCATCAGCGTGACGTCGAACGGCCCGTGCCGGGAGCCGATCTCGGCGTAGCCGTCGAAGTAGCCGGAGTCGCCGGTGTAGAAGACCTTCCGGTGCGCGCCGGCGACCACCCAGGAGCTCCAGAGCGTGCCGTCGCGGCGCAGCCCCCGGCCGGAGAAGTGCTGGGCGGCGGTGGCGGTGATCTCCAGCCCCGCCACCCGGTGGCTCTCCGACCAGTCCAGCTCCACGATCCGCTCCGCCGGTACGCCCCAGCGGTCCAGGTGCGCGCCCACCCCCAGCGGCACCAGGAACGGCGCCGACTGGGTGGTCAGCAGCGCCCGGACCGTCGCCATGTCGAGGTGGTCGTAGTGGTCGTGCGAGATCAGGATCGCGTCCACCGGGGGCAGTTCGTCGAGGCGTACCGGCGGCTCGTGCAGGCGGCGCGGGCCTACCAGGGCTGACGGCGAGCACCGGTCGCTCCACACCGGGTCGAGCAGCACCTTGTGGCCCTCGATCTCGATCAGCGCGGAGGCGTGGCCGTACCAGACGACGTTCAGCTCGCGTGCGACGTCGGCGGCCGGGGCGGCGCCCGGGCGCAGCAGCGGAACGGCCGAGCCCGGGCGGCGCTTCTGCTTGCCGAAGATCAGCTCACGTACCAGATCGCGGTCGGGGGCGCCGGCCATCGAGCGGCTGCCGCCCGGGTTGTGGAAGGTGCCGTCGCGGAACCGGGGCGAGCGGGCGGCCCGCTCCGCGCGGGCGCCGGTGAGCCGACCGCCGAGGGCCGCCGGCACGTCCCGGGCCACCCACGCGAGCCCGGCCAGCGCGGCCAGTCCGGCCGCCCCGCGTAGCCGCCGCCCGAGCGTCCGGTCGAGTCCCGCGCGTTCCGCTGGTGCGCCCATCGTCGTCCCTCCGCCGTGTCCCGTCGTACACGGTAGCCCGGTGGTCGAGGGACCGCCGGAAGGTCGGAAGGCCCGCCGGGACGGCGGGCCTTCCGCGTCGCGGGGCGGCTCAGCCGCCGTTGCTGGGCCGCTGCACGGCCGGCCGGTGGGTGACGCCGGTGCCGGTGAGGCGGTCGACCGCGGCGAGGAAACGCCGGCCCATCCGGGCCCGGGCCTCGACGGCGGGGTGCGTCGCGCCGTAGTCGTCCGGCTCGGCCTGCCCGTCCGCGAAGAGGGCGTACGTCAGCACGGGCGCGCCGGCGGCGTCGAAGATCACGCCGGCCTCGTGCCGGGCGTCGGCGAACCAGCCCGCCTTCGTGGCGACCCGGGCCCGCTCGGCCGAGGACATCACGCGCCGGATCCCGTCGGTGTACGCCACGGGGGCGCGTAGCTGCCGGAGAAGGAACGCCGTGCCGGACGGCGACAGCAGCGTGCCGCCCACCAGCGCGCGCAGCAGATCGTGCGTCTCGCGGGGCGTGCTGGTGCCGAGGAAGAACCGGTTGGGGTTGGCCACCGGCTGCACCTGCGTGTTCGGGAAGCCCTTGCCGCGCAGGATCTCGTTGAGCTCGGCGGCCGGGCAGACCAGGCCGCACAGCCGAACGGCCGTGTCGTCGGAGACGGTCAGCAGGTTGGCGAGCACGTGGCCGAGCGTCACCGAGCTCGGGTACGCCGCGTCCAGGCTGAAGATGCCGTCGCCGCCGGGCACCACGATCGCGGCGGTCACGTCGACCCGCTGGTCGATCGTCAGCAGCCCCCGGTCGACCTTGTCGAGCACCGCCGCGGCCACCGCGATCTTGTTGACGCTGTAGGCCTCGATCCGCCGGTCCGGCTCGTCGGACACCGCCACCACCGGCTCGCCGGCCGGGTCGGCGACGCTGACGTACGCCTGCCAGTTGCCGCCGGCACGCTCGATCTCCCGGGCGTACTTCGCGGCCACCCGACTGGCGGCCTGCGAGGGTGTCCTCGGAGCCGGCTCGTCGACCTCCGGGGCGGCGGACGCCGGCGCGGCGGCGCCTAGCACCGTTCCCGCCGTCGCCACCGTGCCCAGTCCCAGCGCGGTCCTGCGGTTCACCCGGATAGTCAATCGTCTCTCCCGTCGTGTGGCCCGGAGCGCTCTCCGGCCCACCACCCTAGGCGAATCGATCGACGCCGGTGACCCGGCGAAGGCCCACCACCTTGACGCAGCCGTCCTCCTTCTTCCGGAACATCTCGTACGCCTGCGGCGCCCGCGCCCGCGGCACCCGGTGGGTACGCAGGTCCGCCACGCCCAGCGGGTCGTCGTCGCCGGAGAGCAGCGGGATGATCTCGTCGGTCCACCGGCGCACGTGGCACTGTCCCATCCGCAGCTGGATGCCCCGGTCGAACATCTCCATCAGCGGCATCGGGTCGACCTCCCCGCCGCACACGCCGGAGACGGAGACGGTGCCACCACGCCGGACGGCCCTGAGCGCGGCCCTGAGCGCGGCCTTGAGCACCACCAGCCGGTCGGCACCCGCCCGGTCGGTCATGGTCCTGGCGAGATTGTCGGGCAGCAGCCCGGCGGCGGTCTGGGCGAGCTTGCCGGCGGGCGCGCCGTGGGCCTCCATGCCCACCGCGTCGTCGAGTCGAGTTGCCCCGTGGGATGGGGCGGCGGTTCGACCGGTAGGGCCGGCTTCCCCTGTCGAGTTGCCCCGTGGGATGGGGCACGCGGGAACAGGAGGCGCCGCGCGCCGGGCGGTGGGCGGTGGGCTGGTCTCACGGACGGGGCAGCTCGACAGGGGCCGCCGAGTCCTGCCCCGTCACCTCGACGGCCGTGAGGCCCGGTCGTCGGGCGGGCTGCCGGAAAGCGGACGGGCCGCCGTACCCGCAGGGGTACGGCGGCCCGTCCGTCCGCTCCGGTTTTCCGGTTCTCAGGAGCCGGGGGTGTTGTCGCCCCGCTTCGAGGTGGCCATCAGGAAGTCGCGGTTGAGCCGGCCGATGGTGTTCAGCGGGATGCCCTTCGGGCAGACCACGGTGCACTCACCGGCGTTGGTGCAGCCGCCGAAGCCCGCCTCGTCGTGCGCGTCGACCATGCCGATCACCCGGGTGTAGCGCTCCGGCTGGCCCTGCGGCAGCAGCGAGAGCTGGGTGACCTTCGCCGCGGTGAAGAGCATGCCGGAGCCGTTCGGGCAGGCCGCCACGCAGGCGCCGCAGCCGATGCACTCCGCCGCCTCGAACGCGGCATCCGCGTTGGCCTTGGCGACCGGGGTGGAGTGCGCCTCGGGGGCGCTGCCGGTCGGCGCGGTGATGTAGCCGCCGGCTGCGATGATCTTGTCGAAGGCGCCCCGGTCGACCACCAGGTCCTTGATGACCGGGAAGGCCCGGGCGCGCCACGGCTCGATGTCGATCGTCTCGCCGTCGGAGAACTGCCGCATGTGCAGCTGGCAGGCGGTGGTGCCGCGCTGCGGCCCGTGCGCGTCGCCGTTGATCATCAGGCCGCACATGCCGCAGATGCCCTCGCGGCAGTCGTGGTCGAACGCCACCGGCTCCTCGCCGGAGAGGATCAGGCGCTCGTTGAGTACGTCGAGCATCTCCAGGAAGGACATGTCCGGGGAGACGTCGTCGACCTTGTAGGTCACCATCCGACCCTTGTCCTCGGGGCCGCTCTGGCGCCAGATGCGCAGGGTCAGGTTCACTTGTAGCTCCGCTGCGTGGGGTGGACGTATTCGAACTTCAGGTCTTCCTTGTGCAGCACCGAGGGCTCGCCCGTGGCGGTGAACTCCCAGGCCGCCACGTACGCGAAGCGCTCGTCGTCGCGCTCCGCCTCGCCGTCGGGAGTCTGGTGCTCGGCGCGGAAGTGACCGCCGCAGGACTCCTCGCGGTGCAGGGCGTCGATGCACATCAGCTCCGCCAGCTCGAAGAAGTCGGCCACCCGACCAGCCTTCTCCAGCGACTGGTTGAGCCCGTCGCCGCTGCCGGGCACCTTGACCCGCTGCCAGAACTGCTCACGCAGGGCGCGGATCTCGTCGATCGCCTTGCGCAGCCCGGCCTCACTGCGCTCCATGCCGCAGTGCTCCCACATGATCTGGCCCAGCTCGCGGTGGAACGAGTCGACGGTGCGGTCGCCGTCGACGGCCAGCAGCCGCTGGATCCGGTCCTCGACGTCGGCACGGGCCTGCACGGCCGCCGGGTGCGTGGCGTCGACCTGCTCCAGGGGGCTGGACGCCAGGTAGTGGGCGATGGTGTTCGGCAGCACGAAGTAACCGTCGGCCAGGCCCTGCATCAGCGCCGAGGCGCCGAGCCGGTTCGCGCCGTGGTCGGAGAAGTTCGCCTCGCCGATCACGAAGAGACCCGGGATGGACGACTGGAGGTCGTAGTCGACCCAGAGGCCGCCCATCGTGTAGTGCACGGCGGGGTAGATCCGCATCGGCACCTCGTACGGGTCCTCGCCGGTGATCCGCTCGTACATCTCGAAGAGGTTGCCGTACTTGGCCTCGATGGCCTTGCGGCCGAGCCGGTTGATCGCGTCGGCGAAGTCCAGGTAGACGCCGAGCCCGGTCTGGCCGACGCCGCGCCCCTCGTCGCAGACGTTCTTCGCGGCGCGCGAGGCGATGTCCCGGGGGACCAGGTTGCCGAAGGAGGGGTAGATCCGCTCCAGGTAGTAGTCCCGCTCGTCCTCGGGAATGTCCCTCGGGCTGCGGGTGTCGCCCTTGGCCTTGGGCACCCAGACCCGGCCGTCGTTGCGCAGCGACTCGCTCATCAGGGTCAGCTTCGACTGGTGGTCGCCGGAGACCGGGATGCAGGTCGGGTGGATCTGCGTGTAGCAGGGGTTGGCGAAGTACGCGCCCTTGCGGTGGGCCCGCCAGGTGGCGGTGACGTTGCAGCCCTTGGCGTTGGTGGAGAGGTAGAAGACGTTGCCGTAGCCGCCGGAGGCGAGCACGACCGCGTCCGCGAACTCGGTGGTGATCTCGCCGGTGACCATGTCCCGGACGACGATGCCCCGCGCCCTGCCGTCGACGACGATCAGCTCCAGCATCTCGTGCCGGGCGTTCATCTCGACGTTGCCGAGGCCGATCTGCCGCTCCAGCGCCTGGTACGCGCCGAGCAGCAGCTGCTGGCCCGTCTGGCCCCGGGCGTAGAAGGTGCGCTGCACCTGCGCGCCGCCGAAGGAGCGGGTGTCCAGCAGGCCGCCGTACTCGCGGGCGAACGGGACGCCCTGGGCGACGCACTGGTCGATGATGTTGACCGAGACCTCGGCCAGCCGGTGCACGTTCGACTCCCGGGAGCGGAAGTCGCCGCCCTTGACGGTGTCGTAGAAGAGCCGGTGCACGGAGTCGCCGTCGTTGCGGTAGTTCTTGGCGGCGTTGATGCCGCCCTGCGCGGCGATGGAGTGCGCCCGGCGCGGGCTGTCCTGGTAGCAGTACGACCTGACCCGGTAGCCCTGCTCGGCGAGCGTGGCGGCGGCCGAGCCGCCGGCCAGGCCGGTGCCGACCACGATCACGGTCATCTTGCGGCGGTTGGCCGGGTTGACCAGCTTGGCCTCGAAGCGGCGGCGTTCCCAACGGGTCTCGACCGGGCCGTCGGGAGCCTTGGTGTCGGCGATCGGGTCGCCCTCGGTGTAGAGATCCATGTCAGGACACCAATCCGGTGAGTACGGCGAACGGGACCACCAGGTAGCCGACGCAGAGCGCGACGGCGAAGACCAGGGCCACGGCTCGGGCCCGCCGCTCGCCGCGCGGGCTCTGCTGGCCGAGGCTGCGCAGGGCGCTGAACAGGCCGTGCCGCAGGTGGAAGCCGAGGGTGACGATCGCCAGGGTGTAGAAGAGCGTCACGTACCAGCGTTCCGGGGCGAAGTCGGCCACCACGTTGGCGTACGGCCGGCTGGGGTCGCCGACGGGGTTCAGCGTGCCGGTGGTGAGGTCCAGGATGTGGTAGATCACGAAGAGCAGGATGATCACGCCACCCCAGCGCATCGTGCGGGCCGCGTAGCTGCCCTTGACCTTCTTGCGGTGCGCGTACCGCACGGGGCGGGCGGCGCGGGCGCGCACGGCGAGGACGGTGGCGGCCCAGATGTGGCCGAGCACCGCCACCAGCAGGCCGATCCGCATGATCCACAGGAACCACACGTCGGGCAGGATCGGGGCGCCGATCTCGCGCAGCCAGTGCGCGTAGTGCTCGAACGAGGCCGCCCCCGTGAAGACCTTCAGGTTGCCGAGCATGTGCGCGATGAGGAACGACACCAGCACGATGCCCGTCACCGCCATGACGGCCTTCAGGCCGACGCTGGAGCGGATGGGCGACCGAGTTTTCGTGATTACCACGCGATCGACGCTAGGAGTACTTGATTCAGTCGTCCAATGCATCGAACTCGCAGTCTTGATAGCCGTAGGCTATGTAGATGCAGCTCCATCAGCTCAAGTACTTCGTGGCGGTGGCGGAAGTACGACATTTCACCCAGGCCGCCGACATCGTCGGCATCACGCAGCCGTCGTTGAGTAAGCAAGTTCACGCTCTGGAGGAGGCCCTCGGGGCCCCGCTCTTCGAGCGGGTAAGGGGAAACATCACGCTCACCGCGGCCGGCGAGGTGCTGTTGCCCCTGGCCAAACGGATCCTGGCCGACGTGGACACCGCGACCCGCGAGGTGCAGGAGCTGGTCGGCCTGCGCCGCGGCCGGGTCCGGCTCGGCGCCACCCCCAGCCTGGCCACGTCGCTCGCCCCGCCGGTGCTGCGCCGGTTCCGCGACGCCCACCCCACCATCGACCTGCGGGTCGAGGAGAGCGGCTCGCAGGACCTGGTCCGCGGCCTGCTCCGCGGCGACCTCGACCTGGCGCTGATCATCATGCCGGCCCAGGGCACCGATCCCGGGCTGCGCGCCGACCCCATCCTGCGGGAGAGCCTGGTGGTCGCCTCGGTCGAGGCGCTGCCGGCGGCCACGGACACCGGCCAGCTGCGCGTCACCGACCTGCGCGACCAGCCGATGGTGATGTTCCGGGAGGGCTACGACCTGCGCGATGCCACCATCCAGGCCTGCCGGGAGGTCGGCTTCGAACCGACCATCGCCGTCGACGGCGGTGAGATGGACGCGGTGCTGAGCTTCGTCGAGGCCGGGCTGGGCGTCGCGCTGGTCCCCGGCATCGTGGTGGCCCGACGCCCGGGCGTGCGCGTCACCCGGCTGGCCCCGCCCGGCGTCCGGCGCACCATCGCGGTCGCCCGACGGCGCGACGTGGTGCCCACCCACGCAGGCCGGGAGCTGCGCCGGATACTGCTGGACTACGTCCGCGACGCCACCACCGACGGGGACCTGCCGCCGGGCGTCGAGCCGCTCTGACCCTGCCGGCGGGTGCGCACGACGGAAGACGACCGACCCCCGCCGGCCTGCCTACGCTGCCCGCATGGCAACGGGCAGCGCCGTGGTGATCGGCGCCAGCATGGGTGGCCTGCTGGCCGCCTGCGCTCTCACCGAGGCGTACGACCGGGTCACCCTCGTGGACCGTGACCTGCTGCCCGAGCAGGCGGACAGCCGCCGGGGCGTACCGCAGGGGCGGCAGTTGCACATCCTGCTGACCCGGGGCCGGCAGGCGTTCGAGGAGTTGCTGCCCGGGATCACGGCGGAACTGACCGCGTGCGGCGTGCCCACGGTCGACCTGCACGAGCAGGTCCACTGGTACAACAACGGCCACCGGATGCGGCGCGCGCCGTCGCCGCTGCTCGCCCTCGGGGTCAGCCGACCGCTGCTGGAACAGGTCGTCCGGGAACGGGTGGCCGCCCTGCCCGGGGTGCGGATCGTGGCGGGCTGCGAGGCGGAGGGCCTGACCACCACCGCCGACCGGGGGAGGGTCACCGGCGTACGGCTGCGTCCCCGCGACGGCGAGCCGATCACCGTCGCGGCCGATCTCGTCGTGGACGCCGGCGGCCGGGGCACCCGCAGCCCGGTGTGGCTGGCCGATCTCGGCTACCGGCCGGCGCCGGAGGAACGGGTCAGGGTCGGCGTCACCTACCTCACCCGCACCTACCGGCGCGAGCCGCACCATCTGGAGGGGCTGCTCGGCGCGCTCGCCAACGCCGTCCCCGGCCAGCCCCGGGGCGGCATCGTCGCCGTGCAGGAGCAGGGCCGCTTCGCGGTGGCGCTCAGCGGCATGCTCGGCGAGGAGCCGCCGGCCGACGACGAGGGGATGGCCGCCTTCGCCGAGGCCCTCGCCGCCCCGCAGATCGCCGACCTGCTGCGTACGGCCCGGCCGGAGAGCCCGCCGGCGACGATGAGGTTCCCGGCCAGCGTGCGGCGGCGCTACGAGCGGCTGCGCCGGTTCCCGGCGGGCTACCTGGTGGTGGCGGACGCGGTGTGCAGCTTCAACCCCGTCTACGGGCAGGGCATGACGGTCGCCGCGCTGGAGGCGCTGCTGCTGCGCCGGCTGCTCCGGCGATCGGCCGACCGGCTCGCCCGGCGGTTCTTCCGGGGCGCTGCGCGGCTGATCGACGGGCCGTGGTCCATCGCGGTCGGCACCGACCTGCGCTTCCCCGAGGTGCCCGGCCGGCGGTCGCCACGGGTACGGCTCGTCAACGCGTACGTGGGTCGCCTGCACGCCGCGGCGACCCGGGACCCGGCGTTGGGCGCGGCGTTCCTGCGGGTGGTGAACCTCGTCGACCCGCCGACGCGGCTGCTCTCCCCGCCGGTGCTGCTGCGGGTGCTGCGACGCCGCTACCGGGCCTCGGCGTCGTCCATCGCCCGGTAGATCCGCTGCTCCGACACCGGGTACGGGGTGCCCAGCGCCTGGGCGAAGACGTTCACCCGCAGCTCCTCGATCATCCAGCGGATCTGCCGGACCGCCGCCGACTGCCGGCGGCTCGGCGGCAGCGCGGCGAGCATCTCCCGGTACTCCTTCTGCACCACCTCGACCCGGTCCTGCTGCTGCTTGTCGCGCTGCGGGTTGCCCGCCAGCCGGTCCAGTCGCCGCTCGACGGCGGTGAGGTAGCGCAGCAGGTCGGGCAGGCGCGCGTACCCGGTCTCGGTGACGAACCCGGCGTGCACCAGGCCGTTGAGCTGCGCCCGGATGTCGGCCAGCGCGGCCACCACCGCCAGGTCCCTCGTGGCGCCGAGCCGCTGCTCCACCGCGTGGGCCGCGGCGAGCACCCTGCGGACCCGGTCCATCACCTCGACCACGGTGTCCACCAGGTCGGCCCGGACCTTCTCCCGTAGGGCGGCGAAGCCCTCGGCGTCCCAGGCCGGGCCGCCGGCGTCGCCGATCAGCTTGTCGATCGCCGCCCCGGCCGCGTCGGAGATCAGCTCCTGCACGCCGCCGTGCGGGTTGCGGCTCAGCGCGAGCTTCGCCTCGTTGGACAGCCGCCCCTGGAGGAACTTCGCCGGCGACGGCACGGTCAGCCGCAGCAGCCGCCTCGTGCCGGCCCAGTGCGCGGCCTCCTGTTCGGCCGGCGAGTCGAAGACCTTCACCCCGACCGTGTCGCCCTCGTCGACCAGGGCCGGGTACGCGGTCACCGCGTACCCGGCGCGGACCTGCTCGATGGTGCGCGGCAGCGTGCCGACAGCCCACTCGCGCAGCCCGGTGCGGGCCACGTCCGGGGCGGCGGCGGCCACGACCTGGCGTACCTCCGCCTTGAGCTGGCGTTGCAGGGCCGGCAGGTCCTTGCCCTCGGCGACCGGTTTGTTCTCCTCGTCGAGCACCCGGAAGCTGACCCGCAGGTGCGCGGGGAGCCGCTCGGTGTCCCAGGCGTCGCGGGGCACGGTGACGCCGGTCATCCGGCGCAGCTGCCGGGTGAGCGCGTCCAGCAGCGGCTCCTCGCCGGCGGGCATCGCGGCGAGCGCGGCGCGGGCGTAGTCCGGCACGGGGACGAAGTTGCGGCGTACCGCCTTGGGCAGCGAGCGGATCAGCGCGACGACGAGTTCCTCGCGCAGCCCCGGCACCTGCCAGTCGAAGCTCTCCGCCGGCACCTGGTTGAGCAGCGGCAGCGGGATGTCGACGGTCACGCCGTCGGTCGCGGTGCCCGGCTCGAACCGGTAGGTCAGCGGCAGGGCCACCCCGTCGGCGGACCACTCGTCGGGGTAGTCGGCCTCGTCGACCCCGACCCGGCCGGCGTTGACCAGCAGCTCGCGGGTGAAGGTGAGCAGGTCGGGCTGCGCCCGGCGGGCCTGCTTCCACCAGGCGTCGAAGTGTCGCCCGGAGACCACGTCGGCGGGGATCCGCGCGTCGTAGAAGTCGAAGACGGTCTCGTCGTCGACGAGGATGTCGCGGCGCCGGGCCCGGTGCTCCAGCTCCTCGATCTCCGCCAGCAGCCGCTTGTTGTCGGCCCAGAACCGGTGGTGGGTCTGCCAGTCGCCCTCGACGAGGGCGTGCCGGATGAACAGCTCCCGGGACAGGGCCGGGTCGATCCGACCGAAGTTGACCTTGCGCGAGGCGACGATCGGGACGCCGTAGAGGGTCACCTTCTCGTAGGCCATGACGGCCGCCTGCTTCTTCTCCCAGTGCGGCTCGCTGTAGCTGCGCTTGACCAGGTGCGTCGCGAGCGGCTCGACCCACTCGGGCTCGACCCGGCCGGCCACCCGCCCCCAGAGCCGGGAGGTCTCCACCAGCTCGGCCGCCATCACCCAGCGCGGCGGCTTCTTGAACAGCGCCGAGCCGGGGAAGAGCGCGAACTTCGCGCCCCGGGCACCCAGGTACTCGTGTTTCTGGGCGTCCTTGAGCCCGACGTGGGACAGCAGCCCGGCCAGCAGCGACTGGTGGACCTTCGGGGTGTCGATCTCCTCCGGCAGGTCCGCGCCGCCCCGGCGTCCGCCGCCGGCCTCCCGCCCGCCGCCCTGCTCGGTGGTACGGCTCAGCTGGCTGACGATGTCCTGCCACTCGCGTACCCGCAGGTAGTTGAGGTACTCGGCCTTGCACATCCGCCGGAACGCGCTGGAGGAGAGCTCGCGCTGCTGCTCGCGCAGGTGCCGCCAGAGGTTGAGCAGCGTCACGAAGTCCGACTCGCGGTCGGTGAACCGGGCGTGCGCCTGGTCGGCCTGGGCCTTCTTCTCCGCCGGCCGCTCGCGGGGATCCTGGATCGACAGCGCGGCGGCGATCACCATGGCCTCGGTGGCGCAGCCGTTGCGCTCGCCCTCGACGACCATCCGGGCCAGCCGCGGGTCGACGGGAAGCTGGGCCAGCCGCCGGCCGAGCGGGGTGAGCCGCTTCGCCGGGTCGGCCTCGGTCGGGTCCAGCGCGCCGAGTTCGTGCAGCAGGTTGACGCCGTCGGTGACGTTGCGCCGGTCCGGCGGGTCGATGAACGGGAACGCGGCGACGTCGCCGAGCCCGATGGAGGTCATCTGGAGGATGACCGAGGCGAGGTTGGTGCGCAGGATCTCCGGGTCGGTGAACTCCGGGCGGGAGAGGAAGTCCTGCTCGTCGTAGAGGCGGACGCAGATGCCGTCCGAGGTGCGCCCGCACCGGCCCTTGCGCTGGTTGGCCGACGCCTGCGAGACCGGCTCGATCGGCAGCCGCTGCACCTTGAGCCGGCTGCTGTAGCGGGAGATGCGGGCCGTGCCCGGGTCCACCACGTACTTGATGCCGGGCACGGTGAGCGAGGTCTCCGCGACGTTGGTCGCGAGCACCACCCGGCGTCCGGTGTGCGGGGCGAAGACCCGGTGCTGTTCGGCGGTGGAGAGGCGGGCGTACAGCGGCAGGATCTCGGTGCCGCGCAGCGCCGGCTTCTTCTCCACCAGCTTGCCCAGCGCGTCGGCGGTGTCCCGGATCTCCCGCTCGCCGCTGAGGAAGACCAGGACGTCGCCCGGCCCCTCGGCGGCCAGTTCCTCGACGGCGTCGCCGATGGCCTGGATCTGGTCCCGGACGTTCTCCTCGTCCTCTCCGTCGTCCTCGCCGTCGGCGACCTCGACCAGCGGCCGGTACCGCACCTCGACCGGGTACGTCCGCCCGGAGACCTCGACCACCGGGGCCGGGACGCCGTCCGGCTGGTCGTCGGTGGGCGGCCCGGCGAAGTGCCGGGCGAAGCGGTCGGTCTCGATGGTCGCCGAGGTGATGACCACCTTGAGGTCGGGCCGGCGGGGGAGGAGCTGCCGCAGGTAGCCGAGGATGAAGTCGATGTTGAGGCTGCGCTCGTGCGCCTCGTCGATGATCAGCGTGTCGTACTGGCGCAGCATCCGGTCGGTCTGCAACTCGGCGAGCAGGATGCCGTCGGTCATCAGCTTGACCAGGCTGCGGTCGCTCACCTGGTCGGCGAAGCGCACCTTGTAGCCGACCACGTCGCCCAGTTCGGTGCCGAGTTCCTCGGCGATCCGGTCCGCCACCGTACGGGCGGCCAGCCGGCGCGGCTGGGTGTGCCCGATCAGCCCGGTGATCCCGCGCCCCAGCTCCAGGCAGATCTTCGGCAGCTGGGTGGTCTTGCCGGAGCCGGTCTCGCCGGCCACGATCACCACCTGGTGGTCGCGGATCGCGGCGGCGATGTCGTCGCGGCGCTCGCTCACCGGCAACTGGGCCGGATAGGTGATCACCGGCACGGCGGCGCGCCGGCTCTCCAGCACCGCCTCGGCCCGCGCCACGTCGGCGGCGATCTCGCCCAGCGCCGACTCGCGGCGCTGCGGGTCGCGCAGCCTGCGGATCCCGTCCAGCCGCCGTTGCAGGCGGCGCTGGTCGCGGAACATCAGGGGACGGAGGCGGCGGTGCAGCTCGCGGACGGGGTCGGTCGCGGCGGGTGCGGCTGGATTCTGCATGTCGTCGCCAAGGATAGGCAGCCGACGGCCGGACCGCCCCCGGGTTACCGCCGCCGCCGCCCCCACCGCCCCGGGCGCGCCCGTCGACGGCTGCGGGCAGGGGGAGCGCGACGTCGGTCCGCCGGTCTAGAGTGGGGCGCCGACCGACCTTGGCCACGGGGGATGGGATGACGATGCGCGACACCGACCGGGCCCTGGTGCAGGCCGCCACGGCGGTCGCCAAGCTGCGCTGCCGCAGCGACAACCACACGGTCGCCGCCGCCGCGCGCACCACCGACGGCCGGGTCTTCACCGGGGTCAACGTCTACCACTTCACCGGCGGTCCCTGCGCCGAGGTGGTCGCGGTCGGCGCCGCCGCCACCCAGGGCGTCACCGAGCTGGAGACGATCGTCGCGGTGGGCGACCGCGGGCGCGGGGTGATCCCGCCCTGCGGGCGCTGCCGGCAGGTGCTGCGCGACTACTTCCCCACCGTCCGGGTCATCGTCGGCCCGATGGACGCGCTGCGCGTGGTGCACGTCGCCGAGCTGCTGCCGGAGACGTACGTCTGGGCCGACCAGCAGCTCGACGGGGGTCCGTCGCTGCCAGGGGCCCGCACGGGCGGGGACGGCTGACGCGTCAGTCGCCGGCGGCGGCCTCCAGCATCGACCGGGGCATGGGCACGCTCTCGAACCGCACGTTGCCCTCCGGCACCATCCAGCTCATCACCTGTACGGCCAGCCGCCCGGCCCGCACGGCCGGGTCGTTGTGATACAGCTCGCGGGCCTCCTCGGCGGAGATGGAGAGCACGACGAACCCGCGCAGCCGGTCGTCGTCGGTGTCGACGAACGGGCCCGCGGCCAGGACGAGCCCCTGCTCCACCAGCCCCGCGTGGTGGGCCAGGTGGGCGTCCTGCAACCGGTCGGCCGCGTCCAGCGGCAGGTCGGGGGCGTCCGGCGGACGGACCAGGAGCACCACGGTGTGCCGGTCGAATCGCATGTCCCACACCCTAGGGCGGCCGGGGCCGCCGCCCGCCCGGATTCGGCGCTGTCCGCCCTGGTCAGCGCCGGTCGGATCGACAACCGCGAGTTAGGTCAGGCTAATGCCGTCCGCTAAGGTAAGGCGACCCTAAGCGCGAACGTGCAGGAGCCTCGTGACCACCCTCGCCACCCGACCGGCCCCGGCCGGCACCCGGCCCCGGGCTCGTGGAGGCCGTCGGCTCGCGGTCGTCGTGGCCGCCGCGCTGGTGCTGCTGCTGACCGTGCTGGCGAGCTTCGCGCTCGGCAGCCGGGCGCTGGCCGTCGACGAGGTGTGGCGCGCGCTGGTCGCCCCGGACGGCGGCGAGGCCGCCACCATCGTCCGGGAACTGCGGATGCCGCGTACCGCGCTGGGCCTCGCCGTCGGGCTGGCGCTCGCCGTCGCCGGGGTCCTCTTCCAGGCGCTCACCCGCAACCCGCTGGCCGAACCGCGGATCCTCGGCATCAGCGCCGGGGCCTCGGTCGGCGTGGTGCTGGCCGTCTCCGTCTTCGGCGTGGGCACCCTCGCCGGGTACGTCTGGTTCGGCATCGCCGGCGCGCTCCTCGCCGGTCTGCTGGTGTTCGCCGTCGCGGCCAGTGCCCGCGAGGGCGCCAGCCCGGTCACCCTCGCGCTGGTCGGCGCGGCCCTCGACGCCAGTCTCGCCTCCATGGTGTACGCGCTGCTCAGCATGGACGCCCGCACCTTCGAGGAGTACCGGTTCTGGGTGGTCGGCGGGCTGACCGGCCGGGACCTCACGGTGGCCGTCCAGGTGCTGCCGTTCGTGCTCGCCGGGCTGCTCATGGCCGCGCTGGTCGCCCGGGGCCTGGACGCGCTCGCCCTCGGCGACGACGTGGCCCGGGGCCTCGGGCACCGCATCGGGCTGGTCCGCGTCGGCGGCGGTGGCGCCGCGGTGCTGCTCACCGGGGCGGCCGTGGCCGCGGCCGGGCCGATCGCGTTCGTCGGGCTGGCGGTGCCACACCTGGCCCGCGCCCTGGTCGGTGCCGACCACCGGTGGACCCTCGCGGTCTCCGCGCTGCTCGGGCCCGCGCTGCTGCTCGGCGCCGACGTCGTCGGCCGGCTCGTCGCCCCGCCCGGGGAGGTGCCCGCGGGCATCGTCACCGCGCTGATCGGTGCCCCGCTGCTGGCCTTCCTGGTCCGTCGCGCGAAGGTGGTGACCGCGTGAGCGCCCCCGCCGTCCCGGCCGCCGGACGATCGGCGGATCGGGTGGGCGTCTCCGCGCTGCCCGGGCGTTCGCTGGTGCGGATCGGCCCGGTCAGTGTGCAGATCCGCCGCCGCCCGGTGCTGGTCGCCGCCACGCTCGTCGTGCTGCTGCTGGCCGCTGGGGTGCTCAGCCTCTCCCTGGGCACCCCGTACGTCGCCCCGGTCGACGTGCTGCGTGCCCTCTCCGGTGCCGGCACGCCGTACGACCTGGTGGTGCTCGACCTGCGGCTGCCCCGGCTGGTGCTGGCGGCGGTGGCCGGCGCGGCCTTCGGGGTGGCCGGCACGCTGATCCAGAGCGTGGCCCGCAACCCGCTCGCCAGCCCCGACGTCGTCGGCATCACCCAGGGCGCCGGTCTCGCCGCGACGGTGGCCCTGACCAGCGGCGTCGCCGCCGTGCTGGTGGCGCCGGCCGCGCTGGTCGGCGGGCTGCTGGCCGCCGTGCTGCTCTTCGTCCTCGGCGCCCGGCACGGGCTGGCCGCCCAGCGGTTCGTGCTCGCCGGGGTGGCGGTCGCCTTCGCGCTGCGGGCGCTGATCGAGGTGGTCATGCTCACCGCCGACCCGATCGACGGGCTGCGCGCGCAGATCTGGCTGATCGGCACGCTCGCCGGCAAGGGCTGGACCGAGAGCCTGTGGATCGCCCTCACCCTGGCCGCGCTCCTGCCGGTGCTGGCCTGGGCCGGCTGGGCGCTGAACAGCACCGCCCTGGACGACGACACCGCGCGGGGGATCGGCCTGCGCCCGGTGGCCCGCCGGGTCGGCCTCGCCGGCACCGGGGTGCTGGCCGCCGCGATGGTCACCGCCCAGGTGGGCGCGGTGGACTTCGTCGCCCTGGTCGCCCCGCAACTGGCCCGCCGGCTGGTCCGCGCGGAGCGCCCGCCGCTGCTGTGCGCCGCGTTGCTCGGGGCGCTGCTGCTGGTCCTGGCCGACCTGGGTGGCCGGCGGCTGTTCGCCCCCACCCAACTGCCCGCCGGCGTGCTGACCGCCGCCATCGGCGGCCCGTACCTGATCTTCCTGCTGCTCCGTGGGCGGCGGCGGTCCTCGTGATGTCCCACCCTGGCAAGGAGGCGTGATGCTCTCCACCCGCGACCTGGTCGCCGGCTACGACGAGCGGACCGTGCTGGACGGGCTCGACCTGGAGCTGCCCGGCGACGCGTTCACGGTCATCGTCGGGCCCAACGCCTGCGGCAAGTCCACCCTGCTGCGCACGATGGCCCGCCTGCTCACCCCCCGCCGCGGCGCCGTGCTGCTGGACGGCACCGCCATCCGGGACCTGCCGACCCGCGACGTCGCCCGCCGGCTCGGCGTGCTTCCGCAGAGCCCGCTGGTGCCGGAGGGGGTCACCGTCGCCGACCTCGTCGGGCGGGGCCGGCAGCCGTACCAGCGGTGGTGGCGGCAGTGGTCGGAGTCCGACGGTGTCGCCGTCGACCGGGCCATGGCGCTCGCCGACGTGGCCGGGCTGGCCGACCGGCCGGTGGACACCCTCTCCGGCGGCCAGCGCCAGCGCGTCTGGATCGCCATGACCCTCGCCCAGGACACCGAGGCGTTGCTGCTGGACGAGCCGACCACCTTCCTCGACCTCGCCCACCAGGTGGAGGTGCTGGACCTGCTGCACCGGCTGCGCGTCGAGCGGGGTCGTACGGTCGTCGCCGTCCTGCACGACCTCAACCAGGCCGCCCGGTACGCCGATCACCTGATCGCCATGCGCTCCGGCGCCGTGGTGGCCGCCGGGCCGCCCCGGGAGATCCTCACCGCCGACCTGGTCCGGGACGTCTTCGGCCTCGACTGCGTGGTCGTGCCCTGCCCGGTGACCGGGGCGCCCATGGTGGTGCCCGCCCTCACCAGTCCCTCGCTGGCCCGGCCGTCCGGCACGGCCAGCCCGGACCGCTCCGCTGACGCGGCCGCCCCGGTCAGCTCCGCTGACGCGGCCGACTCCGTCGGCTCTGCTCCGGCGGGCGCGCGGACACCTGCGCCCCGCCCCTCCGCCGGTCCCGCGGCTACGCCGCTGACCGGCTCGTACCCTTCGAAAGGAATCTGATGCGTCGTCTCGCCGCCGTCCTCACCGCGGCGTTGGCCCTCGGCGTCGGTCTCACCGCTTGCGGTGAGAGCGACCCGGTCGCCGACACCACCACCGGGGAGACCCGGGAGATCACCCACGCCATGGGCACCACCAAGGTGCCGGCGGAACCCAAGCGGGTCGTCGTGCTCGACACCGACAAGATCGACACCGCGCTGTCCCTCGGCGTCACACCGGTCGGCGCCGCCACCGCCGGCGAGGCGAAGAGCTGGCCGACCTACTTCGGCGAGGAGAAGCTCGCCGGCATCAAGGAGGTCGGGGTGCTCACCGAGCCCGACCTGGAGGCCATCAACGACCTCAAGCCGGACCTGATCCTGGGCAGCAAGTTCCGCCAGGAGAAGTTCTACGACGAGCTGGCCGCGATCGCACCGACCGTCTTCACCGAGAAGGTCGGCATCACCTGGAAGGAGAACTTCCTCTTCGACGGCAAGGCGCTCGGCAAGGAGCAGCAGGCCAAGGACCTGCTGACCGCGTACGAGACCCGGGCCAGGGAGTTCGGCGGCAAGCTCGGCGACGCCGCCACCCGCAAGGTCTCCATCGTCCGCTTCATGCCGACCGAGATCCGGGTGTACGGCCCGGACTCGTTCTCCGGCATCGTGATCGGCGACACCGGGCTGGGCCGCCCCGAGCGGCAGCAGCTCACCGGCAAGGAGGACCGGCGGATGGACCGGGTCAGCCCGGAGCGGATCAGCGAGGTCGACGGCGACGTCATCTTCGTGACGGCGTACGGCGAGAAGTCCGCCGCCGAGCAGGCCAAGGTCACCGGCGGGACCCTGTGGAAGGGGCTGTCGGCGGCGAAGGCGGGCAAGGCGCACGTCGTCTCCGACGAGATCTGGATGACCGGCATCGGCGTCGGCGCCGCCAACAGGATCCTCGACGACCTGGAGAAGTACCTCACCGCCTGACCCCGCCCCCGGGAACCCCGGCACACCATCCAGGATCCGCGCAACGTGACCGTAGGCGCCGCTCGACGACCCGTCGAACCGGCACCCGCCCGGGCGTCGCGCGGATCCTGGCGTTGCGGCCCGCGTCCCGGCGGAGCGCCCGCCGCGCCGCCCCTACTGCTGCCGCGCGTCGCCCGCCACCGACTCACCGGCGGCGCGACGCAGCGAGCGGTACCGGGAGAGGTCCTCGCGGGCCGGCCCACCCCGCCCGACCCGCTCGGCCGGCCGCACCGCCGGCTGGTCCGGCACCCGGGGCGCCTCCCCGCTCTCCGTGACCAGGTCCTCGGTCTCCTGGACCAGGTAGTGCGGCCGACGCTTGGTCTCGTAGTAGATCCGGCCGATGTACTCGCCGATCACGCCCAGGATCGTCATCTGGATGCCGCCGAGACCGATCACGCTGACGATGATGGTGGTGTAGCCGGGCACGTCGATGCCCTTGCTGACGGCGTCCGCGACCACCCAGGCCATGTACACCACCGCGATCAGGGTGAGGAACAGGCCCGCGTAGATCGCCAGCCGCAGCGGCCGGTTGTTGAACGACAACAGCCCGTCGAACGCGTAGTTGAACAGCTTGCCGAACGTCCACCTGCTCCGGCCCGTCTGGCGGGTCTCGTTGGCGTGCGCGACCACCACCGTCCTGAACCCGATCCAGGAGAACAACCCCTTCGAGAACCGGTTGTACTCCGGCATGGCCAGCACCGCGTCCACCGCGAGCCGGGACAGCAGCCGGAAGTCACCCGCCCCGTCCAGCAGCCGCACGTCGATCCACCAGTTGACCACCCGGTAGAAGGACCGGGAGGCCAGCATCCGTACGAACCGGTCGCCACGCCGGTCCCGGCGGGCGATCACCTGGTCGAAACCCTGCCGGTACAACGCCACCATCTCGGGCAGCAGCCGTGGCGGATGCTGGAGGTCGGCGTCCATGATGACGACCGCGTCCCCGGTGGTCCGCTCCAGGCCGGCCAGCATCGCTGCCTCCTTGCCGAAGTTCCGGCTCAGCGACGTGTACCGCACACACGGATCGGCGGCCGCGAGCCGGCGCAACGCCACGAGGGTGTCGTCGGAGCTGCCGTCGTCGACGTACACCACCTCGATGTCGACGTCGGACAGCTCCGCGACCGCCGCCGTCACCGCCGTGTGCAGCCGCTCCACCGAGGCCTCCTCGTTGAAGCAGGGCACCACCACCGACAGGCGCACGTCCGTCACCCCGCCCGGCTCGTGCCCGTGGATGCCCGAGCCGCGCCGCGCCGACCAGGGCGGACCCGGTCACAGGCGGTAGACCAGCACACCATCGATCTCCTCCCGGGTGATGCCCAGGCCGTCGAACGGCCGGTCCGCGATGCCCTCCCACGGGGTACCGGCGGCCCAGCCCGGCAGGGCCACGACGGACCGCACCCCGATGCCGCGCAGGTAGGCCACGCTGACCGGATCGGGGAAGGCGGCCGTGGCGGCCCGGGTCTGCGCCTGGGTGACCGGCTCGAAGCCGCCCAGTCCGTTCGTCACCCGGGGGAACCCGTCGGTCGTCCACAACATGAAGATCAGGTCGAGCGCGCCGCCGGCGGGCAGCACCAGCACCGGCTCCGCCGCCGTACGCATCGCGGCCGGTGGCGTCGGCACCACCGGGTGCGCCGTCCGGTTGATCCCCTCCAGCCCGACCACGGCCAGCGGCACCAGCAGGACCACCGGCGCCAGGAGCCTGGCCCAGCCGCGCGTCGACCACTGCCGCACCGCTTTGGCGAACACCGTCAGCGCGCCCGCCGCCAGCAGCGCCATCAGCAGGCTGGTCCAGTGCATCATCCGGCCCGGCGTCCGCAGCGCGTCCCACCCCGGCAGGTGCTTCGACAGCGTCAGGTAGCCCGGGTCGCCGTCACCGCCGAGGGTGGCGCCCAGGCCCAGCAGCACCGTGCCGAGCACGCCGAGCCCCAACACGACCCGGTGCCGGGCCGGGTACACCGAGACGAACAGCCCCGCCGCGGCCAACGCGAGCAGCGCCATTCCGGGCAGCAGCGCCATCTCCGGCGGCCAGGACAACTGCTCCCGGGCCGCCGCGTGCCGCTCGCCCCACAGCCACGAGGTCGCCGGCGCGGTGGCGAACCCGATCAGCGGCGGCGAGAACATCTCCGTCCAGGCCAGCGACCGTTCGGCCTGCGGATTGAGGTCGACCACCCGCAAATAGACCAGGCCCAGCAGCAGCGTCACCGTGCCGAAGACGGCCCCACCGGCCACGTCCGCGACCAGCAGCCGCCGGCCGAACGCGGGTCGTCGCCCGCGCCGCCACCACGACCAGCCGTAGCCGCCGGCCCCGACCAGCACGGCGGCCAGCAGGAAGTAGACCAGGGGCAGCCCGATGCCGAAGCCCAGGCTGATCTGCCAGGCGGCGACGAGCCACCCCGCCAGCGCCCAGCCCGGTCGCCGTCGCTCGGGCCGGTAGCCGTGCCGCAACGACCAGCCGTGACCCCGGGCCAGCATCGCGAGGCACAACGCGATCCCGCCGCTCGACAGGATGTTCAGGTGACCGGCGTGGGCCAGCCGCCAGGGCGCGTACGCCCATGCGGCCCCGGCGACCACTCCGCCCAGCCGGCCGGCCCCCAACTGCCGGACCAGCGCGTACGCCCCGACGAACGCCAACGCGTGCACCAGCACGTACATCACGTTGTACCGGACCAGGGCGGCCTCGAAGCCCGAGCCGAGCATGCCGATCGGGGCATATCCGAGCAGGGTGTCGCTGTAGGCGTACGTGTACTTCTCGGGGAAGAACGTGTTCGAGTGCCAGAGGCCGGCCGGGTCGCTGAGCACCGCGTGCCCGGCCCAGGCCATCTGCCACGCCTGCAACGTGGGGTCGCCGATGTCGCCGGGGACCGTGCTCGCCGGATGCCGCATGGTCGGCCAGGTCAGCACCACCGCCAGCAGCAGCCCGCCGAGCACCGCCAGCGTCCATTCGTGTCGTAGCCAGCCCCACCAGGCACGACTGCCGGGATCCCCGGTGGCGGCGGGGGCCTGGTCGTGGTCGGTGATTTCGGCGGGCGGTCGGGCGTCGGTGGACCCGGTGGTCATGAAGATAGATGATCCACGATGCTGGTCGTCGTGTCGATCCGCCGCCCGGGATGTGGGCTCCCGCGTAGGTCGGGCGACCCGCCCGGGCCACCGGTTCCCGGCCTGGCCGGCGGCGTTCCGGAGATCCCGGTGGCGCCCGGCCCGGCCGTGGCGGCCGGACCGGGCGAGCGGGTCGGGTGGGCGGGTGGAGGGATCAGGCGGCGGTGGCCCAGATGGCCCGGAAGGCCGCCGCCTCGCCGGCCAGCCAGCGTTCGATCTGCTCGGGGCGGGCATCGGCGGGCATCCGGTGCGCCTCGCCACGGCGGATGTCGACCAGGACCGGCTCGGCGTGCGGAAGCACCCCGTCCATGTGCCGGGCCATCAGGTGCAGGGTGGCGAGCACCGCCTCCTCGCTGGGCGGGGCCTCGTCGAAGTGCAGCCGGACGGCCTCGACGCGGCCGTCGGCGTGGCGTACGCCGAATTGGGGGTTGATCTTGACGGGCAGGTCACCGAGCATCGCGAGCGCGTCGCGGGTCTGGGCGAGGTCGACGGCCCTCGGCTCGCCGAGCGAGTGCAGCCAGGTCTTCGCGCCGGGAACGAGGGCCTGGTAGAGCGGGCGCCAGCGGGGCTTGACCACGTCGACCACCTGGTCGAGGTGGGTGCCGCCGGTGTGGAAGGCGATGTCGGCCTTGAGCGCCTTGACGAACTGGCCGTGCGGGTTGAAGCCGGAGCGGCTGGCCCGCTGCTTGCGCAGGCCCCCGACGAAGGTGGCCTTCGTCGGGCCGGTGCGGTCGACGTAACGGGTGAAGACGAGCAGGGTGGCGTACGGGGTGGGCGGCGCGGAGGCGGGCGTGGTCACGGGCGTCCTCCCAGGTCAGGACCTCGATTAGTACACACATTCTAATCGACCGGTGTGACATCTCCCAGGGGTTGGCGGAGGCGGTCCTGCCCTATCGGGCGCCCCTGTTCCGGCGCCAGCCGGACGAGGTGGGCGTCGATCTCCTGGCACGCGTCGACGTGGCTCAGGCCGGTGGTCAGGATCCGCAGGGTGAGGCCGTCCATCAGGGTGGTCAGTGCGGCGGCCTCGGCTCGCGCGTCCACCTGGGCGCCGATGTCGCCGCTCGCCTGGCCGAGCGCGAGCAGTCGCTCGAGGTTCGCGCGCAGCTCCACCTCGCTCTCGGCGAGAACCACCGCGATCTGGTCGTCGACCAGTGACTCCGCGGTGAGGGCCAGCCAGACTCGCGCTTCGAAGGTGCGCTCCTCGTCCAGCGGGACGAGTTGTCGTACGGCCTGCCCGATGACTTCCACGGTGATCGACTCGGCGGGGATCTGGCGCGCCCGACGCACGACGCGGTCCGCCAGGTGGTCGATGGCGGCCCGGACCATGTGTTCCCGGGTCGGCAGGTAGTGCTGGGCGGTGGCAAGAGCCATGCCCGCCTCGTTGGCGACGGCCCGGACCGTCATTCCGGCCGAACCCGTGCGCCCCAGTACGACGCAGGCGGCCCCGCCCAGGTGTCGCCGCCGCTCCTCGTGATCCACAATCTTCGGCACGCTGCGATCATAGATGACCGGTCATTTGACCGATATAGGTCGTCAACCTAATCTTGCTGCATGAGCACCCTTCGCCCCGGCCAGCGCACCCTGGAGGGCCGCACCTCCCGGTTCAGCTACCTCGATATGGCCCTCGTACTCCTGGTCGGCATCGGCCTCGCCAACTCCGCGGTGGCGGACTTCCTGGCCCAGGGGCCGACCCGACTGGGCATGTCGGAGATGGCCGCGTCGAGCATCGCCTGGGTCCTGATCAACGGCACGCAGTTGGCCGTCGGCCTCGCCGTCGTCCGGCACCGCTTCGGCGCCATCCGACGGCCCCTCATGCTGTCCCGCCCTCGATCGGGCCAGGTCCGTGCCGCGGTCGGCTGGGGCCTGGCCAAGGCGGCCCTCACCCTCGGCCTGCTGCTGGTGCTACCCGCGGCGGTCGTCGAAGGCGGTGGCGGTGAAGGCGGTCACCCCGCCGGCAGTCTGCTGGCCCAGTTCACCTTCGCGTTCGCCTTCGGCGCCGTCGCCTCCCCCCTGTACGAGGAGGTCCTGTACCGGGGCGTGTTCTACCAGGGACTGGCCGCACGGATGCCGGCTGCCGCCGCCATCCTCCTGTCGGCAGGGTTCTTCGCCGTGGTCCACCTGCCCCGCGTCTTCAACACCGTCAGCGCGCTCTTCGCCGGCCTGCTCTTCGCCTGGCTCCTGCACCGCCATCGGAATCTCTGGGTCCCGATCCTCGCCCATGCCGTGAGCAACGGGACCCTGGTCGCCCTGGCCTTCGCCGCGGAAGCCGCGTGACCCGCCCTAGAGTTGGCCGACCGAGGTGACCCGGACGACCGCCGCGCCGGCCTCGTCCGAGGCCGCCAGGTCGATCTCGGCGCTGATCCCCCAGTCGTGGTCCTCCTCGGGGTCGTCGAGGATCTGCCGGACCGTCCACCGCTCCCGACCCTGCTCGATCATGAGCAGCGCCGGGCCGCGGGCGTCCGGCCCCACCCCGATGGAGTCGTACGCCTCGAAGTACGGCTCCAGCGCGTCGGCCCAGGCGTCCGCGTCCCAGCCCGCCGCGGCGTCCAGCTCGCCGAGCTCGTACCAGCGGCGCAGGGCGGCCAGCTCGACCCGGCGGAACAGGGCGTTGCGCACCAGCACCCGGAAGGCCCGGGCGTTGCGGGTGACCGCCGGCACCCGGTCGTCGAGCGCCTCGGCGGCCTCGGCGGCGTCCGTGGGGTTGCGCAGCCGCTCCCACTCGTCGATGAGGCTGGAGTCGACCTGCCGGACCAGCTCGCCGAGCCACTCGATGAGGTCGACCAGTTCCTCGGTCTTGGCGTCCTCGGGCACCGTCTGCCGCAGCGTCTTGTACGCGTCCGCGAGGTAGCGCAGGACCAGGCCCTCCGACCGGGTCAGACCGTAGAACTGCACGAACTCGGTGAAGGTCATCGCCCGCTCGTACATGTCCCGGACGACGGACTTGGGGGAGAGCTGGTGGTCGGCCACCCACGGGTGCCCCTGCCGGTACATCTCGTACGCCGAGTCCAGCAGCTCCGCCAGCGGCTTCGGCCAGGTCACCCCGTCGAGGAGTTCGAGTCGGGCCTCGTACTCGATGCCCTCGGCCTTCATCGCGGCGACCGCCTCGCCGCGGGCCTTGAACTGCTGCGCGGAGAGCACCTGGCGCGGGTCGTCCAGGATCGACTCGATCACCGAGAGCACGTCGAGGGCGTACGCGGGGGACTCGACGTCGAGCAGCTCGATCGTGGCCAGCGCCAGCGGGGAGAGCGGCTGGTTGAGCGCGAAGTCGAGCTGAAGGTCGACGGTGAGGCGGACCCGCCGCCCGGCCTCGTCCGGCTCGTCGAGCTGCTCGACGACCCCGCCGGCGCGCAGCGCCCGGTAGATGGCCACGGCGCGCCGGATGTGCCGGCGCTGGGCGGCGCGGTCCTCGTGGTTGTCGGTGAGCAGGTGCCGCATCGCGGCGAACGCGTCGCCGGGGCGGCCGATGACGTTGAGCAGCATCGAGTGGCTGACCTGGAAGCTGGACGTGAGCGGCTCCGGCTCGGCCTCGACGAGGCGGTCGAAGGTGGGCTTCCCCCAGCCGATCGAGCCCTCCGGCGGCTTCTTGCGCACCACCTTGCGCCGCTTCTTCGGGTCGTCGCCGGCCTTCGCCAGCGCCTTCTCGTTCTCGATGACGTGCTCGGGTGCCTGTACGACGACCCGGCCGACGGTGTCGAACCCGGCCCGCCCGGCGCGGCCGGCGATCTGGTGGAACTCGCGGGCCTTGAGCAGCCGGGTACGCACCCCGTCGTACTTGGACAGGCCGGTGAACAGCACGGTGCGGATCGGCACGTTGATCCCGACGCCGAGGGTGTCGGTGCCGCAGATGACCTTGAGTAGACCGGCCTGGGCCAGGGTCTCGACCAGCCGGCGGTACTTGGGCAGCATCCCGGCGTGGTGCACGCCGATGCCGTGCCGCACCAGCCGGGACAGGGTCTTGCCGAAGCCGGAGGTGAACCGGAAGTTCCCGATCGCCTGCGCGATCATGTCCTTCTCGGCGCGGGTGCAGACGTTGACGCTCATCAGGGCCTGGGCGCGCTCCAGGGCGGCAGCCTGGGTGAAGTGCACCACGTAGACGGGTGCCTGCTTCGTCTCCAGCAGTTCCTCGAGGGTCTCGTGCAGTGGCGTCATCGCGTACGAGAAGATGAGCGGGACCGGCCGCTCGGCGGAGCGGACGACGGCGGTGGGCCGGCCGGTACGCCGGGTCAGGTCGTCGACGAAGCGGGTGGTGTCGCCCAGCGTGGCGGACATCAGGACGAACTGCGCCTGCGGCAGCTCGATCAGCGGCACCTGCCACGCCCAGCCACGGTCGGGCTCGGCGTAGAAGTGGAACTCGTCCATGATCACCTGGCCGACGTCGGCGCGGTCGCCCTCGCGCAGCGCGAGGTTGGCCAGGATCTCGGCGGTGCAGCAGATGATGGGCGCGTCGGCGTTGACGCTGGCGTCGCCGGTCAGCATGCCCACGTTGTCGGCGCCGAAGACCTCGCAGAGGGCGAAGAACTTCTCCGACACCAGGGCCTTGATCGGGGCGGTGTAGAAGGTCGTCCGGTCGTCGGCCAGGGCCGCGAAGTGCGCCGCGATCGCGACCAGGCTCTTACCGGAGCCGGTCGGCGTGTTCATGATCACGTTGGCGCCGGAGACGATCTCGATGACCGCCTCCTCCTGGTGGGCGTAGAGGTCGAGGCCGCGCTCCTTCGCCCAACCGGCGAACGCGTCGAAGAGGGTGTCGGGGTCGGCGCTTGTCGGCAGCGCGGCGGTGAGCGTCATAGCTTGTCCATGGTGCCTGGATCATGCCCCTGAGCGCCAACCGGCTCCGGGCGGGTGAAGGTTTAGGAAGGGGCCCTTGTACAACGGAATCCGTCAACAGGGGCCCTTCCGTTCACGGGCGGTGGCGGTAGAGCAGGTCGAAGATCGGGCGGCCGGCCCGCAGGGCGCGACGCTCGAACTTGGTCACCGGGCGGTGGGCGGGCCGGGGCGCGAAGCCGTCGTGCGCGTTGACCAGCCCCGGGTCGGCGTCCAGGGTCTCCCGCATCGCCTCGGCGTACTCGGCCCAGTCGGTGGCGCAGTGCAGGGTGCCGCCGGCCACCAGGCGGGAACGCAGCAGCGCGACGTGGGCCGGCTGGATGATCCGCCGCTTGTGGTGCCGGGACTTGGGCCAGGGGTCGGGGAAGAAGACGTGCACGGCGTCCAGCGCCGCCGCCGGCAGGCCCGCGACGAGGTCCAGGGCGTCGCCCTGCGCGACCCGCACGTTGCGCAGGCCGTACCGGTCCACCAGGTCCAGCAGGTTGGCGATTCCGGGCGTGTGCACCTCGACCGCCAGATAGTCTCGGTCGGGATCGGCGGCGGCCATCTCGGCCGTGGTGTCGCCCATCCCGGAACCGATCTCCAGCACCAGTGGGGCCGCGCGGCCGAACAGGTCGGTCAGGTCCACCGGCGTGCCGGGTCGGTCCGGGACGTGCAGGCCGTAGACCGGCCAGAGCCGGTCCAGGGCGTCGGTCTGGCGGCTGCTCATCCGGCCGCGGCGCGGATGGAAGGTTCGGATCGTCCGGGCGGCGGGCGGCGCGGGGACGGCGGCGGCGGGGGAGTCGGTGAAGGTCACAGCGACCTGAGCGTACGCGACGACCGCGCCGAACCGGATGTGATGTTCGCCCGGGGATGAGAGGATCCATCCCGTACGGCAGACCGGGTGTCTGGTGTTGCCCGGCACTGCCCCAACGCGCCGGGAGGGGGCGTCGTGTCGGTGCACCGCGGCGGTGTGGCGCTGGCGATCGCGACCGTGTTCGTCGGGCCCCTGCTCGCGGCCGCGCCCGCCCGAGCCGCCCTGCCGACCACCGCCGCTCCGATCGTCCGGGCCGCAGCCCCCGGTTGGTGGGCGGAGCCCGCGCCCGTGGGCGCGCCCCAGCCTGAGCCGCCGGGGCCGAGAGTCTTCGTCGAGGTCAGCCCGAGCACGGTGGAGCCCGGTTTCCTGGTCGGGATCCGGGCCAGTTGCCGGGACAACTCCGTGCCCGCCACCGTGGTCTCGGACGCCTTCGGCCGGGTGCAGGCGCAGCCGCAGCACGGCATGCTGACCGCCGCGCCGATGGTGCGGGAGCGCACCCGGCCCGGCAACTACCGGATCAAGCTGGAGTGCCGCGACGGCGAGACCGCCTCGACCATGCTCCAGGTCGTCAAGGCCGTGAAGCCCAGCCGCGGCCCGGCGACCGGGTTCGGCGGGGGCTCCGGCGGCATCAGCGGCGGGCTCCTGCTTCCGGCTGGCCTCGCCCTGACCGTGGCCGGCATCGTGCTCGCGGTCCGGGCACGCCGCCCGCGTACCGCCCGTGGCGCCGGCCGACGCTGAGCCCGATCATGGCCACCACGTCCGCCCCGCAGCCGGCCGCCACGGCGGCCCGGGGCCTACGGCCGCCCGGACGCCGCCCCTGGTCGGTGCCGCTGGCCGTGGTGCTGGTGCTGGCCGGGGTCTTCGCCACCGGAGCGGGGCTGGGGAGCACCGCCGGGCCGTTCGACTGGGCTGCCGGCGGCGGGCAGGAACGGCCGGCCCGCAGCGAGCGCGGAGGGCTGTCGGCCAGCCGGCCGGTGCGCCTGTCGCTGCCCGCGATCGGGGTGTCCGCCCCGGTGGCTCCCGTCGGTCAGGCGCGGGACGGGTCGATCGCCGTGCCACCGCTGGAGCGGGCCGACGAGACCGGCTGGTACGACCGGGGTCCCACCCCCGGTGAGCCGGGCCCGTCGGTGATCGTCGGGCACGTGGACACCAGGCGCGGGCCGTCGGTCTTCTACGACCTGCACAAGCTGCGCCCGGGCGACACCGCCGAGGTGGCCCGGGCGGACGGCTCGGTCGTGGTGTTCCGGGTCGACTCGGTGGAGCGCTTCCCCAAGGACCGGCTGCCGGCGGAGCGGGTCTACGGCGACGAGGGGCCCGCGGGCCTGCGCCTGATCACCTGCGGCGGCGACTGGCTCGGCGGCCGGACGGGGTACGCCGACAACGTCATCGCCTTCGCCACGATGCTCTCCTCCCACCCCCAGCCCCGTTGATCATGGAGTTGGCGGCAGCTGTGGAGATCGAATTCCCTGCCAACTCCATGATCAACACGTTGGGGGTCGGGTGGGGGTGGGGAGGGAGGGGTTAGGGGCGGCCCGGAACCTGCTGGACCACCTCGAACTCCAGGAGGGTGGCGCCGGAGGCGACCGGGGGGCGCTTCTCGCCCGTCCCGGCGTGGGCGGCGCGGGAGGGGCCGGCGGCCCACGCCTGGTAGGCCTCCTCGGTCTCCCAACGGGTGTAGACGAAGTAGCGGTTCTCTCCGGCGACCGGGCGCAGCAGCTCGAAGCCGAGGAAACCGGGGGAGTTCTCCACGGCCCCGGCCCGGGCGGCGAACCGCTTCTCCAACTCCTCGCCGGCACCGGGAGGAACGTCGATCGCGTTGATCTTCACGACTGCCATGGCTCCACCCTAGCGACGACGCCGGGGCTCAGAACGACTCGACCGCCGGAACCAGGTCGGCGTCGACCACGATCGGCGCGTGGTCGGAGGGGCCCTTGCCCTTGCGCGCCTCCCGGTCCACGTACGCCGAGCGGACCGCCCGGGCGAACGGCGCCGAGGCGTACACGAGGTCGATCCGCATGCCCTTGTTCTGGTGGAACATCCCCGCCCGGTAGTCCCAGTAGGTGAACGGGTGCGGGCCCTTCATCGGGGTGGGCACCACGTCGGAGAGCCCGAGGTCGCGCAGCGCCGCGAGGGCCGCCCGCTCCGCCGGGGTGACGTGCGTGGAGTGGGCGAACAACGCCGGGTCCCAGACGTCGGCGTCGGTGGGGGCCACGTTGAAGTCGCCGCAGACCACCAGCGGCAGGCCCCCGGTCAGCTCCGCCTCCACCGCGTCCCGCAGCGCCGCGAACCAGGCCAGCTTGTACGCGTAGTGCGGGTCGTCGGGGGCCCGGCCGTTCGGCACGTACACCGACCAGACCCGGACCCCGTCGCAGGTCGCCGAGATGGCCCGGGCCTCCGGAGCGGGGAAGCCCGGCTCGCCGGGGAACCCCACTGTCACGTCGGCCAGGCCGACCCGGGACAGGACGGCCACCCCGTTCCACCGGCCGTCGCTGTGGCTGGCCACCGTGTAGCCCAGCTCGCCCACCTCGGCCACCGGGAAGGCGCCGTCGGGGCACTTCGTCTCCTGGAGGCAGACGACGTCCGGCCCGGTGCCGGCCAGCCAGTCCAGCAGCCGGGGCAGGCGGGCCTTCACCGAGTTCACGTTCCAGGTCGCCAGGCGCATGGGACCAGCCTGCCCCATCCCGGGCCGCGCCGCCGCGTCAGCCGACCGGGTGTCGCGCGCCGGGACCGCTTCCCGGCTCCGGCCCGCACCGGGCGCGCTCCCGGCTGCCGGGACGCCGGGCCGGCCGGGCTCGGCTGCCCCGGGACGCCGGGCTCTCAGCTGCCCGGGGCGTCGCCCGGGCGGGTCTGCTCGGCCAGGAACCGCTCCAGTTCGGCGCCCAGCTCGTCGGCGGTGGGCAGCGGCCCGGCCTCGGCGGCGAGCAGGTTCTTCTCGCCCCGGCCGCGCGCGAACGCGTCGTACTGCTCCTCCAGGGCCTGCACCAGCTGGGCGGCGTCGTCGGTCTGGGCGACCTGCCGGTCGATCTCCACGCGGACCACCTCGGCCGCCGAGCGCAGCCCGTCGCGGGGCAGCAGCAGCCCGGTGCTGCGGGACACGGAGGCGAGCAGCACCTCGGCGGCGGCCGGGTACTCCGTCTGCGCCACGTAGTGCGGCACGTGGGCGGCGAAGCCGAGGGCGTCGCCACCCCGCTCGCCGAGGCGGTACTCCAGCAGGTGCCCGACGCTGCCCGGCACCTGCACCCGCTGCAACCACGGCTCGTAGCCGGCGATCAGCTCGCGGCGGGTGGCGTGCGCGGTCACCCCGGCGGGCCGGGTGTGCGGCACCGCCATCGGTATCGAGTTGAGCCCGACGGTGAGCCGGACGTCCAGTCGCGCGGCGATGCCGGCCAACGCGGCCACGAAACGCTCCCACTGCAGGTCCGGCTCCGGGCCGGTGAGCAGCAGGAAGGGGGTCTCGTCGTCGTCGTGCAGCAGGTGCAGCTCCAGCACCGGGGCGTCGTACGACTCCCAGTGGTCCTCGACGAAGGTCATCACCGGTCGGCGCGAGCGGTAGTCGAAGAGCTGGTCGACGTCGAACCGGGCGATGGGGCGGGCGTCCAGCGAGGTGAGCAGCTGCTCCCTGGCCAGTCGGGTGGCGCTGCCGGCGTCGACGAAGCCGGTGAGGGTCTGGATCAGGACCGGCTGACCGAGGTCGGGCAGATCGTCGGTGAGCTCGTAGAGCTCGTGTGGGTCGAGCACCGGTGCGGACCTCCCTGGTCGTGCGTACGGGTCGCCGCGCAGGGACGGCACCCGGTTCGGGGAACGTACCCGCCATCCTCGTGCATTCCTCTCCGCGCCCCGCCGCGGGTCGTTACGTGACCAGTAATCGGGCGTATGCCCGCAAGCCCGCCGTTGGGCGACGAAGGATGGCCGTCAGGGCGACCTGGATATCGGCCGAACGGATGAGTTTGCGGATCATGGGCCGGGCGTCGGGGGTTTGTCCCCAATTCGGGCCGCGTGGTGGCGTCCCGGGGCGACCCGGAGGTCTGACCGGTCCGCGAGGTTCGTCCCCCGGGCTGGGCGGGGCGGTGGGAGCGTCCGGTCGGCCTCGTTCATATCGTGAGGAAAGCCACAGATCACCCCGGGGGATCGGCGAATCTGCCTGCCTAGCCTCGGCTGATGCGTGACGACCGCACCCTCGACCCTGAGGGCACCCCCGGTGACCTGATCGACCGTTCGGACGATACCCCCTCGCCCGATCGGCCAACCATCCTCCGCTCCGTCGGGGCGTACGCCCAACTGCTGACACGCGGGCCGGCCCGGGCCCGGATCGCCCTCGCCACCGGCGTGGTGTTCTGCCTCGCACTGACCGCCGCCGCCCAGGGCGCGCGGGGCGGGTCCGCCGACCCGGCCCCCGCCGCCGTGCCCTCCGCCCTCGCCGAGCGCGCCGAGCCGGACCCGGCCTCCCGCGACGCGGAACGCGCCCCCGCCCCCGCCTCCGCCAGCCCCACCCGCGCCGCCGCCGACCCGGACACCACCACCCCCGCGCCGAAGCAGACCACGCGCAAGCCGGTCGACCCCGCTCCGGTCGCCGGGCTCGACAAGGCCCAGATGAAGAACGCCCAGGCGATCGTGCGGACCGGACGCAAGATGGAGATGCCCCGGCGCGCGCTGGTGATCGCGGTGGCCACCGCGATGCAGGAGAGCAACCTCTACAACGTCGCCAGCGGGGTGCTCCCGGAATCCCGCAACTACCCGCACCAGGGCATCGGGTGGGACCACGACTCGGTCGGGCTGTTCCAGCAGCGCTCCAGCAGCGGCTGGGGCGAGGTCGGTCAGCTGATGGACCCGGAGTTCGCCACCCGGCAGTTCCTCTCCGCCCTGCTCCGGGTGCCCGGCTGGCAGCAGATGCGGCTGACCGACGCCGCCCAGGCGGTGCAGATCTCCGCCTACCCGGAGCACTACGCCAAGCACGAGTGGCGCGCCACGACGGTCGTCGGGGCGATCCTGGAGGCCGGGCAGTAGGCTTTCGCCGACCACAGTGGACGGTTGCGGTTCGGGCGTCCGGGGTACGCATGTTGTCACTCCGAGGTACACATGGAGCAGGAACCACCGACTGGAGGACGACATGTCTCTTATGCAGCGGATCAGCACCTTCCTGCGCTCGCCCAAGGGTCAGCAGCTGGTCGACCGCGGCCGGCGCGAGCTGGCCAAGCCGGGCACCCAGCAGAAGCTGAGGGGCCTCGCGGCAAAACTCCAGAACCGCCGCTGACCGTCACCGACGACCTCTCCGACCCCCGGGAGACCCCTGTGACCGAATCCGCGCCCGCCGACGGCCAGCCCGTTGCCGGAAAACCGCAGCCGCCGGCCGTGGTTCCGGCATCGACACAGGGGGCCACCGAGGCGCCACCACTGCGGCTCTGGGACCGGATGCGGGAAGACCCGCAGTACGCCCCGGAGCACCTCGCCCTGGAGGCCGTACGCCGGCTGGGGCCGGAGGCGGCGCAGTGGGCCGCGCGGATCCGGGCCGAGCAGCCCAGGTCCTCCGCCGAGGCTCTGGCGGAGCAGGCGGTACGCAAGTTCGTCAACCACGCCCGCCTCTCCGGGGCGGTCTCCGGCGCCGCCGGGCTGCCCGGCGCCGTGATCGACGTCGGGGTGCTCGCCTGGACCCAGGCCCGGATGGTGCTGCACATCGCCGCCGCGTACGGCGTCGACCCGCAGCACGGCGACCGGGCCACCGACCTGCTGGTCCTGCAGAAGGTGCACAAGGTCGCCGAGAGCGCCCGGCTCGCGCTCGGGGTGGCCGCCGGCCGGGAGCGCGCCGGGGCGCTCTTCGGCAGCGGCGGGCAGAACCCGCTCGGCAGGGTGATGCTGCGCCTCGGCGTACGACTGGCCCAGATGGCCGGGGTGCGCGCGGCGAAACGGGTCTTCGCCAAGGTGGTGCCCGGAGCGGCGATCGTCCTCGGCACCTGGGCCAACTCGTCGGCGACCAAGGATCTCGCCGTGCGCTCCCGCGCCCTCTACCGCCAGTACGGCACCGCCGCCGTCCCCGAACCCCGCCGTCCCTGACCCGCACTGACGCACGCTGCCCTCGCCGTCGACCCGGCGAGGGCCGGCGCGGCGGGCTGCCCCGGCCCCGTGCCGCCGGAGGTGTGCCGGTCCGGCCGGTGGGTCAGGAGCGGAGGCCCGAGGCGCGCCACGCCACGTCGGCCAGGCGGTCCTGCCCGGCGGCGTTGGGGTGGAACCAGTCCAGCGGGTTGACCAGGTTCAGGTCGAACCGCACCCGGTGCACGGCCCCGCCGTCGTACCGGCAGCGCGAACCGTACGCCTTGCAGGCGGCGGCGAGTTGGGCGTTGTAGTCGGCGATCCGTTCCCGGACGGCCGCCCGGCGGGCCCGGTCGAGCGGATCCGTCGAGGTGGGGTTGGCCAGCAGAGCCGGGCAGACGCCCCGCTTCCAGGCCCGGACCGCCCGCGCGTCCGTGTGCCCGACCTCCCAGAGCCGGTGCAGGTTCGGGACGCTCACCACCAGCACCCGCGCCTTCGGCCGGCCCTGCCGCAGCACCCGCAGTCCGCGGTCCACCTCGGCGCGGAACTGCTTCACCGGGGTCATCGCCTCGATGCCGCCCCGGCACACGTCGTTGGCGCCGATCAGCACGGTGGCGTGGTCGACGCGGTCGCGTACGGCCCGCTGGGCCTGCCCCTCCAGCGACGCCGCTCGGGCCCCCGGGCTGGCGTGGTTGTACGCCCGGCCCCGGATCGCCGGGTTCCGGTCGAGCAGCCGCCGGTAGAGGCTGTCGACGCGCAGCCCGTCCCCGGTGGACCAGGAGTTGCGCTCGCACGAGAGGAGCACCAGGCAGGAGCCGAAGCCGGTGCTGATCGAGTCGCCGAGGGCTGCGATGCCGCCGCGTGAGCCGGGCGAGGGCGTCTCCCGTGGTGGGCGGGAGCCGGGCTCCCCGCCGCCCTCGCAGGCGAGCGCGACCAGCGCCAGCAGGCAGGCGGCCACGGTGACCCAGCGTCGAGGCATACCATCCCCAGTCCCGCGGCGGAGAGCAACAGCGCGGTAACTCTAGGCGTGGATGCGGTGGGGCAACCCGCCGCTGTCGGCTATGCGGCAGAGGCCTGTCCCGGCGCAGGTTGGCGTGCTAGATCGAGGCGGTCGTCGGGTTAAGCGGGCCGATCGGGGGTAGGTCGGTGAGATGACGAGATCGCAGCCCCGGCGTGCCCGTGGCACGGTCGGCCATGCCTACAGCGCCCTCAACCTGCGGCTCCTGCTCGCCGGGTTCGGGCTGGTGACCATGGCCGTCTTCGCGGTGCTGGCCTTCAACGCCGACCTGGTGTGGCTGGGGGTCCTCTGCGTGGTCTTCGCGGTGGTCGCCGTGGTCGATCTGATCATCATCCAGCGCCGCCGCGCCGCCCGCCGCCGGGAGGAGCCGGGTGCCCGCCACTCACTCTTCGAGTGACAGGAGTACGAGATGCCCATCGCGACCATCAACCCCGCCACCGGACAGCTGCTCAAGAGCTACGACCCGATGTCGGCGGAGCAGATCGACGCCGCGATCGAGCGGGCCGACCTGGCGTACCGGCAGTTGCGCGGCACCACGATCGACCAGCGTGGGCGCTGGCTGAACGCGGCGGCCGACCTGCTGGAGGCCGAGCGCGACGAGACCGCCCGGCTGATGACCACCGAGATGGGCAAGACGTACACGGCGGCGAAGGCCGAGGTCACCAAGTGCGCCTCGGCCTGCCGCTTCTACGCGGCGCAGGCGGCCGGGTTCCTCGCCGACGAGCCCGCCGACGCGGGGGCGGTCAAGGCGACCCGGGCGTTCGTCCGCTACCAGCCGATCGGGCCGGTGCTCGCGGTGATGCCGTGGAACTTCCCGCTGTGGCAGGTGCTGCGCTTCGCCGCGCCGGCCCTGATGGCGGGCAACACCGGCCTGCTCAAGCACGCCTCCAACGTGCCGCAGACCGCGCTGCTGCTGGAGGACCTGTTCCGCCGCGCCGGTTTCCCGGAGGGGGCGTTCACGACCCTGCTGGTCGGCTCGGGCGAGGTCGACCGGGTGCTCAGCGACCCCCGCGTGCGGGCGGCGACGCTGACCGGCAGCGAGCACGCCGGCCGGTCCATCGCCCAGATCGCCGGCCGGGAGCTGAAGAAGACGGTGCTGGAGTTGGGCGGGAGCGACCCGTTCGTGGTGATGCCGTCGGCCGACCTGGACCGGGCCGCCGAGGTCGCCACGACCGCCCGCTGCCAGAACAACGGCCAGTCCTGCATCGCCGCCAAGCGGTTCATCGTGCACGCCGACGTCTTCGACGCCTTCGCCGAGAGGTTCGCCACGAACATGGCGGCCCTGCGGGTCGGCGATCCGATGGACCCGGACACCGACGTCGGCCCGCTGGCCAGCGAGGGTGGGCGCGACGAGATCCACGCCCAGGTGCGGGACGCGGCCGACCAGGGCGCCACCGTGCTCTGCGGCGGCGAGCCGCCCACCGGCCCCGGCTGGTTCTACCCGCCGACCGTGGTCACCGACCTGAGGCCGGAGATGCGGATGTGGTCCGAGGAGGTCTTCGGGCCCGTTGCGGGCCTCTACCGGGTGTCGTCGTACGACGAGGCGATCGAGGTGGCCAACGGCACCTCCTTCGGCCTGGGCTCCAACGCCTGGACCCGCGATCCGCAGGAGCAGGAGCGCTTCGCCACCGACCTCGACGCCGGAAACGTGTTCGTCAACGGCATGACCACGTCCTATCCGGAACTGCCCTTCGGCGGGGTGAAGAACTCCGGCTACGGCCGTGAGCTGTCCGCGCTCGGCATGCGCGAGTTCTGCAACACCAAGACCGTCTGGGTGGGCGAGGGGGCCGCCTCGGCCGGCGCGGGGGCGCACGCCGAGTAGCCCGCGCCCGGGTCCGTCGGCGTAGCCGGACGCCGTCATGGGTACGGAGTGACGCCATGACGGTGTTCGGCTTCCACGCGTCCCACGAGCAGATCCATCCCCGCGCCCTGCTGGAGGCGGTGATCCACGCCGAGCGGGCCGGTTTCGATGCCGCCATGTCCTCGGACCACTTCGCGCCCTGGAGCGAGCGGCAGGGCCAGTCCGGCTTCGCCTGGTCGTGGCTGGGGGCCGCGCTCCAGGCCACCAACCTGCCGTTCGGGGTGGTCAACGCCCCCGGGCAGCGCTACCACCCGGCGATCGTCGCGCAGGCGATCGGCACCCTGGGGGCGATGTACCCGGGCCGGTTCTGGGCCGCCCTCGGCACCGGAGAGGCGAGCAACGAGCACGTCACCGGCGACGGCTGGCCGCGTAAGGACGTGCGCAGCGCCCGGCTGCGCGAGTGCGTGGACGTGATCCGCGCGCTGCTGGCCGGCGAGGAGGTCAGCCACGACGGCCTCGTCCGGGTGGACCGGGCGAAGCTGTGGACCCGGCCGGAGCAGCCGCCGGCCCTGATCGGGGCGGCGGTCAGTGTCGCCACCGCGCGCTGGTGCGCCGAGTGGGCGGACGGGCTGATCACCGTGAACGCCGCACCCGCGCACCTGCGGCAGATGATCGACGCGTACCGGGACGCCGGCGGGCGCGGACCGCTGCACCTCCAGGTGCACGTGAGCTGGGCGCCGGAGCAGGCCGAGGCCGAGCGCCTCGCGTACGACCAGTGGCGCAGCAACGTCTTCGCGCCGCCGGTCTGCTGGGACCTGGAGACCCCGGAGCACTTCGACGTGGTCTCGCGGGACGTGCCGATGGAAAGGGTCCACGAGGTCGTCAACGTCTCGGCCGACCTGGGCCGGCACGTCGGCTGGCTGGAGGAGTACCTCGACCTCGGCTTCGACCAGATCGCCCTGCACCACGTCGGGCAGGAGCAGCGGGCCTTCATCGACGCCTTCGGCGCCGAGGTGCTGCCGAAGCTCCGCCGCGCCGGCTGAGGGCGCCGGCTGAGCGGTGCCAGTCAGGGGCAGGGCAGGCGGCGGGCGAGAACCTGCCCGGGCCACGGGTCGCGGCCGGGGCGCTCGACCGTGAACGGGTCGGTGGCGGTGAAGCCCTGCCGCTCGTACCAGCGGACCAGCGCGCCGTCGCCGCCCGCGTAGCAGTCCACCCGGAGCAGGCCGAGCCCGCGCTCCCGGGCCAGGTCCGTGGCGTGCGCCAGCAGTCGGCCGCCAATTCCCGATCCGGCGTACGCCCGGTCGGTGACCAGTAGGTTCACGTACAACTCGGGTTCGGTGGCGGGCGGCACGTACCCGGTCGCCGCCCCCACCACCAGCGCGCCGACGGGCCGGTCGGCCAGCATCGCCAGCCACAGCCCGCCGCCGGTCGCCCACGCGTCGGCCTGCGCGATCCGCCGCGGGTCGGTCGAGGCCGGCTCGGTGCCCCACTGGCCGGTGCGGCCCCGCGCCACCAGCCAGGCGGTGGCGTCGTCGAGCAGCCGCAGGACGGCGGGCGCGTCGGTGGGGCCGCCGGGACGCAGGGTCGGAATCCGCTGGTCGGTCATGGCGGACATGCTGCTACAGCGGCACACCTCGATGCCTGGCGATGTCTGCCGACGCCCACCGTCGGGGACCCTGGCCATTGGACGCCCCGCCTGCGATCGGGTGGGCCCGCGTGTGGTCAGCGCGCCCCGTGTTGTTGCTGGGCCCTTGTTGTCGGTGGGCCGCATGTTGTCAATGGCCGCCGGTAGGCGCGGCGGCCGGTGGTCGGTGGCCCTGTGTCGTCGAGTGGGTCTGCTTGGAGAGTCGCACGGGGCTGCCTGTTCATCGACGCGCTGTCGAGCTGCCCCGCTGATAGGACCAAGAGTCCCTGGGCGCGGCAGCGAACGAGACCATCCCGAACCCCAACGCGCCCGAACCCCGAAGCGTCCGGGCCGGCCTCTGCCCCGTCTGTGCGGGCAGCTCGACAGCGCGTGGATGGGCATGCGCCGGGAATCTTCGGATCAATCGACGACCGACGCCCGAGTCCCGTGCCAGCGCGGGGCGACGTCCCCGCCGCTACCGCTACCGCTGCCACTCTCACGGCCGCCGCCGCTGCCGCCGCTGTCACTGTCGCGGTCGCTGCCGCTGCGGTCGCTGCCGCTGCGGTCGCTGCCGCTGCGGTCGCTGCCGCTGCGGTCGCTGCCGCTGCGGTCGCTGCCGTCGCTGTCGCCGAGGGCCTCGGTCAGCGCGGTGAGTCGCTCCGTGGCCAGGCAGGAGACCAGGCAGCGCTCCTTGCCGTCGCTGGTCAGCCGGGCCGTCCAGTCCGTGAAACCGCCGTCGCCGAGCTCGACCTCGTCCGCGTCGTGCCCGGCGGTGATCCGCAGCGCCGCGTCGACGTAGTAGCCCCGGCCGCGACGGCGCGCCGGGTCGTCCACCAGCGGTACGCCCGCCCGGCCGAGCACCGGCCGGACCGTGTCCTCGATCCGCTCCCCGACGACGGGGCTGTCGAGCACGGTCAGGTGCACCCGTGCCGCCGCCGACGGTGGCAGCAGGGCGGCGAGCACCCGCCGCCAGTACGCCAGGTGCAGGGTGAGCAGCCGCGCCTCGGTGCGCCCCGAGCCGCCGTCGCGGGCGCTGGAGACCAGCGTGAAGAGCCGGAAGTGCGCCGACCAGGTCGGCCCGAAGTCCTGCGCCCGCAGCACCCGGTGGCAGGCGGCCAGGTGTACGGTGCCGTCGGTGGGCTGTCCCCGGCGGCGTACCGCGGCCTCGACCGCGAGGGCGTTGGTGGGGTCGCTGAGCACCTCGGTCGCGCGCAGGGTGGTGACGATCCGGTTCTGGCTCACCGGCGCGACCGCCGAGCAGGTGCCGAGCGGCACGACGGGGGAGAGGTCGACGCCGGCGAACTCGGCGGGCAGCAGCTGCCACAGGCGGGCCTCGACGGCGGCCAGCGCGCGCGGGTCGGCCGCCGCCGGCCGGGTGAAGCGGTCCGACCGCCAGCGGCGGACCAGGTCCGCGGGCCGTACCGCCGCCGCCCGGTCCCGGGCCACCGCCAGCAGCAGCGTGCGCAGGTCCGCCGGGGCAAGGCCGGCCAGGGCGGTCCGGGTGCCGTCCGGCAGCCGCGACCACACCCGTTGCTCCGCGTCGTCCATACCGGCAACCCTGTCGTACGCCCCGAACCCCGTCCACCGAAATCGGCGGCGGCTGTCCCGCCCCACGGGTCGTGTTCCGCGGCGTGCGACAGCGTCCGGAAAGTGGTGGACCCCCCGCACTCGGGGAGGCCACCACTTCCCGGTGACGGCGCGATCATCGCCGGGCCGGGGCGCCGGGGCGCGCCGGGCCGTACGGGTCAGGAGAGCGTGCAGGCGGCGCCGTTGACGGTGATCAGGCCGGGTTCCGGGTTGGCGCCGCCGCCGGTCAGCGCGTTGAAACCGAAGGTGACCGTGCCGCCCGGGGCGATCCGGGCGTTGTACGACTCGTTCCTGGCGGTGACCGTCGCACCGGCCTGGGTCGTCCTCGCCAGCCACGCCTCGCGCACCTTCTGGTCGCCGGTGAAGGCGAAGCGGGCCGCCCAGCCGTCGATCGCGCTGGTGCCGGTGTTGCGGATGGTCACCTGGGCGGTGAACCCGGTGCCGCCGTGCCAGGCGCCGTGGTTGGTGTACGTGGCCGCGCAGGTAGGCGCCGGTACCGCCGCCGAGTCACCCTGGTCGGCCAGGAACGAGGCGATCCAGGCGAGCGCCGAGTTCCAGTTGATCGCCACCTCGTTGGTCGCGTACGAGTTGATGTCGTCGACGTAGCAGAACATCGGCTTGCAGCCGGCGAGCAGCTTGGCGGCGAACGGGTCCTGGAGGGCGGCGTTCGGGCCGCCGGCCAGCGAGCCGGCGGGCGGCTTCGACATGGTCGGGTCGAGCTGGTGGCCGAAGATCCGGCTGTGCTGGTTCTCCGCCGCGTGCTCGCCCCACCCGGTCACGTACGAGATGTTCAGCGCGTTGCGGCCGAGGACGTAGTCCATCGCCTGCACCGCGCCGTCCCGGTACCTCGCGTCCCGGGTCAGGTCGAAGGCGGTGGCCAGCACGATCGCGTTGTTGACGACGTTGCTGTTGCCGCCCCAGAAGTAGCTGTCCGGGTCGCCGGGCATCGGCAGCCCGTAGGCCTGCCGGTTCGCCTCGGCGAGGTGGGCGTCGGCGGCGGCGGTCACCGAGGCGCGCACGCGGGCCAGGTCGGCGGCCGGTAGCCCGTTCGGCACGGTGGCCAGGTCGAGCCGGCCCAGCGCGGCGACGCCCTGCCAGCCGAAGCCGCGTGGGTCGAAGACGTCCCCGGTGTGGTGCGGCGACGCGGCCAGGTCCGTCAGGTACGCCTGCTCCCCGGTGCTCAGGTAGAGCTCGACGGCCGCCCAGTAGAACTCGTCGGTCACGTCGGTGTCGTCGTACGCGCCGCCGCCGGTGCTGTCGGCGGGGCTGGCGTACCGCGTCGGGTTGGCCCGCGCGGCGGCGTAGGCCGTCCGCGCCGCCGTGCCGCAGCGTGTCGCGAAGGCCGCGTCGTAGGGGGCGAACAGCCGCGCGCACTGGGCGGCGACGGCGGCCAGGTTGAGGGTGGCGGCGGTGGACGGCGGGTGCAGCTCGCGCGGCTCGGGGTCGGCGTGCGGGGCGAGCGGCAGACCGGTCCAGTTCCGGTCGTGGATCTTGTGGTGGGCCATTCCGGCGAGCGGCCTGCCGGCCGGCACCTGCATGCGCAGCAGGAACTCCAGCTCCCAGCGGGCCTCGTCGAGGACGTCCGGCACGCCGTTGCCGCGCTCGGGCAGCCGCAGGGTGCTGTCGCCGAGGGCGGCGCCGTGCCCGGCGGTGGCGGCTGTCCTGGTCCGCTCAAAGGTGTTCAGCAGCTGGTAGGTGGCGATGCCGCCGTTGACCACGTACTTGCCGTGGTCGCCGGCGTCGTACCAGCCGCCGCGCACGTCGAGGGAGTAGTCGCAGACGCCCGGCTGGCAGGGCACGGAGGTGTCGCCCCGGTTGGGTGCGACGTCGAGGTGGCCGGCCGGGCGGGCGTACTCCGCGCCGATCAGGTCGCCGTCGATGGCGATGCCGCTGCGCTGGGCGTAGAAGAACTGGAGGGAGTCCGAGCGCAGCCGGTCGTAGAGGGCGCCCGAGATGTCGAAGGGGTGGCTGGTCTCGCCGTCGACGACCAGGGTCAGTCCCGCCCCCGGGGTCCGGTACGACGAGAAGTCGAGCGTCTGCACGTTCTGCCCGGAGGCGGCGTCGACGCCGCGCGGGGTGGTGGTGCCGGCGGCCAGGACCGCGCCCGTGGCCGACCTGAGCTGCCAGGGCAGGGCGCCGGTCGCCGAGGTCACCACGGTGGCGTTCTTCGGCCCGCCGGGCAGGTAGCCGACCTGGTTGACCCGCACGCGGGGCCCGGTGTCGGGCACGTACGGCTCGGGCGGGTCGCCGCCGCGCAGCGAGACGTCGTCCAGGCAGACGGTCTGCTCGGCCGCGCTGCCGCCGACCTGGAAGATCAGTTGGGCGGCCGGGTTTCCCTCGGTGACCGTGAACGTCTTCTCGAACCGCTGCGCGGTGCCGACGGCGGTGGCGTCCACGCTGGCGTACGTCGTGTAGGGGGCGGTGCCCAGTTGCAGGACGGCCTTGACGGCGGTGCCCGGGGTGGCGGAGACGTCGAATCCGAGGGTGTACTCGGCTCCGGCGACCAGCGGCACGCCGTCCTGGCCGATGCCGGCGTCCCACGGGTTGGCCAGGCCACCGGGCACGGTGGTGCAGAGCCGGCCGTCGGTGACCCCGAGCGCGCCGGTGCCGTAGGAGAACCAGGGGGACACGCCGGCGCTGAAGTCGCCGTTGTCGATCTGTTCGGGGGCGTCGGGGGGCGGTTCGGCGTGGGCGCTGCCGGCGGTGCCTGCGGTCAGGGCGATGGTGGTGGCGGCCGCGAGTAGCGCGAGGCGGCGTCGGGATGGCGTCACGGGTGTTCCTTCCGGACGACTGCGGGGGACGGGGAGTGCGAGGTGGCAGACCTGGGAGCGCTCCCAGTTCTGCTCGATGGTGGCAGTGGTCCCCGGCCCTTGTCAATCGATCCGACTGGATGGCGTGCAGGCCCGCCCGGCGGCTCGCGGCAGTGAGATTCGCCGCGCGACGCGCCGAGGTGGTGATCTCCTAGAGACAACTGCACCCTTCGCCTGGCAGGCTGCCACCCATGACCCTGAAGCTGCGTTCCGTCGGAACGAGCGACCGTGGGCTGATCCGCAGCGGGAACCAGGACGCCCTGCACGCCGGCACCTGGCTCGTCGCCGTCGCCGACGGCATGGGCGGGATGGCGGCCGGCGACCTGGCCAGCGCGATCGCCATCGACGCGGTCGCTCCGCTCGACGTGGAGACGCCGGAGCACGCGCTGGTGGCCGCCCTCCAGACCGGTATCCAGCTCGCCACCACACGGATCCACCAGGCGGTCGCCGAGGATCCGGAGCGACAGGGCATGGGCACCACCCTGACCGCCCTGCTCTTCGCCCGGACGGGCAGCTGCCTGGCCCTCGCCCACGTCGGCGACTCCCGGGCCTACCTGTTCCGGGAGGGCGTGCTCAAACAGATCACCCGGGACGACACGTTCGTGCAGATGCTCGTCGACCAGGGGGTGATCACGGCCGACCAGGCCAGCAGCCACCCCCGCCGCGCCGTGGTGACCCAGGCGTTGCAGGGCGAGGACGTCTCACCGGCGTACGCGACGATGGTGCCGTGGGCCGGGGACCGCTGGCTGCTGTGCAGCGACGGGCTGTCCAACGTCGTCCGCCCGGACACCCTCGCCGAGGTGCTCGCCGAGCAGCCGGACCGCGCGGACTGTGCCCGCCGGCTGATCGACCTGGCGCTGCGGGCCGGCGGACCGGACAACGTCACCGTGGTCGTCGCCGACGTCGTGGAGGAGTGAGCGAGCCCGGCTCAGCGGCGGCGCGGGGTGGTGTGCCGGGTGGGCGGGGCCGTCGTCGGGTCCTCCGGCCACGGGTGGCGCGGGTAGCGCCCGCGCAGCTCTCCCCGCACCTGCGGGTAGCCCGTACGCCAGAAGGAGGCCAGGTCGGCCGTGACCGCCACCGGCCGCCCGGCCGGCGAGAGCAGGTGCAGCAGCACCGGCACCCGGCCGTCGGCGATCCGTGGCGCGTCCCGCCAGCCGAAGGTCTCCTGGAGCTTCACCGCGAGCACCGGCGCCGCGGGGTCGGCGTAGTCGAGCCTGATCCGCGACCCGCTCGGCACGGTGATCCGCTCCGGCGCCGCCTCGTCCAGCCGGGCCGCCAGTGCCCACGGCAGCAGCCGGCGCAGCGCCCCGGCCACGTCGAGGCGGGCCAGGTCGGCGCGGCGGCGGGCATTGGCCAGTTCCGGGCCCAGCCAGGCGGGCGCGGCGGCCAGTAGCGCCTCGTCGCCCACGTCGGGCCAGTCACCGCCGAGCGCGTGCCGGCAGAACGCCAGCCGCTCGCGCAGCGCCCGCGCCGCCGGGGTCCAGGTCAGCAACCCGAGGCCGGTACGACGCAGGCCGGTCAGCAGCGCCCCCGCCACCTCCGCCGGGTCGGGGCGGGCGAGCTGCCGCCCGACCAGCTCGATCGCGCCCAGCCTCACCACCTCCCGGGCCACCACGTCCTCGCCGGACCAGCCGACCTCCCGCTCGGTGCGCAGCAGCGGCCCGCCCGCCTCCCTGGCGGTCGCCTCGTCGAGCGGGGTGGCCAGGCGCACCCGGGCGGTCGGCGCGCCGGGGGAACGGTCCGCCACCGCGACCGCCAGCCAGCCGGCGCCGGCCAGCCCCGACCCGGGCGCCAGCTCCGCCGCGGTCCCGCCGCTCATCAGGTACGCCGAGCCACCCGGCCGTCGCGCCCGGGCCAGCCGCTCCGGGTGGGCCAGCCCGACCAGCAGCCCAGCGGCCAGGTCGTCGGTCAGCCGGTTCCGGCCGACGTCCCCGGTCGCGTCGAGGTCGCCGGTCGGCCGAGCCCGGCCGGTGCGCACGGCCGTCGCGTCGGGGGCGCCGGTGGGCCGTGTCCGGCCGGTGCGCACGGCCGGCGCGGCGGGAGCCTCGGGCAGGGCCGCGCGCAGTCGGCGTACCTCCGCACGCCACCGGGCGGTGGCACCCGGGTCCGCGCCCGCGCGGAGGCGGCGCCAGGCGGCGGTCAGATCGTCGCCCGGCCCGGCGACGGTGTCCTCGGCGAGAACCGCCACGACCTCCGCCGCCCGGTCCGCTCCCACCCGGCCGGCCCCGTCGAGCAACGCCCGGGCCAGCCGGGGATGCGCCCCGACGGCGGCGATAGCCCGGCCCCGACCGGTGATCCGGCCGTCCGCGTCGAGCGCGCCGAGGGTGGTGAGGGTGTCCCGGGCCACCGACATCGACGCGGGCGGGGGCGGATCCGGCAGGGCCAGCCCGGTCCCGTCCGGCGATCCCCAGGCGGCCAGCTCCAGGGCGAAGCCCGTCAGGTCGGCGGTGGCGATCTCCGGCTCCGGTTGCGCGGCCAGCCGCTCGTGGCTGGCCGCCGACCAGCAGCGGTAGACGTGACCGGGCGCCTCCCGGCCCGCCCGGCCGGCCCGCTGGGTGGCCCCCGCCCGGGACACCGGGACGGTGACCAGCGCGCCCAGCCCACGGGCCAGGTCCATCCGGGCCACCCGGGACAGCCCGGCGTCCACCACCACCCGGACGCCCGGCACGGTCAGGCTGCTCTCGGCAACCGCCGTGGCCAGCACCACCCGCCGCCGGTCGGCCGGGCGCAGCGCCGCGTCCTGGTCGGCGCCGCGCTGCCGGCCGTGCAGCGCCAGGACGGCGACCGCGTCGCGCAGGTCGGCCAGCCGGCCGGCGACGGCGCCGATCTCGCCAGCCCCGGGCAGGAAGACCAGCACGTCCCCGTCGCGTTCGCGCAGCGCCCGGCGCACCGTCGCCGCGACGTGGTCGAGCAGGCCCCGGTCGACCGGGCCGGCGCCGGGTGCGGCCACCGGCCGGGGCGGCGGCGCCCAGATCCGGGCCACCGGATGCAGGGCCGAGGACGCCCGGACGATCGGCGCGGGACCGCCCCCGCCGCCGAGCAGCGCGGCGAACCGGTCCGCCTCGGGCGTGGCCGACATCGCCAGCAGCCAGAGGTCGGGGCGCAGCGCGGCCCGGGCCTCCACGGTGAACGCGAGCGCCAGGTCGGCGTCGAGCTGTCGCTCGTGGCACTCGTCGAGCAGCACGGCGCCGGTTCCGGCCAGCTCGGGATCGCGGTGCAGCCGCCGGACCAGCAGCCCGGTGGTGACCACCTCGACCCTGGTCCGCGGCCCGCTGCGGCGCTCGCCGCGCACGGCGTACCCGACCCGTTCGCCCACCGGCTCGCCGAGCAGCGATGCCATCCGGCGCGCCGCCGCGCGGGCGGCCACCCGACGAGGCTGGGCGACCAGCACGCGACCGGAGACCTCGTCGGCCACGGCCAGCGGGGCGAGGGTCGTCTTGCCGGTCCCCGGCGGGGCCACCAGCACCCCGGCGCCGGTCCCGCGCAGCGCCGCGACCAGCTCCGGCAGCACCGGCCGTACGGGCAGGTCGAGGTGTACGTCCGAGAGCACGGCCCAGTCTCGCACCGTTCGGGGAGTGGCTCAGTCGGGGCGTACCCCGTCGATGCCGGCGACGAAGGCGCGCCAGGCCGGCGACGGGAAGGCCAGAACCGGGCCGGGCCGGTCTTTGCTGTCCCGGACGGCGACCCGGTCCCCGGCGGCGGCGACCTCGACACAGTTGCCGTTGCCCACGCTGCGGGTACTGGTGCGCCACTGGGCCAGGGTCAGGTCGAGCGCGGTCATCGCGGTACCCCCGTTTGTGCCGGCGCGCCGCGTCAACGGTCACGCAAAGTAACGAGAAGCTTCCGTCAGGCGCGTCAGGGACGCCTCCGGACCGAGTGCCATCCGGCACAACTCCTCGTGCACAAGGCTATACCCGCGCACCTGGCCGACCTCCTCCAGAGCCAGCCCCATCGTGAGGTTTTCCAGGTAAACCACGGCCGCGTCGGCGGCGTCGGCGAACGTCAGCACGACGTACGGGGCGTTCATCGCCGGGTGCCCGCCGGCCGAGAACGGAAGTACCTGCACCGTCACGTTCGGTAGTTGAGAGACCTTCGCCAGGTGGGCCATCTGGTCGGCCATCACGGCGTCGCCGCCGACCGGGCGGCAGAGCACCGCCTCGTTGAGCACCACGGACAACTCGACCGGATTGTCGCGGTGCAGCACGTTCTGCCGGTGCAGCCGCGCGGCGACCTTGCGCTCGATGCCGTCCTCGCCCGCGGTGCGCCGGAAGACCTCCCGCGCGTACGCCTCGGTCTGGAGCAGCCCGGGCACCGCCTCGACCTCGTACGTCCGCAGGGTCGCCGCCTCCGCCTCCAGCCCGACGTAGAACTCGAACCACTCGGGCAGGACGTCGCTGTAGCTCTGCCACCAGCCGCGCTGCTGCGCCCCGCGGGCTATCTCGATCAAAGCCTCGGCGTCGGCCCCGGTCACCTCGTACAGCGCCAGCGCGGCCCGGACGTCGCGCGGCTTGATGCCGATCAGGGCGTTCTCGATGCGGGACAGGTTGCTCTTGGACATGTCCAGTTGCCGGGCGGCGACGTCCAGGGTCATGCCCGCGCGTTCGCGCAACTGGCGGAGTTCCCGGGCGATTCGGCGGCGGCGGACGGTGGGGCTCGCGGTCACCCTCCGAGTCTGTCACGACAAGATCCGCAGGTCGCGTCTGTACGGAGTGCAACTACCGGATACGGGAGTTGCGTTGCAGTGACGGCCGGTGCATCCTTGCCCGGTTGCGATCAATGTGGACAACCCGTGGGGAGGACCGGTTGCTCATCGCCGACGAGTTCTTCCTGATCATCCACAACGACAGTCGGGGCAAGGCGAAGCTGCACCCGACGGCGGCCGGCCTCGGCCTCGCCGGGGGACTGCTCGGCGAACTGGTCCTGCACGGACACGTCGCCGTCTCCTCCGGGCTGGTCACGGTGGTCGACCGTCGCCCACCCGCGGACGCCCTGGCGCACACCGTGCTCGACCAGTTGGTCGGCGAGGCGCAGCAGCATCCGGTGCGCACCTGGTTGAGCTTCCTGGCGCAGACCGCCACCGCCTCGGTGGGGGAGCGGCTGGTCAGGGCGGGAGTGCTGCGCCGGCAGGAGAGCCGGCGGCTGCTCCGCACCACCGTCAGCTACCTGCCGAACGACCTCAACGCCGTGGCCTGGCCGGCCACCCGGCTGCGCGCCCTGCTCGACCGGCCGACCCCGCCGAGCGTGCCCGACGGTCTGCTGCTGGGTCTGGTCGTCGCCGCCGGGCTGAGCCGCGAGGTGCTGTGGAGCGCCGGTCCCCGGGCGCACCACCGGCTGGGCGTGCTCATCCCGGCGCTGCCCCCGCCGCTGCGGGAGCTCGTGGCGCACACCGAGGCGGCGGTCGGCGCCGCCGTGCTGCGCGGCGCCGGCTGACCGCCTCCTCCACTCCTCCCCTCGAACCGGAGTCCGCGTATGTCGACACCCACGCTCGACCGACCGAGCAACGTTTCCGAGGCCCTGGCCCGTGGCCGGCTCGGCGTCCCGTCGGTGATCTTCTTCGTCCTCTCCGCCGCCGCCCCGCTGACCGTGGTGGCCGGCGTCGTCACCACCGGCTACGGGGTCGTCGGCGTGCTCGGCATCCCGGTGGCCTTCCTGACGGTGGCCGCGGTGCTCGCCCTCTTCTCCATCGGGTACGTGGCGATGGCCCGGCGGATGACCAACGCCGGCGCGTTCTACGCCTACGTCGCCCGGGGGCTGGGCCGACCGGCCGGCGTCGGTGCGGCCTGGGTGGCGTTGATCGCCTACAACGCCCTCCAGGTGGGGCTCTACGGCACCATCGGCGCGGCGGCGGAGCCGGTGCTGGACCGCCTGTTCGGGGTGGCTCCGGCGTGGTGGGTGGTGGCGCTGGTCGCCTGGGCGACGGTCGGCGTGCTCGGCCTGCTCCGGATCGACCTCAACGGCCTGGTGCTGGCGGCGCTGCTGGTCGCCGAGATGGTGGTGATCGTCGTCTTCGACCTCGGGCAGCTGACCCACCCGGCCGGCGGGGAGGTCAGCTTCGCCGCGCTGTCGCCGGAGAACCTCGTCGTGCCCGGCGCCGGCGCGGTGCTGGTGCTGGCGATCCTGGGCTTCGTCGGCTTCGAGTCCGCCGTGGTGTTCAGCGAGGAGAGCCGGGACCCGCGGCGCACGGTGCCGCTGGCCACCTACTTCTCCATCGCGATCATCGCGGGCATCTACGCGCTGTCGTCGTGGAGCATGACCGTCGCCGTCGGGCCGGACCGGATCGCCGCCGAGGCGGGCGAGCAGAGCATCGGGCTGATCTTCAACCTGGCCGAGGCACACCTCGGGGGCACCGCCGTCACCATCGGCCAGGCGCTCTTCCTGACCTCGGTGCTCGCCGCGATGATCTCCTTCCACAACACCACCGCCCGGTACGCCTTCGCGCTCGGCCGGGAGCGGGTGCTGCCGGCCGTGTTCGGGCAGACCTCGCCGCGCACCGGGTCGCCCCGGGCGGCCTCCCTCGCGCAGAGCGCGCTCGGGCTGGTGGTGATCGTGCTCTACGCGGCCAACGGCTGGGATCCGGTGGTGCGGCTGTTCTACTGGGTCGGCACGGCCGGCGGCTTCGGGGTGCTGCTGCTGATCGCCACCACCTCGGTCGCGGTGATCGCCTTCTTCGCCTGGGGCCGGGCGACCGAGACGCTGTGGCGCGGTGCGCTCGCCCCGGGCCTCGCCGCGGTGGCCCTCGCCGTGGTCGTCGCGCTGGCCGTGGTCAACTTCGCGGATCTGCTCGGGGTGGCGGCGGACTCGCCCCTGCGCTGGGCCGTCCCGGCGGTCTACCCGGTGGCCGCGCTGCTCGGTGTGCTGTGGGCGCTGGTGCTGCGCGGCAGTCGTCCCGACACGTACGCCCGGATCGGTCTGGGCGCGGAGAGCGTGGCGGCGACGGCGCCAGCACCCAGGCACGCAGGCGGGCACGAGCCGAGCGGGACGGGGGCGCGGCGGTGAGCGAGGAGGTACGGGTCGAGCGGCTCGGTCCGGCGGAGACGTCCCTGGTCGCCGGCCGGATCGCCGAGGCGTTCATGGTCCTCGACGCTCCCCGCTGGCTGGTGCCCGACGCCGGGCGGCGGCAGTCCGTGCTGGCCGGCAACTTCGCGATCCTGGTGGACCACGCGATGCGGCACGGCCTGGTGCACGCGACCGCGGACCGGGCGGGAGTGGCGGTCTGGTTCCCGTCGGTGGGCGACCCGGCCCCGCCGCCGGAGGACTACGACGCCCGGCTGGCTGCGGCGTGCGGCCAGTGGACCGACCGGTTCGCGCACCTGGACAAGCTCTTCGCGGTCCACCACCCGCACCCGGCCCACCACCACCTGGCGTTCCTCGCGGTCGCGCCGGACCGGCAGGGACAGGGGCTGGGCAGCGCGCTGTTGCGGCACCACCACGCCGTCCTCGACGCCGAGGGGATTCCCGGTTACCTGGAGGCGGCCAGCGAGATCGGCCGCGACCTGTACGCGCGGCACGGCTACCGGGTCGCCGAGCCGTTCCACCTGCCCGACGGCACGCCGTTCTGGCCGATGTGGCGGGAGCCCGCGCGCTGAACGACGGCGCCCGGGTCACCCCGCGAAGGGTGCCCGGGCGTCGGTTCTCCGGTGATGGTCTCGCCCACACCGGACATGGTGATGGCCGGGCCCCCCGACCCGGCCATCACCCCACCACCCCCTAGTACGTGCCGTCGAGTTGCCCCCGCAGCTTGGTCAGCGCGCGGGCCAGCAGCCGGGAGACGTGCATCTGCGAGACGCCGACCTGCTCGGCGATCTGCGACTGCGTCAGGTTGCCGTAGAACCGCAGCGTGAGGATCTTCTGCTCCCGCTCGTCGAGCGTGGCCAGCGCCGGGCCGAGGGCGACCCGCAGCTCGGCCAGCTCGAACTCGTTGTCGTCGCCGCCGAGCATGTCGCCCAGCTCGGTCGCGCGGTCGCCGTCGCCGGTCGGCGTGGAGAGCGACACCGCGTTGTAGGCGCGGGCCCCCTCCAGGCCCTCCAGCACCTCTTCCTCGGTGAGCTTGAGGTGGGCGGCGATGTCGGCGACCGTGGGCGAGCGGCCGAGGGTCTGGAGCAGCGTGCTGTTGGCGTCGGAGATGGCCAGCCGCAGCTCCTGGAGCCGGCGCGGAACCCGGATGTCCCAGGTGCGGTCACGGAAGTGCCGCTTGAGCTCACCGATGATGGTGGGAATCGCGTAGCCGGCGAAGTCGACGCCGCGGGACGGGTCGAACTTGTCGATCGCCTTGATCAGGCCGACGGCGGCGGTCTGGGCCAGGTCGTCGGTGGGCTCGCCCCGGCCGCTGTAGCGGTGGGCGAGGTGGTTGGCGAGCGGCAGCCAGGCCTCGATCGCCCGGTCTCGTAGGGCGGCGCGGGACGGGTGGTTGGCCGGCAGCGCGGCCATCGCGTTGAGCAGATCGGCGGCGCTGTCGGTGAGCGCCCGCGGGTCGAGCTTGCGGGTGGTGCCCGGTGTCGTGGTGGCCTGTTCACTGATCGTTGGCGCGGTCATGGGTGGTCCTCCCTGCACCTCGTCCGCGGATGAAAGACGTGACGCTTAGGTTTAGTTTCAGATGTCCGTTCGGAAGCCACCTTAGCCCGATCGGCTCGACGAAATCTAGCCGAAAGTACGATGTGCTTAAGTAATTTTCCATCATCAAGGCCGCAAACTGGACGATCGCTCCTCGGATTGTGGCCCGTCTTACGTCGGGCGTACGGTCAGCCACCCCGGGCCGGACATCGACGAACCCGCATCCGGGCGGGTCGGGCCGGGCGGCCGAGCGGTCAGGGCCCCCGGATGACAGGGCGTCGAATGTCGGCTTTCCGTCGTTGTCCCGTCGGCGGGACAGGCCGTAGCGTGCGGGTACATCCCCCGCCCCGGAGGTGCCGTGCTCGACCCCGCCGCTCCCCACCTCGTCGTCGACAGCCGCACGCTCTACTTCGGCTGGCTGCCGGCGGATCCGGACGCGGTCGCCGCACTGGTCCCGGCCGGGCTGCGCCCGTCGGCCGACCGGCTGGTCTTCATGAACCAGTACGTGGTCGACGACGAGAGCCAGACCTCCGGCTTCGGGGCCTACTCGATGACCTACCTCGGGGTGGCGCTGGCCGGGGTGGACGCGCCCGGCGGAGCCGGCCCCGGCGGCTGGTGGACGCACTACGTGACCTGTAGCGAACCGGTCCGCGCCTACGCCGCCGCGCGGGGCGCGCCCGCCGTCGTCGGCCGCACCCGCATCGAACGCCGCGACGGGGAGATCGTCGCCGAGACGGACATCGACGGTGTGCCGGTGATCCGCGCCCGGTGCCAGGTGGGGGAGACGAGCCAGACGATCAACAGCGGCCACCACCGCTACTTCACCGCCCGCGACGGGAAACTGCTCAGCTCCATGTACCCGTTCATCGCCGAGCCGGTCAACCCGTTCGTCATCGAGTCGGTGGAGTTCCTGGAGCCGGGGCACCCGATCTACGCGCTCCGCCCGGAGAACCCGCTGACGATCGGGTTCGGCTTCTACTCCCCGCGCACCGCGTTCGCCTATCCCGGCGGCCTGACCGTCCACGCCGGGGACTCCGACCCCGACGGGGCCGCGCCTGCCCGTCGCAGGACCGACGCCCTCTCCGTGCCCGCCTGAACGCTCACCACGCCCGGGCCGAACGCTCACCCGTGCCGGGACCGGACGCTCACCACGTGCCGGACCGCCGGGCCCGCAGCGGACGACCGTCGGGGTCGTAGACCAGCCGGTACGCCGGCAGCGCCCAGACCCGGGTGTACCAGGGCAGCCGTTCCGCCCGGTGCGGCAGCAGCCGGCCCGGCGGCCGGGGGCCGACCCGCCCGGCGTCGTACCACCGGCGCAGCGCGTCGGCCGCGGCGGTGATCGCCGCGACGGCGTCGGCCGGGTCGATCAGGTCGGCGTCCTCGCCGCCGGCCGGATCGCGGTCCAGGTGCTCGCGCCACAGCCGCAGCCGCAGGTCCCGGGCGAAGACCCGGGCCCCGTCGCCGAGACCGGCCGGGTCGGTCGGCGCCCGCCCGTCCCTGGTGCCGTCCAGCACCGCGCAGGAGAGTTCGCTGTCGTGGGTCCAGGACCGGCGGTTGAAGTTGTCGCTGCCCACACTGGCCCACACGTCGTCCACCACGCAGACCTTGGCGTGCACGTACACCGGGGTGCCGGCGTGGTTCTCCACGTCGAGGACGTGCACCCGCTCCGGGGCCGCCCGCTCGCAGAGCGACAGCGCCTGCTCGCGGCCGACCGTGTTCGGTGGCAGCGCCAGCCGGCCGTCCACGTCCGGATACCGGGGGACCACGGCGACCAGGTGCAGGTCGGGATTGTCCCGCAGGGCCCGGGCGAACAGGTCGGCCACCTCGGTGGACCAGAGGTACTGGTCCTCCAGGTAGATCAGCCGCCGGGCCCGCCGGACCGCCTTGGTGTAGCCACGGGCCACGGTGCGCTCGCCGTCGGGGGCGAAGGAGTAGCGGGGCCGTACCGCCGGGTAGGTGCGCAGCACCTGGACGTCGTGCGGGCCGCAGGGCGGCGGGTCGGGCGGCTGCGCCGGCAGCGGATCGGGCCTCAGGTCGGCGCCGCGCAGCCGGTCCCGCAGGTAGGCGAGGGGGTTCTCCGAGTCCAGCGGCATCGGGTCGTTCCACCGCTCCCGGAAGCTCGTGTCCAGCGCGCCCACCACCGGCCCCCGCACGGCGAGCTGCACGTCGTGCCAGGGCGGGTGCTTCCCGTAGCGGGCGGACATCTGCACGGCCTGCGGGTCGCCCCGGTGCGTGGCGTCGTCCCGCCGGCTGTGGCACAGGTCGATGCCACCGGCGAAGGCGACGTCCCGTTCCGGCGCGCGGAGGTGTCGCAGCACCACGAGCTTCTGGTGGTGTGAACCGCCCCGGCGGACCCGCTGGTCGAGCAGCACCTCGCCACCGGCGGCGGAGACCGTCTCGCTCAGGTTGCGGTTCTCCACCTCGCTGTAGGCCAGGACGTCGAGGTGGGAGCGCCAGATCAGGCCCTTGACCACCACGCCCCGCTGCGCGGCCCCCGCGAAGAGCTGTGCCACGGTCGGCCCGTCGGGGCGCAGCCGCTGGTCCGGGTCGCCCCGCCAGTCGGTGAAGAAGAGGTGGTCGCCGGACTCGAGGGCCTCCACCTCGTCGACCAGCCGGTCAAAGTACGCGGCGCCGTGAATTATCGGCTCGGCGAGGTTTCCCCCGGCCCAGACGGGTAACTCTGACACCGGGTTGGCGCGTTCCCGTGCGCTGAGGAACCAGTTGTGTGGTGCCACCGTTCCAGCCCCCCGAGGTCGACAACGTCCTCACGGTAGGACCCCCGTCGTGGGTCCGCATCCCGGCCGGCACCCCGGTGACCAGGTCGGCCCGGCCCCCGACATCCCGCCCGACCACGACGCGAACACCGAGGAGGCAACACCATGCCCGGCGAGACGATGAACTCCGTGACCGAACACCGCGAGCAGGCGGTCGAGAGTGAGCGGGGTGCGCTGGTTACCGTGTTGCTCATGGTGATCCTGGGCGTCGCGGGCATCTTCGCCGTCTCCTGACGCCACACCCCGACGCACAGGCGGGCGCCGCCGGCCGTGCCGGAGGCGCCCACCCGTCCGCGCGTGGGCTCAGGGCCTTGAACCCTGGCCGTCGGTGTGCGGCAGCCGCTCGGCGGGGACGACGCCGAGCCGGCCGGCGTTGAAGTCCTCGAACGCCTGGATCAGCTCGTCGCGGGTGTTCATGACGAACGGGCCGTAGTGCGCCACGGGCTCCCGGATCGGCTCGCCGCCCATGATGTAGAGGTCCAGTGCCGGGGTGTGGCTGTCCTGGCCGCCGTCCGCGGCGAAGGTCAGGGCGTCGCCCGGGCCGTGCACGGCGAGCTGGCCCGTGTGCACCGGCCGCCCGTCGGTGCCCACCGTGCCCCGCCCGCCCAGCACGTAGACCAGGGCGTTGAAGTCCGGCCGCCACGGCAGGTCGACGCGGGCCCCCGGCTGCACGGTCACGTGGGTGATGGTGATCGGGGTGTGGGTGGAGCCCGGGCCCCGGTGCCCGGCGATCTCGCCAGCGATCACCCGGATCAGCGCGCCGCCGTCCGGCGTGGTCAGCAGCGCGGCCTCCTTGCCGCGGATGTCCTGGTAGCGGGGCGGGTTCATCTTGGCCGCCCGGGGCAGGTTGACCCAGAGTTGGGTGCCGTGGAACAGCCCGCCGCTCATGACGAGGTGCTCCGGCGGCGCCTCGATGTGCAGCAGTCCGCTCGCGGCTGTCATCCACTGGGTGTCGCCGTTGGTGATCGTGCCGCCGCCGCCCTGCGAGTCCTGGTGGTCCATGATCCCGTCGATCATGTAGGTCACCGTCTCGAAGCCGCGGTGCGGATGCCAGGCGGTGCCCTTCGGCTCGCCCGGGGCGTAGTCCACCTCGCCCATCTGGTCCAGGTGGATGAACGGGTCCAGCTCGGTCACCGGCACGCCGGCGAACGCCCGGCGCACCGGGAAGCCCTCGCCCTCGTAGCCGCTGGGCGCGGTGGTCAGCCGGCGGACCGGGCGGAACGCGGTGGACCCGTCGAGCCGGGGCAGGCGGGGCAGGCGGGGCAGGACGAGCACGTTGTCGACGGTGATGGCGGGCATCGGGAACTCCTCAGTTGTCGGGGTGGGCGGGCGACTCGTCGCGGTCCGCGCGCAGGCGGCGGCCGAGTCGCTCGAAGATCCGGGTGAGACAGGCGACCTCGGCGTCGTCGAGGTCGTCCATCAGGTGGGTACGCACCGAACGCAGGTGGCGCGGGGCCGCCTCGCGCAGGGCCAGCAGCCCGGCCGCGGTGAGCACGGCCTCGCTGCCGCGCCGGTCGTCCGGACAGGACTCCCGGGCCACCAGGCCGCGCCGCTGCATGGTGGATATCTGGTACGTCAGCCGGCTCGGCGAGAAGATCAGCCGGCTTGCCAGCTCGCCCATCCGCAACCGCTGGCCGGGCGCTTCGGAGAGCAGGACGAGCACGTGGTAGTCGGCGAAGGTGAGTGCGCTGTCGGCGCGCAGGTCGTCCTCCAGCCGGGTGTAGAGCCGTTGGCTGGCCTCGATGTAGGCGCGCCAGGCGGCGAGTCGGGCACTGTCCAGGCTCTCGGTCACGCCACCACGATAGCACTACTTCAAATTTTAACTAGTGCTTGGTGAGTGCGGTCACCTGTTGCTGCGGGCCTGTCTTACAGCTTTGAAGGACATGCCCGGAAAACACCAGCGGCGGTGCGGCGGGGTGTGCCAGACTCCGGCCTCGTGGACCCTCTCGAACTCGCCGCCCCGGGCCTGCTGCTGCGTCCCTGGCGGGAGGAGGACGCGCCGGCGGTCCTCGACGCGCTGCGCGAGCCGGCGATCGCCCGATGGAACCCGCACGCCGGGCCGCTCGACCGGGAGACGGCGCTGAACTGGGTCCGCCGCCGGGCCGACTGGTCCGCCGGCGACCACGTCTCCCTGGCGGTCGTCGACCCGGCCGCCCTCGGCACGCTGCTCGGCTCGGTGTCGCTGCACCGCATCCACGACGGGGACGCCTCGATCGGCTACTGGACGGTCGCCGGGGCGCGCGGACGCGGGGTCGCCTCCGGGGCCGTCATCCGGCTCACCGGGTGGGGATTCGCGGAACTCGGGCTGCACCGGATCGAGCTGTGCCACGCGGTGGCCAACCCGGGCTCCTGCCGGGTGGCCGAGCGGGCCGGCTACCGCGCCGAGGGGACGCTGCGGGAGTCCTACCGCTACGGCGACGGCCGGCGCCACGACGAGCACCTGCACGCCCGCCTCGCCACCGACCGCTGACCGGCGGATCGCCGACCCGATGGCCGCTGGGCCGCTGATCCGCGGAACCGTCGACCGCAGCCGGTGTCCGCCGACCCCGGCCGCTGGCCCGCCCGGGCGGACGCCCGCCGGTGCCGGACGACGAGGCCGGGCCGGGTTCCGGCCCGACCCCGCCCCGGCGGTCCGTCACCGGGCGGGCGGTGCCGCCATGTGCATCCGGCCGAGCAGTTGACGGGCCTGCTCGGCGAACTGCGCGTCGACGATGACGGCGTACTGGCCGGCACGCAGCGAACTGGCCGAGGTGAAGTCGCGTCGCCCGCCGGTCATCGCGTGCGCGACCGCGCCGAACACGGCTCCCCAGATCGCGCCGACGACCAGCCCGACCAGGATCACCGCGATCCAGTTGCCGGCGGTGAAGATGCCGAACAGCAGCCCGATGAAGAGCCCGAACCAGGCGCCCGTACCGGCACCCGCCAGGGCCGCCCGCCCGGTCGTCATCCGGCCGAGCACGGTCTCCACCAGGGTGAGGTTCGTGCCGACGATGGCGCTGTGCTCCACCGGGAACCGGTTGTCCGCCAGGTAGTCGACGACCCGCTGGGCGGACGGATAGTCCGGGTACGAGCCGATCGTCACGTTGGGTGGGCCGGTCTCCGGGCCGTGTCCGTCGTGGCCGGGGGCCGAGGGCCGGCCGGCGGGGCCGGACGGGAGGGTGTCGGCGCCCGGCATTCCGGGCCGCCATGCCGAGGTGGGACTCGACGGTGTGGTCATGAGTTCCTCCTTCGTCAACCGTCCGGGTTCCCGCCGCCGTCGCGGGGTAACGCCAGGCACCGGAGCGGATGCCCGCAGGGCGGTGCTCAGCGGCCGGCGGCGCGCAGGTGGGCGGCGGTGGCGTCGTCGGCCGGGAAGAAGGACTCGATCGAGAGCTCCTCGACCGTGACGTCGAGGGGGGTGCCGAAGGTCGAGACGGTGCTGAGGAAGGCCAGCTCGCCACCGGCGTGTCGCAGCCGCAGGGGCACCACCACGTCCCCGGCGCGGGGCAGCCCGGCGTCCGGCCCGCCCGGGTAGCCACGCAGCTCGTCGTGGAGCGCGGTCAGTTCGGCGTCGGCGGTCAGCCCCAGGTGCCGGCGCAGCCGGCCGAGCAGGTGGGCCCGCCACTCGGCGAGGTTCGCGATCCGGGGCGCCATGCCCTCGGGGTGCAGGGTCAGTCGCAGCGCGTTCGCCGGCGGCCGGAGCAGGTGCGCGGCCACGCCCTCGGTGAGCAGCGGCAGGGCGGCGTTGCCGGCGACCAGGTTCCAGCGGCGGTCCACCGCCACCGCCGGGTACGGCTCGTGCGCCCGCAGGACCCGGCGTACCGCGTCGAGGACCCGACGCAGCTCGGGGGAGTCCAGCGGGGCGTGGGAGTAGACCGGGGCGTACCCGGCGGCCAGCAGCAGCCGGTTGCGGTCCCGCAGCGGCACGTCGAGATGCTCGGCCAACCGCAGCACCATCTCCCGGCTCGGCGCCGAACGCCCGGTCTCCAGGAAGCTGAGGTGCCGGGTGGAGACCTCCGCCCCGACCGCGAGGGCGAGCTGGCTGAGCCCGCGCCGTCGCCGCCACTGCCGAAGCAGCGCTCCCACCGGCGCCCGCCGCTCCTGCACCGCCGTGCCCACGCGCCGATCCTAGGCTGCCCCACAAACCAATCGGTGCCCACCGGCACCGCGGCGCGGGACGGCGGGGCTGCCGCCGTGCGTGGCGGGCGGGCGACCAGACCGATCAGGAATCGAGAAGCTTCGGCCATCGAGCCGCAACTAGCGTGGCCGCCACGGGCATCCCACCCGCCTGGAGCCCGGGTCGGCGTCTCCTGAGGAGGTCCCTTTGAACTGGAACAAGTGGATTCGGCAGATCCACCGCTGGCTGGCCATCGTCTTCACGGTGACCGTCGTCGTCACCTTCGTCGCCCTGGCACAAGAGGATCCCGTCGTCTGGGTGTCCTACCTGCCGTTGCTCCCGCTCGCCCTGCTCATGTTCACCGGTCTGTACTTGTTCGTGCTGCCGTACGCCGCCAGATGGCGCGTCGTTCGTGGGAGATGACCCGGTGCGCTCACCGGCCGCCCGTCCCGGCGGGTGCGCGGTCACGCCTCGCCCGCCCCGGCCGGGACGGGCGAGGCGTGGGGGTCAGGAGCAGGCGGTGCCGTTGAGGGTGAACCCGGTCGGGGTGGGCAGGGTGCCGCCGGGCCAGGTGCCCTGGAAGCCGAGCGAGACCGTGCCGCCCGTGGGCAGGCTGGCGTTCCACGTGGCGTTGCGGGCGGTGATCCGGTCGCCCGACTGGGTCCAGTCGCCGTTCCAGCCGTTGGTCAGCCGGACCCCGGCGCCGGGGGCGAACGTGACGGTCCAGCCGGTCAGCGCGGCGCCGTGGTTGGTCACCCGCAGTTCGGCGGTGAAGCCGCCGGACCACGAGTTCGGGGTGTACGACACCGCGCACCCGCCGGTCGGCGGGGGAGTGGTCGCCGGGGGCGTCGTGGGCGGGACGGTGGTCGGTGGTGTCGTCGTGGGCGGGGTGGTGGTCGGCGGCGCGGTGGTGGGGGCCGGGCCCGCCGCCACCGCCAGGTCGTACGCCCGCTGCGGCACGAACTGGCCGGCCGGCGCGATACAGCCGTCGGCCTCGCCGGGCAGCTTCACCCAGAGGTACGCGTCGATCGCCGGGTCGCCGGTGGCGGTGGTGCTCGGGGTGCCGATCGCGCGCCCGGCCGGGTCGCACCACTCCGAGCCGGCCGGCCCGTTGCCGTTGCGGCTGGTGTCGACGACCGCCTTGAGCCGGGGCACCCCGGTCGCTGCGATCACGGCCTTGGCGTAGGCGACCTCGTCGGCCGTGCGCCGGTAGTTGGAGACGTTGAGCGCGATGCCGTCCGCGCTGTTGGCGATGTCCGCGCCGAGCAGCCGGGAGGCCGCCTCGCCGGGGGAGAGCCACGCCGAGTGCCCGATGTCGAAGTAGACCTTCGCGGTGGCCGATCCCGCCTTGAGCTTCCTGCCGGCGTACGCCATGGAGGCCTTCGTCTCGGCCTGCTGGGCGGCGGTCTGGCAGTTGGTCATCAGCGGCAGCACGTCCGGTTCCAGGACGATGGTGGCCGGCCGCCCGGCCAGGCCGGCCGCGACCTGGTCGACCCACTGCCGGTAGGTGGCGTGGTCGGGGGCGCCGCCGCCGCTGGCCCCGCCGCAGTCCCGGTTGGGGACGTTGTAGACGACCAGGATCGGCACCTTGCCGACGGCAGCCGCCGCCCCGACCAGCGCGTCCACCTCGGACCGTACGGTGGAGGTGTTGGTCCGGGTGAACCACCGGGCCTGGGGGACGTTCGCGATCCGATCGGAGATCACGGCGGCACGGGCGTCGCCGGGGTTGGCGGCGACCCAGGCCGCGGCGGCCGTCGCCGGGTCGACGTAGAACGCCGAGTCGGCGGCGACCGCGGCGGGAGCTCGGACGATGCCGACGGCGACGGTGGTGGCGACGGTGAGCGCGACCGCGGCGGCGGTCACCGTGGCGAGTGCGGGTCTGCTTCTCACGTGATCTCCCATTCCATCGAGGGGCACCCCTGGAAGCGCTCCCATTCGTCGCCGTCAAACTACGTCCTGATTGCGGCGCTGTGAAGGGTTCGCGTCGCGACCGGTGACTTTTCCGCCCCGGCAGGCCCGCCGCGCCGACCCGGAAGGCGGCGCGCGGGGAGAATGGCGGGATGCGCCTGGTGATCACCGCCGACACCCATGTGCCGAAACGGGCCACGGACCTGCCGGAGCCGCTCTGGGCGGCGATCGACGACGCCGACGTGGTGCTGCACGCGGGGGACTGGGTCGACGAGGCGCTGCTGGACGCGTTGACGGCCCGGGCCCGCCGCCTCGTCGGGGTGTACGGCAACAACGACGGACCGGCGCTGCGCGCCCGGCTGCCGGAGGTCGCCCGGGTGGAACTCGACGGGCTACGGGTCGCCGTCGTGCACGAAACCGGCCCGAAGGCGGGACGGGAAAGCCGCTGCGCGGCCCGCTTCCCCGACACCGACGTGCTGGTCTTCGGTCACTCGCACATTCCCTGGGACACGGTCGCCCCGGTCGGCCTGCGGCTGCTCAATCCGGGCTCGCCCACCGACCGCCGCGCCCAGCCGTACGCCACGTACCTGACGGCGCGGGTGACGGCGGGGCGGCTCGACGAGGTCGAACTGCACCGCCTGCCACCGCGCCGTACGCCCGGTCACTGACCGCGGCCGGTCTCCTCCTGGAGTTGGTCGATCCGCTTCGAGGCCTCGGCCTTGGTCAGCCCCTCCGGCGGCTGTTCGCCGGCCTCCCGGGCCAGGGTCGCCAGATAGGACTCCTGGGCGGCGGTCGGCGGCTCCTCGCCGGTGACCCACTCGTCCGGGTCCTTGATGGCGCCCCGCGGGTCGGCCTGCCTGCTGGTGCGGTCCGTCATGATCTCCACCTTCCCTCGAACAGACGTGCCAATACCCCGCGCGACGCCGATCCATGCGGCCCTCCGGCGCGTCGTGCGCACCGGCCGCCCGTGGCGGCGCGCATACGATCACCGGATGACTGCGGAGGAGCGGGCGGGCGTGGTGGTGGTCGGCGCGGGCATCGCCGGGGTGGCGTGCGCGACCGAACTGGCCCGCGCCGGCATCCCGGTGGAGATCCGGGAGCGCGCCCGGATGCCCGGCGGCCGGATGGCCAGCCGGCGCTTCGACGGCCGGCCCGCCGACACCGGCGCCGCGTACTTCACCGTCAGCGATCCGGGCTTCGCCGAGGTCGCCGAGGGGTGGCGGTCGGCCGGCCTGGCCCGCGAGTGGACCGGCACCTTCGTCGCGTACGGCGCCGACGGCCGGCGCGAGGTGCCCGGCCCGACCCGTTGGGCGGCGACCCGGGGACTGCGGTCACTGGTGGAGCACCTGGCCCGCGAGCTGCCGGTGACCGTGGACCGGCTCGTGCTCGGCGTAGAGCCGGGGCCGGTGGTGGACGGGCGGCCCTGCGAGGCGGTGGCGCTCGCCATGCCGGGGCCGCAGGCGGCCCTGCTGCTCGACCCGGCCCTGGACGCCGCCACCCGGGCCGCGCAGGCCCAGCGCTGGTCGCCGTCGCTGGCCGGGGTGCTGCGTTTCCCGGCCCGCCGGTGGGCCACCTTCCGGGGCGCCTTCGTCAACGACCACCCGCTGCTCAACCTCGTCTGCGACGACGGCGACCGGCGCGGCGACGACGCGCCGGTGCTGGTGGCCCACACCACGCCCGAGTTCGCCGCCGGTCACCTCGCCCAGCCCACCGGGGCCGGCCCGGCGATCGAGGAGGCCGTGCGGGACCTGCTGGGGCTGCCCGAACCGGCGGAGCACGTGCACGTGCACCGCTGGACGTACGCGAAGCCGACCGCCGGCCTGAGCGGGACGTACCACCTCGACGCCGACGGCGTCGGGCTGGCCGGCGACGCCTTCGGCGAGCCCAGGGTGCAGAGCGCCTGGCTCTCCGGCCACGACCTGGGCCGCGCCCTGGTCGCCCGCCTGAGCTGAGCCCACCGCCCCACCCCAACCGACCACGATGTGAGGAAGGGGCCCTTCCTCACCCTTCGAAGGGGCGAGGTGGTCAGCCGGTGGCGGCGACGGGCTCGTCGGCGCGGCGGCGTTCGGACGGGTCGGCGGTGCGTTCCCCCGCCCGGTCCAGCAACTGCATCACCGGGGTCGCCGCGACGCCGTGCACCACCACCGAGACGACCACCACGAGGCCGACGGTCGCCCAGATCAGGCCCGCCTGGGGGAAGTCGGTCTTCGCCGTCGCGTACGCGACGTAGTAGAACGAGCCGACGCCCCGGATGCCGAACAGGGCGATCACCCAGTGCTCGGCCGGCCGGCCGGGCGCGCCCCGCAGCGACAGCCAGCCGACCAGCGGACGGACCACGAAGACCAGCGCCAGCCCGACCCCGGCGGCCGTCCAGGTCAGCGGGCCCAGCAGGCCGCCGACCACCGCGCCGCCGAAGAGCAGCAGCAGCATCACGGTGAGCAGCCGCTCGACCTGCTCGGCGAAGCCGTGCAGCACGGAGTGGAACTCGTGGGTGCGTTCGGCGGCCCGGATCGCCCGGGCGGCCACGAAGACCGCCAGGAAGCCGTACCCGCCCACGACCTCCACCAGCCCGTACGCCAGGAAGGTCGCGGCCAGCGCGAGAAAGCCCTCGGAGTGCCGGGCCAGCCGCAGCTTGCTCGGTGCCCGGAAGAAGAGCTTGCCGAGCAACCAGCCGATCAGCCACCCGCCCGCCACCCCCGCCGCCACCTTCCAGAACACGTCCACGCCGAGCCAGCGGCCCAGCCAGTCGCCGGGGGCCAGGCTGGTGGTGGCGATGGCGATGGCCGCGTACACGAAGGGGAAGGCCAGCCCGTCGTTCAGCCCGGCCTCGGACGTGAGGGCGAAGCGGACCTCGTCCTCGGAGTCCTCGACGTCGGTGGGCTCGCCGACCTGCACGTCGGCGGCGAGCACCGGGTCGGTCGGGGCGAGGGCCGCCCCCAGCAGCAGTGCGGCGGCCGGCACCAGCCCGGCCCACCACCAGCCGAGCAGCGCCACCGCCGCGATGCACAGCGGCATGGCGATGGCCAGCAGCCGCCAGGTCGACGACCAGCGGGCCCAGCTCAACGGCCGGTCGATCTTCAGACCGGCACCCATCAGCGCGACGATGACGCCGATCTCGGTGAGGTGGGTGGCCAGCTGCGGGTGCGCGAGCGGATCAGGATCCGGCAGCCCGACGGGGAGGAGGAAGACCAGCATGCCGAGCCCGAGGAAGGCGATCGGCATGGACAGTGGCCGGCGTTCGAGCACCCGGGGCAGGATCCCCGCCAGCAGCGCGCCGAGACCGACCACCGCGAATGCCACGTCTACCGGCTCCACGACTCCACCTCTCCGCCTCGCCCACGGCGTGCGGGCAGGTGGTGCAAGTCCTTGCCCCCGGAAGACTCCTCGTATTCCTGTTCGGAACGACGGGGCCGGCGCCGGTCACCTCGCCCTGGTGACCGGCGAGTCGTCGAGCGCGGCGAGCAGCGCGGCGGGATCCTCGTAGACGGCCACCGCGCCGGCCCCGGCCAGCTCGCCCCGGCCGGTGCCGCCGCAGGTCAGCCCGACGCAGGGGACGTCCAGTTCGCCGGCGGCGGCGACGTCCCACACCGAGTCGCCCACGAAGACCACCCGTCCGGCGGCGAGACCGGACTGCTCCAGAGCGGCGACCAGGATGTCCGGCGCCGGCTTGCTCTCCCGCGCGTCCGCCGAGCAGGTGACGGTGTGGATCACGTCGTCGGCGGCCAGCGCCCGGCGCAGCGCGGTCACCTCGTGCTCGGCGGCGGAGGTCGCCAGCACCACCCGCAGCCCCCGCTCCGCGCAGGCCCGCAGCAGGTCGGCGGCGCCGGGAAGTGGGACGAGCCGCTCCCAGTACTCGGCGAAGAGGGTGTCGTGGGCGTCGCGCAGCCGCTGGTCCGCGTTCCGGTCGCGTTCCGGGCCGAGCAGGTGGTCGAGCAGCTTGTCCGAGCCCATCCCGATGGCGCGGTGGATCGTCGCCATGGGCACGGGCCGGTCGGTCTGGCGCAGCGCCTCCCACCAGCTCACGGTGTGCAGGTAGGTGGTGTCGACCAGGGTGCCGTCCACGTCGAAGAGGACACCGGCGGGCTTGTCGCTGGGCATGCTGTCCTCCTACCCCCTACCGGCCGTACCGATCCCACCGCTCATCCGGACGGGATCAGGATCTCGAACCACACCGTCGAGCCGCGTACGGTCGGGTCCGTCCCCCACGCGTCACTCAACTCCTCGATCAGCCCGAGCCCCCGGCCCCGGCTGCTGAGCATGTCGGTCTGGGCGCGGGTCACCGTGCCACGGGTGCCCGAGTCGGCGACCGACACCAGCAGCCGCTCCGGGCTGAGGTCGATCTCCACCCGGGCGGCGGTGCCCGCGTGCAGCAACGCGTTGGTGGTCAGCTCGCTGGTGCAGAGTACCGCCGCGCCGATGATCGACTCGGGCACCTGCCACTCCGTGAGCTGCCCGGTCATCCAGTGCCGCACCCGGCTCGGCGCGGTCGGCTCGGCCGGCACCTCCATGCTCGTCGACCGGGACGGCCGCAGCGCGTGCTCCACCGCCAGTACGGCGACGTCGTCCTCGGTGGCGCCGGGCACCGCCGCGGTGGCCACCGCGCACAACGCGCGAGGGTCGCCGCTGCCCGCGCCGGCGACGGCGTCGGCCAGGGTGTCCAGGCCGGTCGTCAGGTCCTGCCAGCGCCGCTCCACCACGCCGTCGCTGAACAACAGCAGCGTGTCGCCCGGGGCGAAGCGCACCGTGACGACGGGCGGCCGGCAGCCCAACCCCAGCGGGGCGCCCGCGGGCACCTCCACGTACTCGGCTACCGGCTCGCCGTCAGGGGCGCACCGGCGGATCAGCGGTGCGGGGTGACCGGCGCTGGCCAGGGTGAGCCGCTGCCGGTCGGCGTCGACGACCCCGAAGACCACCGTCACGAAGAGCTCGTGCGTGTCGCCCTCGGCGCCCAGGCTGGTGACCAGCCGGTCGAGCCCGGTGAGCACGGCGTCGGGGCGGGGATCGGTCAGCGCCAACGCCCGCAGCGCGGCGCGGACCTGACCCATCCGGGCCGCGGCCTGCACGTCGTGGCCGGCGACGTCGCCGAGCACGACGCCCAGGCCGCCGTCGGGCAGCAGGAAGGCGTCGTAGAAGTCCCCGCCGGCGGCGTTGCCGTCGACGCCCGCGTCGTAGCGGGCGGCGATCCGCATCCGGGGCAGGTCGGGCAGGTGCTCGGGCAGCATGCTGCGTTGCAGCAGCTGGGCGGTGCCGTGCTGGGTCTCGAACCGGCGGGCCCGCTCGGCGGCCTGACCGACCAGCTCGGCCGAGGTGGCCAGCAGCGCGCGCCGGGCGGCCGTCCAGACGTGCGGGACCTGGTAGCCGACCGTCAGGCCGCCGCGCACCACCGAGGCCCGCAGCGGCACCGTCGCGAGCGAGCGGACCTTCTGGTCGTGCCGGTCCACCGCGATCTCCCGCAGGGGCTGCCCGTCGTCGACGTAGAGCGGCACGCCGCCGCGGGCGGCGGTCACCACCGACCCCTGCCACTCCGCCGGGATGCGTCGCCACAGCGGGGGGAGCCGCTCGTCGGCCTCGTCCACCAGTTCGCCACGGATGCGCCGGACCATCCGCCAGCCGCCGCCGCCCTCGTCGACGGCGAACGAGACCCGGTCGGCGTCGAACGCGGTGATCGCGTAGCGCAGCGCGACCCGGGCCACGTCGTCCAGGGTGAGGGTGCCGGCGAGCGCCGCGGCGAAGTCGCTGAGGCTCTGCAACTGCTGGGTGACCTGGGTGGTCTCCGCGGCCACGGTCAGCACGCCGACGATCCGCCCGGCGCTGTCGCGTACGGGGGAGTAGCCACGGGTGAAGACCGACTGCTCGACCAGGCCGGGGCGGCGGTGCAGCGGGAGGGCGCCCTCCTTCTCCAGGAACGGCTCACCCGTGCGGTAGGTGTGCTCGATGGCGTCGCCGACGCCGGGCAACGGCCAGGACTCGGCGAACACCTCGGCCGCCGGCCGGCCCACCGCGTCGGGGTGCCGGTCGCCGATCAGCTCCGCGTACGCGTCGTTGTAGACGAGTCGGTGTTCGTCGCCCAGGGTGAGGGCCATCGGCACGGGCGAGGCGAGGAGCAGTTCGGTGGCCGACCGGACCGCCGGATCCCACGCCCGCCACGCGCCGAGCGGGGTGCCGCCCCAGTCGTGGCGCAGGACGATGGCCGCCGTGCCCGACGCGACGGGTGCTCTCGATACCGGAGCTGGTGGGTTCGGGACCCGTCCGACCGTTCCTGGCATGAACGCAGCCTAACCGGAGGGTATGCCGCCCATTTCCGATCATGCCCCGCGCGTCGCCGACGTCGAAACGTCCGGGCAGTTCAGGGCCGTTCTGCGGTGACATGTCGGGAAAAACTGGGGGACCGGTACGGCGTGCCGCGTCGGCGACCGGGTATGCGCGCGGAGCAGTCCATGCGACAGGAGGGACATCATGCCGGAAACCCTCGCGGTCAGGCAGGTCGACATCGGCAACGCCGTGGCCGACATGTGGAGGTCGGTGCTGCTGTTCATACCGCGGGCCATCGCGTTCATCGCGATCCTCGTGGTCGGATGGCTCATCGCCAGAGCCGTGCTCAAGATCGTGGACGCGGCGCTGGAACGGGTCAACTTCGACAGGGCGGTGGAACGAGGCGGCATCAAGCGCGCGCTGGAACGCACGAAGTACGACGCCAGCGACATCCTGGCGAAGCTGGCGTACTACGCCGTGCTGCTGTTCACCCTGCAGTTCGCCTTCGGGGTGTGGGGACCCAACGCGATCAGCGCCCTGATCGGCGGAGTGGTCGCGTGGCTGCCACGGGCCTTCGTGGCGATCGTCATCATCGTCGTGGCCGCCGCGATCGCCAACGCCGTCCGGGACCTGGTCACCGGGGCGCTGGGCGGGCTCTCGTACGGCAAGATCCTGGCCGACCTGACGGCGGTCTTCATCATCGCGCTGGGTGTGATCGCCGCGCTGAACCAGGTGGGCATCGCCACCACGGTGACCACGCCGGTGCTGATCGCGGTGCTCGCCACGGTGGCCGGCATCCTGATCGTCGGCGTCGGCGGTGGTCTGGTGCGACCGATGCAGAACCGCTGGGACGGCTGGCTGAACCGGATGGCCGAGGAGTCGCGCGCGGTGCAGGAGCACCGCCGGGCCCGGGAGGCCGGACAGACCGACGTCGGTCGGCAGATGGCCGACCGGACGGGGGCCGAGCGCACCGAGGTCATGCCCCGCGGGCAGGAGTCCGCGACGATGGCCGGCGGGCGCGGCACCTACCAGTCGGGGAACGTGGGTGACGAGACCCAGCAGTTCCGCCGCTGACCGGGCCGATGAGGCGAGACGGGGAGGGGTGTCCGCGGATGTGCGGACGCCCCTCCGGCGTGTCGGCCGCCGGTGATCGCGGTGGCCACCGCGACGCGGGAGAGGTGCGCTCAGACCAGGGGGAGCGGAGCGGTCGCCGGGGTCCCGAGCGAGCGGGTCAGCGCGCAGACCGCGAGCAGCCGGGTGAGCAGCCAGTCCGGCGCGGACCAGTCCACCGGCGCCACCGGCGGCTGCCAGCCGTGCTCCAGCGCGGCGGCGCGGACACCCTCCGCGTAGCCGGCGAGCGCGGCGGCGCTCAGCGGCCGGCGGTCGCCGTCCAAGCTCTCCCGCACCGCCGCGGCATGCTGGTCGACCAGGGCGAGCAGGCTCGGCCGCGCGGCGGCGGCGGTCAACCCTTCGGCGCCGACCGAGGCGGACAGGAGAGCGAGGGTGGCTCGCGCCGAACTGGCGGCGGAACGGGCCTCGACCCGGTTGAACGGCACACGCATGGTGACCGAGGCTATCCGGCCGGTCCCCGGGTCGACCTCGGCCACTCGGCGGGTTTTTGACCCTCCCCCGAACGGTCAGCGGGCCGACGCGGGGTTGAGCCCACGCGGGCGGGGCAGGAGGAGAAACGCCCGGACGGGCGCAGCCGGATCCTGGAGGAACGGATGGGACGACACGAGGACGGGCCGGACGAACGGCACCGCAGGCCCGCCGGGGTCAGCGACGAGACGGTGGCGGCGCTCGGCAGGCTCAGCGAGGCGCTGGAGTGCGTCGAGCGGGTCCGCGGCCACCTCTACTCGCTGCACCAACTGGTCGGGCACGCCGACCTGATGCTCGACGACGCCGTGGAGATGTTCCGCGCCGCCGGGCACGACCGGATCGCCGAGCGCATCGACACCGAACTGCTGGGCCGCAACGTCATCGCCGGGCGGTGGACGTTCCAGATCGTCGAGGACTTCGACGACGGGTACTACGCCCTCTTCCGCGACCTCGACCGGAGCGCCCGCGAGGAACTGGTCGGCGGTCGCCGGCACCTCTACGAGGCCGAGATGAAGGAGCGGCGACGCAGCCGGGGCCGCCCCGGGCACGAGGCTCGCCCCGGCGGCGTGGGCTAGCTGCGGAGACCAGCCGGGACCGCGTGCTCCTCGGCGGCGATGCGCAGCGCCTCGACGAGGCGACGGTAGAGGTCGTCGCCGGCCAGCAACTCGGAGTGGGTGCCCTGGGCCCGGATCCGGCCGTGCTCCATCACCACGATCCGGTCGGCGTCGAGCACCGTGGAGAGCCGGTGCGCGATGGTCAGCACCGCGCCGACCTCCGCGCGCTGCCGGACGCACTCCTGGAGGGCGGCCTCGGTCAGCCCGTCGACCTGCGCGGTCGCCTCGTCGAGCATGAGGACGTCGGGGGTGCGCAGCATGGCCCGGGCCAGGGCGATGCGCTGGCGCTGCCCGCCGGACACCTCCGTCGACGACAGCGACGTGTCCAGTCCGTCCGGCAGCGAGTCGACCTTGTCATCGAGCCGTACGGCGCGCAGCACCGCCCGGATCTCCTCCTCCGTGGCGTCGGGGTGGGTGAAGCGCAGGTTGTCGCGGATGGTGCCCGGCACCACCGGCGTCTCCTGCTCGACGTACGCCAGCCGGGCCCGCACCTGGTCGTGCCCGTGGTCCGCGTACGGGCGACCGTCGAGCAGCAACTGCCCCCGCTCGGGCTCGAGGAAGCGCAGGATCAGCGAGAAGAGCGTGGTCTTGCCGGCTCCCGACGGTCCCACGATCGCGGTGTGCCCGCGCCGGGGGACGACCAGGTCGATGTCCTGCACCGCCGGGGACGCGTCCGGCCCGTACCGGGCGGTGACCCCGCGGAACACCAGCACCGGCTGCTCCGCGTCGGGCGTCGACGGGTGCCCCGCCGGGGCGGGCGCCGGCCCCGCCGGCTCGGTGGCGATGGTCTCGATCTCGCGGATCCGCCCCGCCGCGGCGATCCCGGCCTGCAACGCCGTGGTGTTCTGCGTCAGCTCGGTGATCGGCCCCATCAGCTGGAACGTGTACAGCAGGAAGGCGATCAGGCTGGAGATCTCCAGCAGGTCGCGCTCGGCCCGCCAGGCGCCGATGCCCAGGATCGCGATCACCGCGAGCTGGATCCCCGTCCAGGCGATCGTCCAGACCGACGCGGTCACCCGTGCCGCCCGTACGCTGTGCGCCGCCGTCTGGCGGGCGTCGGCGACGATCCGCTCGGTCAACCGGGCCTCCGCCCGGCTGGCCTTGACCGTCCGGATGGCGCGCAGCGCCCCCTCCAGCGCGCCGCCGAGGGCGCCCATCGACTCCTGCGCCGCGGCCTGCGCCTTCGCGATGCGGGGCATCAGCGCGCCCATGATCGCCGCGACGACCAGCACGGCGGCCACGGTGCAGCCCAGCAGGAACAGGTCGAGCACCCCCATCAGCACGAGTGTGCCGAGCAGGGCGATGCTGGCGTTGACCAGGCCGACGATGCTGCCGGACGCCTCACGCAGCAGTTGCGTGTCGGAGGTGGCCCGGGTGACCAGTTCGCCGGCGGGCCGGCGTTGCAGCTCGCCGACGCGGGCCCGGAAGTAGTGCCGGACGATCGCGGACCGCGCGTCGAGCACGATGTGCTCGGCCAGCGTCCCGAGTAGCCGCCACTGCCACAGCGAGACGGCCGCGCCGACGACGACGAGAGCCAACAGGGCCCCGATCGGACGCGCCATCGACTCGCCGGCGCCGAGGGTGTCCAGGACCCACTTGGTGACCATCGGCGTCGCCAGCCCGGCCGCGTTGGCGACGAGCCCCAGCGCGAGGCCGAGGAACATCGTCCGCCGGTGCGGGGCGAGAAAGGAGGCGAGCGTACGCAGCCGCGGGAGCGTCGGAGGGGGAGAGTCCATGCCCTTTATGGAACAGCGATGTTCCAAGACAGTCAATCAGTATCCTGAAACGGGTATGTTGCTATCCTCGCGAGGTGACCGACGCGCAGGTGACCGGCAGCCGGGCCCGGACCCGCCAGGCCATCGTCGACGCGGCGATCGAGGTGCTGGGGCGTAACCCCGCCGCGTCCCTCGGCGACATCGCCGCCGCCGCCGACGTGGGCCGTACGACACTGCACCGCTACTTCGCCGAGCGCGCCGACCTGCTGGCCGCGGTCGGCACGGAGGCCGGCGCCCGGCTGGACCGCGCGACCGCCCAGGCGCGGATGGCCGAGGGCACCGGCGCCTCGGCCGTGCACCGGCTCTGCCAGGAGTACTTCGACCTCGGCAGCCTGCTCTCGCTGATCTTCACGGAGCCGGGGATCGGGACCGGCTCGACCGGCGGCGGGTGCGATCCGGAGTTCACCGCGATGGTCGAGCGCGGCCACCGTGACGGCACCATCGACCCGGAGCTGCCGGTGGACTGGGTGCAGAGCCTGATCTGGTCCCAGCTGTACGCAGGATGGGCCTACCTCGCCGAGACCGCCGCCTCCCGGCACGAGGTGCTGCGCCTGATCCTGCGTACCGTCGACGGCGCGATCGCGGTCAAACCGGGCTAGCCAGGTCGGGTGTTCCGAAGCGCCGCTGCCGGGTGCGGCACTAGTCCGTCGAGCGGGCGTCGGCCGGGCGGCGCCGGGCCGCGTCGTCGGCGATGATCACGGTCGCCACCATCAGCGCGACGCAGAGGCTGAACAACCAGGAGTCGTCCGAGGCCAGCTTGGCGGAGACGGGAGCCTGGAGCGCGGCGAGGAGAAAGCCGAGCCATGCCAGGCGGCGTTGACGCGTGGAGAGGAAGCCGGAGCCCTGATGCATTCCGAAAGTCTTGCGCGCGAGCCGGGGCTTGCCGTCAGCCGAACGGCCGATTCTGGATGAGCTGTCCGTTTTCCCACCTGTCCGTACCGTAATTCTCGTCCCACGGAGGGAGGCCGGACCGTCGACGGAGGGCAGGATGATCCTCCGTGTCCACTGCCTCGCCCCGCCCCTCTCTGCTCCTGCTGGCCTACCTGGCGTTCGTCAGCCTCGGTCTGCCCGACGGCCTGATCGGCGTGGGCTGGCCGTCGATCAGGGCCGACTTCGGCGTACCCACCGAGGCCGTCGGGCTGGTGCTCACCGCGGGCACCGCCGGCTACCTGACCTCCAGCGTGCTGGCCGGCTTCACGCTGGCCCGGCTCGGCGTCGGCTGGCTGCTCGCCGGCAGCACGCTGCTGGCCAGCCTCGCGCTCACCGGCTACGCCCTGACTCCCGGGCTCGCCCTGATGGTGGGCTGCGCCCTGGTGCTCGGGCTGGGCTCCGGCGCGATCGACTCCGGCCTGAACGCGTACGCCGCCGGAGCCTTCGGGCCCCGGCACATGAACTGGATGCACGCCTTCTTCGGTCTCGGCGTGGCGCTCGGGCCGCTGATCATGACCGGTGCGCTGAGCGCCGGGCTGTCCTGGCGCTGGGGTTACGGCCTGGTGGCGGCGGCCCAACTCGTGCTGGCCGTCGCGTTCGCGGCCACCGTGCGGGCCTGGCGGGAACGTGCCCCGGGCCGCGAGCCCGCCGGGTCCGCGCCGGGCCCGGCGACCGTCGCCGGGCCGACCGCCGTGCCGGTACGCGAGACGCTGCGCCTGCCGGCGGTCTGGCTCGGCGCGTCGGCCTTCGTCGTGTACGTGGCGATCGAGGTGGCCGCCGGGCTCTGGGCGTTCCTGCTGCTGACCGAGGGACGCGGCCTCGGCGTGGCCGTCGCCGGCATCTGCGTCTCGGGCTACTGGGGAAGCCTGTTCGTCGGGCGCGTCGTACAGGGGGTGGTCGCCGAGCGGCTGAGCGCGGCGGTGGTGCTGCGGGGCAGCCTCCTCGGGATGGCGGCCGGCGCGGTCCTCGTCGCGCTGCCCGCACCGGCGTGGGTCGCCGTCGCCGGACTGTTCGTCGTCGGCTTCGCCGCCGCCCCGGTCTTCCCGCTGCTCACCCTCACCACCGCCGAGCGGGTCGGCGCGGCGCACGCGGACCGCACCATCGGGCTCCAGATCGGCGCGGCCGGGCTGGGCGCCGCGCTGGTGCCGGCCGGGATCGGGGTACTGCTCGGCAACACCTCGGTGGAACTGCTCGGGCCGTCGCTGGTCGTACTGGCGCTGGGTCTGATCGCCCTGCACGCCGCCGGCACCCGCCGGCCGGCCCCGGCACCCCGCTGACCGGCGCGGCGCGCGGGCCGGAACGGGGTCCGCGCGCCGGTCACATGTTGTCGGGCCCGGTCCGCCCGGTCGTCGAGGGCCGGTACGCGCGCTCCGGGTCGGTCGGCTCCCGGCCGGCCCCGGCGGCCTGCCCGCTGCGGTCCACCGGTTCCGGGCCGTGCCCGAAGGCCGCCTCCTCGCCGGCGTCGTTCGCCGTCACGTCGTCGGCCTGGCCGTCCAGGCTCGACCGTGCGACGGCCCGGTCCAGTTCCCGCATCGAAGTCCGTTCCTCGTCCCGCCACACCCTGTCGTCGGTCATGCCTGTGGCGGTACCCGGGCCCGGGGCCCGCAAACGAACTGCCGCCGGTACCCGGGGCGGGGCCCCCGCACGACGACGGCCGCCGGGGGAGCCGGCGGCCGTCGGTGGTTCGTGACCCGGGGGTCGGGGGATCAGGGCTGCGGACGGTCGACCTTGCCGCGCCAGGCGCCGGTCTCCTGACCGCGCCGCTCGATGTACTGCTTGAACCGCTCCAGGTCGCCCTTCGCGCGCCGGTCGACGATGCCCAGCTTGTCGCCGGCCTGCTCGACCACGCCGTGCGGCTCGAACTCGAGCTGGAGCATGACGCGGGTGGTGTCCGGGTCCAGCCGGTGGAAGGTCACCACGCCGGCCTGCTGGGTGCCGCCCGTCGAGCGCCAGGCGACCCGCTCGTCGGGAAGCTGTTCGGTGATCTCGGCGTCGAACTCCCGCTTCACCCCGGCGATCTCCACCGTCCAGTGGGTCATCGTGTCCGACAGTTGCCGGACCTCCTGCACCCCCTCCATGAAGTGGGGGAACTCCTCGAACTGGGTCCACTGGTCGTACGCGGTGCGCACCGGGACGGAGACGTCCACGTGTTCGGTAACGCCACTCATCAGGCATCCTCCTTCTTCCGCCGGTGACGGGCCGGATCGTGCGGGGATCCGGTCACCAGCGGGTCGTCTCGTTCCTGTGGCCGAGCGCCGCCCACACCTCGGAGACCGTCTGGTAGACGGTGCCCTCGGGCAGCCGCTCCAGTGCGGCGAGGATGTCCGCCGGCGCGTCGTTCTCCTGCGCGTTGGCGATCAGCGTCTCCCGGTCACCGGGCAGGGCGGTCATCGTGATGAACCGTCCGAGACGGCTGCGCCGCTCGACGTCCTCGGAGCTCATCCCCTGGGGCGCGCCCGAACGAAGTTCGCCGGCCGGTGCCGTGGTCGGCTCCGGCTGGTCCTCACCCGCCGGCTCCGGCACACGGGACTCGTCGACCCGCGAGCCGCCGGTCCCCGGCCCCTGCACGAGGCCGCTGACCTCCCGGCTCATCTGCTCGTCGACCCTCGGTCCGTGCTTGCTGCTGCCACGTTCCATACCTTCTGCGCTACCCGACGGCACCGGCGGTAAACCGGCGCCGGCGGCCCGGGCGGCGAAACCCGCGCGGTTCACGTGGCCGCCGGCGTCTTCGGGGGCAGGACCGGCTCGGCGGGGTCCGCCTCGCCGGCCTGGAGCACCCGGCCGCGCTGGAGTTCCGCGTTGATCTGCACGCCGAGCATCAGCGCCGAGTTGGACAGGTAGAGCCAGACCAGGAACGCGATGACCGCACCGAGGCTTCCGTAGGTGGCGTCGTACGAGCCGAAGTTGGCCACGTAGAGGCCGAAACCGAAGGAGACGAGAGCCCAGGCGAGCAGGGCGACCGCGCCACCCGGGGTGAGCCAGCGGAAGCGCGGCTGCCGGACGTTCGGCGCGATCCAGAACAGCAGGCTCAGCAGCCCCATCATGATCAGCGCGAGCACGGGCCACTTGGCGACGCTCCACGCCGTACGCGCCAGCCCGCCCGCGTTGACCAGGTCGCCCACCGCGTCGGTGACCGGTCCGCTGACGATCAGCCCGGTGGCCACGATCGCCAGCAGCACCAGGCAGACCGCCGCCAGGCCGATCTGCATCGGCCGCAGCTTCCACACCGGCCGCCCCTCCTCGACCCCGTAGACGGCGTTGGAGGCCCGGGTGAACGCCCCGATGAAGCCGGAGGCCGACCAGAGCGCACCGAGCAGACCGAAGCTCAGCAGTACGCTCGCCGAGTCGTTCTGGTCCACCACGCCCCGGACCACGCCGACGAAGCCCTCGTTGGCCACCACCGAGCCCGCACCCATGTCCCGGGCCAGGTCCAGCACGGTGTCGACGGTCTGCTCGCCGTTGGACACCAGCCCGACCAGGGCCACCACCACGATGGTGGACGGGAAGAGCGCCAGCACCCCGTAGTAGGTCAGCGCGGCGGCCCAGTCGGCGCAGTTGTCCTTGACGAAGTTGCGCACGCTGCGTACCAGCACTCCGCGCCAGGTCCGCCAGCTCAGCTGCCGTACCCGGCGGGGGATCCGCAGTCGCCCACCGGTGAGCGCCGCGCGGGGCTCCGTCGTCGTCATTGGCCCGCTCCCTGTGCCCCGGCCGCCGGATGACCGGGTGCATCCGGCTTCGCCTGGCCCCGCCGGTACCCCCGGACGGAAAACGACAAACTCGGCCCCCGGTTTGCCTCGCGGTGGCGGGGGAACGGTCAAGTGGAACCCATCGACGCGGAGGAGGACGAGATGCCCGGGCGCGAGGTACTGCCCAGCACGCTGCGACGCTCCCCGGAGAAGGCGCAGCGCACGTGGGAGAAGACGCACGACTCGGCCGTGGAGACGTACGGCGAGGGGGAGCGGGCGCACCGCACCGCCTTCGCCGCCGTGAAGCACGAGTTCGAGAAGGTGGGCGACCACTGGGAGCCGAAGGGCCGCAAGGGGCCGAGCGACCGCCAGGCGGCCGGCGGCGGACCGGAGCGCCGCGCGCCCACCGCCGGCGGGGTGGACGCCAACGCCACCAAGGACCACCTGATGAAGGTGGCCCGCAAACTGGACGTACCCGGCCGTTCGTCGATGACGAAGCCGGAACTGGTCAAGGCCATCGAGAAGGCGAACAACCGCCAGACCGCCAAGGCCCGCGGTCGCTGAGCCCGTCATCGGGTACGCGACGCCCGTCATCGGGTACGCGACGCAGAGGCTGTCCGCTCGCGGGCAGCCTCTGCGCGTGTGTCACCAGTGCCCACCGCCGGGCGCCTCGATGTGCACCGCCTTCGTCGCGGTGAACTCGTCGAGCAGTTCCGGCCCGTAGCCGAAGCCGTGCCCGCTGCCCCGGCGCGGATGCGCGGCGCCCCCCGGCGCTCCGCCGAACACCGCGTTGACCTTCACGGTGCCCACCGGCAGCTCCCGCCAGGCGCGCTGGGCGTGGCTCATCGACCCGGTCAGCACCGTCGCGGCCAGCCCGTACGGGGAGTCGGCGGCGCACCGCAGCGCCTCGGAGAACGAGTCGACGGTGACGATCGAGGCGACCGGGCCGAACGTCTCCTCGCGTACCACCGTCATGTCGTGGCGGCAGTCGGTCAGCACGGTCGCCGGATAGAAGGCCCCCGGACCGTCGGGCAGCGTGCCGCCGGTGCGGATCCGGGCGCCCTCCGCCACCGCCGCGGTCACCTGCCCGTGCACGTGGTCGCGGTGCCGCCGGTCCACCAGCGGCCCCAGCTCGGTGCGCGGGTCGCCGCCCGGACCCACCCGCAGCTGCTCGGCCCGCTCCACCAGTGACTCCGCGAAGTCCTCCGCGACGTCCCGGTGCACGTAGATCCGCTCCACCGCGACGCAGATCTGCCCCGCGTTGGCGAACGCGCCGACGGCCGCCTGCCCGGCCGCCCACACGGGATCGACGTCGCCGTCCACGACGAGCGGGTCGCTGCCGCCGTTCTCCAGCAGCATCTTCGCCCCGGTCCGCGCCGCCGCGGCGGCGATGGCCCGCCCGGTGCCGGTGGATCCGACGTGGGCGACCACGTCCACCTCCTGCGCGGCCAGCGCCGCGCCCACCTCGGGCCCCCCGGTCAGCAGCGACAGCACCCCGGCGGGCAACGCGGAGTCGAGTGCCTTCGCGAGCAGCCAGCCGGTCGCCGGGGTGCGCTCGCTCGGCTTGTGGAGGACCACGTTGCCGGTGACGAGGGCAGCCCCGAGCAGCCCGCAGGAGATCGCCACGGGATCGTTCCACGGGGTGATCGCGGCGACCACGCCGCGCGGCTGCGGCACCATGAAGTCGAGGGCGTGGGTGCCCCCGTGCAGGGTCCGCCCGCCGCGCACCGGGGCGAGTTCCGCGTACTGTCGCAGCGTGCCGATTCCCGCCTCCACGCCGCCCCTGGCGTCCGCGAGGGGCTTGCCCATCTCGGACGTCGTCGCCCGGGCCAGGTCGTCTGCCGCCGCCGCCACGGCGTCCGCCGCCCGGTGCAGGGCCGCCGCGCGTTCCGCGGGGGCGGTCGCCGCCCACTCCGCCGCGACGCCGCGCGCCGCCTCGACGGCCTTGCCGACCTCGTCCGCGGTGGCCACGGGCACCGAGCTGACCGGGGATCCGTCGGCCGGATCGTGTACGACCAGCTCGCCGCCTTCGCCGCCCGCGCCCCACACTCCGCCTATGAGCTGCGCAACCGTGTACATGGCAGTGCATGCCCCGGTCCCGGCGCGGCAAACGCGTTTCGCCCGGTTGCTGGCCGGGTAGGCGGGTCCGATGGGTTCGACCGGCGCGGAGAGCGCGGACGCCGTCGTCGTCGGAGCCGGCCACAACGGTCTGGTCGCCGCCAACCTGCTGGTCGACGCCGGCTGGGACGTGCTGGTGTTGGAGGCGACGGCCACGCCGGGCGGGGCCGTGCGTTCCGCCGAGGTGACCGCCCCCGGCTACCTGAGCGACCTCTACAGCTCCTTCTACCCCCTCGGTTACGCCTCGCCGGTGCTGCGAGGGCTGCGGCTCGACCGTTACGGGCTGCGCTGGCGGCACGCCCCGGACGTCCTGGCCCACCTGCTGCCCGACGGGCGGGCGGCGGTGCTCCACCGCGACCCGGAGACCACCGCGGCCTCGCTGGAGACGTTCGCGCCGGGAGACGGCGAGCGCTGGCTGCACGCGTACGACGACTGGCGTCAGGTGGCCGAGCTGATGCTGGAGATCATCACCACGCCGTTCCCGCCGGTGCGTGCGGGCCTGGGCCTGCTGCGCCGGCTGCGCGTGTCCGGGGCGCTGCGGCTGGCCCGGCGGCTGGTGTTGCCGGCGCGCAAGCTCGGCGACGAACTCTTCGACGGCCAGGGGGGCCCGGCGTTGCTGGCCGGCTGCGCCCTGCACACCGACCTGTCGCCCGAGGAGGCGGGCTCGGGCGTGTACGGCTGGCTGCTCGCCATGCTCGGCCAGCAGGTCGGCTGGCCGGTGCCCGACGGCGGCGCACAGAAGATCACCGACGCGCTGGTGGCCCGGCTGACCGAGCGGGGCGGCCGGATCCTCTACGGTGCCCGGGTCGACCGGGTGCTGACCGCCCGCGGCCGGGCGATGGGCGTGCGTACCGCCGGTGGCGCCCTCTGGCGGGCCCGCCGGGCGGTGCTCGCCGACGTCCCCGCCCCCGCCCTCTACCTGGACCTGGTCGGCGCGGCGGCGCTGCCGCCGAAGCTGGTGGAGGACCTGGCGCACTTCCGCTGGGACGGCTCGACGCTGAAGGTGGACTGGGCGCTGTCGGCCCCCGTGCCGTGGACCAACCCGGCGGTCGCCACCGCCGGCACCGTGCACCTGGGCGCGGACCTGGACGGGCTCACCAGCTACGCCGCCGCGCTGGCCCGTCGGGAGATCCCCCGCGACCCGTTCCTGCTGGTGGGGCAGATGTCGGTGGCTGACCCGAGCCACTCGCCGCCGGGCACGGAGTCGCTCTGGTCGTACACCCACCTGCCGTTCCGCCGGCAGTGGCGGGCCGAGGAGATCGCCGCACACGTCGAGCGGATGGAGGGAGTGCTGGAGGAGGCCGCGCCGGGCTTCCGCAGCCTGGTCGTGGGACGGCACGTGGCCGGGCCGGCCGACCTGGAGGCGGGCGACCCGAGCCTGGTCGGCGGCGCGCTCGGCGGCGGCACCGCCGCCGCGTACCAGCAGCTGTTCCTGCGCCCGATCCCTGGCCTGGGCCGCGCGGACACCCCCGTGGACCGGCTCTTCCTGGCCAGCGCGTCGGCGCATCCGGGCGGCGGGGTGCACGGCGCTCCCGGCGCGAACGCCGCCCGCGCCGCCCTGGCCCGCGACCGCGCCCTCACCGGCCCGCTGTACGCGGCGGGGATCGACGCCGCGCACGCCGCGGTCTACGGCTGAACCTCCACCTCGCCGGTACGGCCTGCGCCACGGCACGGCCCGCGCGACCAGTCCGACCCCGACGACTGTCGCCCGCCGGGCGGCTCAGCCAGGCGGACGAGGTCTTCCCGCCTGGGCCGGCGGACGTGTCTTGCTGCCTGGACCGGCGGACGTGTTCCGGCGGGCCGGTCGACGCGGACAAGATTGTTCACGCAGCGTGATCTGGCGGCGGCGAGGACGGGTCACCTGCTCCGCCCTTTGCTCTGCATCCATATACGCAACGGTTGCTGTGGGTGATCGTGCGCGAGCAGGGTCGTCAGGTTGCCGCCGGCCCATCCCCAGGTCAGCGAACTGGTGCGTCGGTGGCTGCAGAGCAAAGGGCGGACCGAGTCAATCCCTGTCCCGAGCCGCCAGTTACCCGGAGTGAGGTAGCGCTGCGTAGTCGTGGGGTCGAGGGATCCGGTGCTCTGCCTGGTAGGGAGGCCGCAAACGCCCGGCCCGACCCACGGGGCGCGCCCCACCAACCCACCAACCCACCAACCCACCAACCCACCGGCCCGCCGGTCGCCGCTGGCGATCGCGCCGACAGGGCCGGCAGGACGGGCGGGACAGAACAGTGCGGGCGGGACAGGGCAGGGTGGCCCGGACAGAGCAGGGCAGGCACGATGGAGCAGGCAGGCGGGGCGGGAAGGACGGTGCCGCGTAGGGCGGCTCAGGTGCCGATGTGGCGGTGCTTGCTGCGCAGCTTGAACGGCATCAGCGCGCTCTCGACCTTGGTCGCGGTGGTCATCTTGGACGCGCCGTCGCGCCGCTCCTCGAAGCGGATCGGCACCTCCAGGATGGTGTGCCCCAGCTTGGTGGCCAGGTAGTGCATCTCCACCTGGAAGCTGTAGCCGTTGGACTGCACCCGCTCGAGGCCGATGTCGTGCAGCGCGTCCGCCTGCCAGATCTTGAAGCCGGCCGTGAGGTCGCGGATCCGGACCCGCAGCAGCGTGTGCACGTAGAGGTTGGCCCAGCCGCTGAGCGCCCGCCGGTAGAGCGGCCAGTTCTCGTCCAGCTCGCCGCCCGGCACGTAACGGGAGCCGATCACCACACCGGCCTGGGTCGACAGGAGCGCGCCGAGCATGCCCGGCAGCGCCTCCGGCGGGTGTGACAGGTCGGCGTCCATCTGCGCCACGTACTCCGCGCCGCCGTCGAGGGCACGCCCCATGCCGTCCACGTACGCCCGGCCGAGACCCTCCTTGCCGGCCCGGTGCACGACCTCGACCCGGTCGGGGTGCTCGATGGCCAGCTTGTCCGCCACCTCACCCGTGCCGTCCGGCGAGTTGTCGTCGGCGACCAGGATCTTCAGGCCCGGCAGCGGCAGCGCCAGCAGACGCTCGACCAGCACCGGGAGGTTGCCCGCCTCGTTGTAGGTGGGAACCACGACGGTCAGGCGTGCGTCCCGCCACGGCACGGGCAACTGCACGGGTTCGATCATGTCGGACATCCTCGGTCGGCGGACAGGGCTCCCTCAGAGCGTAGCCAGTTGCCACATCCGGGTCGAAAAGGCCACCCCTACCGCCCCGTCTTCCACCGTGGCCAGGGGCGAACTCCGGCTCGACCCCGGCCGAACCCCACGGTCAGCCGCCCGCCTTCTGCCGCGTGGCGATGTCGGCCAGCCGGGACAGCGTCTCCTTGTTGCGCTGGTGCAGCACCAGGTCGTTGAGCTTGTTGCGCACCCTGCGCAGCGGGCCGGCGGCGAAGTCCTCGCCGAGGCGTACCCGGGTCGCGCCCGCGCCGCCCGGTTCGAGGGTGAAGACCACGACGGCCTCCCCGGCCGGCCAGAGCCCGGCGCGGATGACCAACCGGTGGGGCGGCTCGCAGGCCAGCACCGTCGAGCAGTCGTGCAGGGAGACCGGCCACGGCCCGGCCTTGTGGTGCAGCCGGCTGCCGACCCGGGGCCAGGCGTCGTCCACGTCGCGGACGTGCACCGTGCCGACGACCCAGTCGCTGTACGTCCAGCCGTCCGCCAGCACCGCCCAGACCTGCTCCGGGAGCGCCTCGATCACCTTCTCCACGATCGCCATCGACCTCCCGTACCCCCGGCGCGACCGGGGTTAACGATCCGGCGGTTAGCTTCTCCCGGGCGACGGGTATCGCCACCTGCGGGCCGGCGTGTCGACGCCGCCGGCGTACGACGCGTCGGGCGCGTCGAAGATGACGTTTACTCCCCCGGGCGCCGGGAACCCGCCGGCTGTGCGACAGGACCAGGTGGAGCCGGATCAGCGCAGGTCAGCCCGGGTTTTTGCCGGCGCTGGCGTGACCGTTTCCGGGCCGGTCCTGTTCGACGCGGTGCTGTTGGACCGGGACGGCACGCTGATCGAGGACGTGCCGTACAACGGCGATCCCGAGAAGGTGCGGGCGGTGCCGGGGGCCCGGGCCGCCCTGGACCGCTTGCGGGCGGCGGGCCTGCGGCTGGCGGTGGTGACGAACCAGTCCGGCCTGGCCAGGGGGCTGTTCACCGAGGAGCGGATGCGGGCGGTGCACGCCCGCGTCGAGCAGTTGCTGGGGCGGTTCGACGCCTGGCTGGTGTGTCCACACGACGACGGCGACGGATGTGGGTGCCGCAAGCCGGCGCCGGGGCTGGTGCACGCGGCGGCACGGGAACTGGGCACGGTGCCGGCGCGGTGCGTGCTGGTGGGAGACATCGGCCGGGACATGACCGCGGCGCTCGCCGCCGGAGCCTCGGGGATCCTGGTGCCCACGCCGGTGACCCGACCGCAGGAGGTGGCAGCCGCGCCGCAGGTGGCCCCCGACCTGCCGGCGGCGGTCGCGGAGATCCTGCGCCGCCGGGCGGCGGTCGACCCGGCCAGCCACCGGCACGCCGACGGCGGCCCCGCCCGGCAGGTGGGGACGGTGCTGGTGGTGCGTGCCGACTCGGCCGGGGACGTCCTGGTCACCGGGCCCGGCATCCGCGCGGTCGCCGCCGCCGCCGAGCGGGTGGTGCTGCTGTGTGGACCCCGGGGACGCGCCGCGGCGGAACTCCTGCCCGGCGTCGACGAGATCATCGAACACCGGCTGCCCTGGATCGACCCCGCACCCGACCCCGTCGACCCCGCCGACATGCGTCAGCTCGCCGACCGCCTCGCCGCCGTGGGCGCCGACGAGGCGGTCGTCTTCACCAGCTTCCACCAGTCGCCCCTGCCCCTGGCCCTGCTGCTGCGCCTGGCCGGGGTGCGCCGCGTCAGCGCCATCAGCGACGACTACCCGGGCAGCCTGCTCGACGTCCGGCACCGCGTGCCGGCCGGCGTACCCGAACCGGAACGCGCGCTGTCGCTCGCCGCCGCCGCCGGTTTCACCCTCGCCGCCCACGACGGTCCCGCCCTGCGCCTGCGCCCGGCGCCGGCACCTCCGCCGGAGGTCGGCGCGCCGGGCTACGTGGTGCTGCACCCCGGCTCGGCGGCGCAGGCCCGGGGCTGCCCGCCGGAGCTGGCCGCGCGGATCGCCCGCGCACTGGCCGCCGCCGGCCACCGGGTGGTGGTCACCGGCGACCCCGGCGAGCGGGAGCTGACCGCCGAGGTGGCCGGCGACGTCGCCGTCGACCTCGGCGGGCGGACCTCTCTGGCCGGGCTCGCCGCGACGGTCGCCGGCGCCGGCGCGGTCGTGGTCGGCAACACCGGCCCCGCCCACCTCGCCGCCGCCCACGGGGTGCCGGTGGTCAGCCTGTTCGCCCCCACCGTCCCGTTCGGACAGTGGGGGCCGTGGCGGGTGCCCACGGTGCGGCTCGGCGACCCGGAGGCGCCCTGCCGGGACACCCGGGTCGCGCGCTGCCCGGTGCCCGGCCACCCCTGCCTCAGCGGCATCGAACCCGGGCAGGTCCTCGACGCGCTGCGGCTGCTCGGGGTGACCCCACCGGTCCGGCCGGAGCCACCCGCGGTCAGCCGGGGAACCGGCGTGCCGGCGGGGGCCAGCATCGGCGGGAGCGGCTGATGAACCTGCTGCTCTGGCACGTGCACGGCTCCTGGACCACGTCGTTCGTGCACGGTAAGCACCGGTACCTGGTGCCCGTCACCCCGGACCGTGGGCCTTACGGCCTCGGCCGGGCCCGCACCTACCCGTGGCCCGACACCGCCGTCGAGGTGACCCCCGAGCAGCTGCGTACCGCCGACGTCGACCTGGTGGTGCTGCAACGCCCCGAGGAGGTCGACCTCGCCGAGCAGTGGCTCGGTCGCCGGCCCGGCCGTGACCTTCCCGCCGTCTACGTCGAGCACAACACCCCCAAGGACGGCGAGGTCCCGCACAGCCGGCACCCCATGGCCGACCGGGACGACCTGCTCATCGCCCACGTCACCGGGTTCAACGAGCTGTTCTGGGACACCGGCGCCACCCGCACCACCGTGGTCGACCACGGCATCGTCACCCCCGCCGCGGAGTACACCGGCGAACTCGAACGGCTCGCGGTGGTGATCAACGAGCCGGTACGCCGCTGGCGGGTCACCGGCACCGACCTGCTGCCCCGGTTCGCCGAGATCGCCCCGCTGGACGTCTTCGGCATGAAGGTGGCCGGGCTGGCCGAGCACCTGGGTCTGCCGCCCGACCGGCTCACCAGCCACGACGACGTCCCCCAGCACCGGATGCACGCGGAGCTGGGGCGGCGGCGGGCGTACCTGCACCTGTGCCGGTGGACCTCGCTGGGGCTGAGCCTGATCGAGGCGATGTCCATCGGGATGCCGGTGGTCGCGCTGGCCACCACCGAGGCGGCGATGGCGGTGCCACCCGGCGCGGGAGCGCTGTCCACCCGGCTCGACACCCTGCTCGACGCCGCCCGTCGGTTCGTCGACGAGCCGGCGCAGGCACACCTGGCGGGGGCGCAGGCCCGCGCCGCCGCCCGGGACCGCTACGGCCTCGACCGTTTCCTCGCCGACTGGGACCGGCTGCTGGAGGAGGAAGTATGCGCATCGCGATGATCTCGGAGCACGCCAGTCCGCTCGCCATCCTGGGCGGCGAGGACGCCGGCGGTCAGAACACGCATGTCGCCGAGCTCTCCGCCGCCCTCGCGGCCGCCGGACACGAGGTGCGGGTCTACACGCGCCGCGACGCCGTGGACCTGCCGGTGACGGTACGCAGCCCGGACGGCTACGACGTGGTGCACGTGCCGGCGGGGCCGGCCGAGCCGGTCGCCAAGGACGCCCTGCTGCCGCACATGAAGGAGTTCAGCCGCTGGCTTGTCGACCGGTGGCGGGGCGGCGACTGGATGCCCGAGGTGATCCACGCGCACTTCTGGATGAGCGGCCTCGCCGCGCTGGCCGCCAGCCGGCAGACCGGGGTCCCGGTCGTACAGACGTACCACGCGCTCGGGGTGGTCAAGCGGCGGCACCAGGGCGTGCAGGACACCAGCCCGGCCCGCCGGATCGGCTACGAGCGGGAACTGGGCCGTGCCGTCGACCGCGTCATCGCCCAGTGCCGGGACGAGGTCGGCGAGCTGGTCCGGATGGGGGTGCCCCGGTCCCGGATGACGGTCGTCCCGTCCGGCGTCAACCTGGGCACGTTCGCCCCGCTGGGGCCGGCGGCCGAACGGGAGGACGACCGGCCGCGGATCCTGACCGTCGGCCGGCTGGTCGAACGGAAGGGCTTCCAGACCGTCGTCCGCGCGATGGCGTACGTGCCCGAGGCCGAGTGCGTGGTGGTCGGCGGCCCGCCCGCCGGACTGCTGGAGACCGACCCGTACGCCCGCCGGCTGCGCGCCCTCGCGGTCACCTGCGGGGTGGCCGACCGGGTGCGGCTGGTCGGGGCGGTGCCCCGCGAGGAGATGGGTCGCTGGTACCGCTCGGCGGACGTCCTCGTGGCCGCCCCCTGGTACGAGCCGTTCGGGCTCACCCCCCTGGAGGCGATGGCGTGCGGCGTGCCCGTGGTGGGCACCGCCGTCGGCGGGATCAAGGACACGGTGGTCGGGGGTGTCACCGGAGACCTGGTGCCGGCCCGGGACCCGCGTGCGCTGGGCACCGCGATCCAGCGGCTGCTCGACGACCGGATCCGCCGTTTCGCGTACGCGACGGCGGCGCGGGAACGGGCCCGGCGGCGGTACTCGTGGGCGGCCACCGCGGAACGGCTGGTGGAGGTCTACGGCGACGTGGCGGCGGTCCGCCGGCCCACCCGGGTGGTGGCCTGATGGCGGCGACCACGCCGCTCGACACACACCTGACGAACCTGGCGGCGGCGCTGGTGCCGTACCGGCGGCACGAGACGCTGCTGGCCCGGTGGGGGGAGGCCCTCGCGCGCCGGCTGGTCGACGGCGGCCGGCTGCTGGTGGCCGGCAACGGCGGGAGCGCCGCCGAGGCCCAGCATCTCACCGCCGAACTCGTCGGGAAGCTCCGCGACGACCGCCAGCCCCTGTCCGCCATCGCCCTGCACGCCGAGACCTCCGCGATGACCGCCATCGGCAACGACTACGGATACGACGAGGTCTTCGCCCGCCAGGTACGCGCCCACGGCCGCGACGGCGACGTCCTGCTGCTGCTGTCGACCAGCGGCACCAGCGCCAACCTGCTCACCGCGGCCCGGGCCGGCCGTGGCAGCGGACTCACCTGCTGGGCACTGACCGGGCCCACCCCCAACCCCCTGGCGGACCTGTGCCACGACGTCCTGTCCGTCGACTCACCCGACAGCCAGGTCGTCCAGGAACTCCATCTCGTGACGAGCCACCTCCTCTGCGAGTACGTCGAGCGGGCCCTGCCGGGGGCGCTCGCCGTGCCGGGGGCGCCCGTACGGACCGGGGTCGAGGTGGTGCTCGACGGCGGTGCAGGTCAGCAGGTCCAGGCGTGATGAGGAGGGAAGCGTGAGGGGACCCGTCGTGGTGGTCGGTGACACCCTGCTGGACCGGGACGTCGAGGGGGTGGTGAACCGGCTCTGCCCGGACTCGCCCGTGCCGGTGCTGGACGAGACGGCGCACGTGGACCGGCCCGGCGGCGCCGGGCTGGCCGCGGTCTTCGCCGCCGGGCGGGGTGTCGACGTGGTGCTGGTGACCGCGTTGGCGGACGACGCGGGGGGCGCCCGGCTCAGTTCGTTGCTCACCGACGCCGGGGTGCAGGTGTATCCCCTCGGGCTGTGCGGCGGCACGCCGGAGAAGGTCCGCCTGCGCGCCCGGGGCCGGGTGCTGCTGCGTCACGACCGGGGCGGGGCGGCCGGTACGCCGGGCGAGCCGTCCGAGGCGGTGCTGCGGGTGATCGCCAGCGCCTCCGCCGTGCTGGTCAGCGACTACGGCCGGGGCGTGGCCCGGCAGCCGGCGCTGCGGGCGGCCCTCGCCGCGACCCGGGCGCCGGTGGTCTGGGATCCGCATCCGCGGGGACCGGCGGCGGTGCCGGGGGCGCACCTCGTGACGCCCAACGAGTCCGAGGTGCGGGAGCTGTTCCCGGTCGCGCCGGGGGCGACCCGGCTGGCGGCGGCCTCCCGGGGGGCGCAGGGGCTGCGCCAGCGCTGGCGCGCCGGTGCGGTCGCGGTGACGCTGGGCGGGGACGGCGCGCTGCTCTGCCACGCCGGTGCGACCCCGATGGTGGTGCCTGCCCCGGCCACCGCCGAGGGGGACACCTGCGGCGCGGGGGACCGGTTCGCCGCCACCGCCAGCCTCGCCCTGGCACGGGGAGCGCTGGTCTCCGAGGCGGTGCAGGAGGCGGTGGCCGAGGCGTCGGCGTACGTGGCCGGCGGGGGAGTGGCGACGGCGCTGCCCCGGCCGGTGCGTCCGCTGCCGTCGGTGGTCTCCGGCCCCGGCGGCGAGCGCGTCGGGGTGGCCGCGGCCTCCGGCGCGGTGTCGGCGGTACGCGCGTCCGGCGGCACGGTCGTGGCCACCGGCGGCTGCTTCGACCTGCTGCACGCCGGGCACGTGGCGACGTTGCAGGCCGCCCGGCAGCTCGGCGACTGCCTGGTGGTGTGCCTGAACTCCGACGCGAGCGTGGCGGGGTTGAAGGGCCCGGACCGGCCGGTGATCCCGCAGGGCGACCGGGCCCGGCTGCTCGCGGCGCTGAGCTGCGTCGACGCGGTCGTGATCTTCGACGAGTCCACCCCGCACGCGGCGCTGTCGTGGCTGCGGCCGGACGTCTGGGTGAAGGGCGGCGACTACGCCGGAGACGGCGGCGAACCCGCCCTGCCCGAGGCGGAGGTCCTCAGCCGGTGGGGCGGGAACACCGTGGTGGTGCCGTACCTGGACGGCCGCTCCACCACCGGGCTCATCGCCGCCGCCCGTTCGTCGGCCGGTACGGCGGTCGGGTCGCCGCTCACCGACACGGTGCCACCGGCCTGTCCGCCACCCGGCCCCGCGCCCGGCGTCGCGTCGGCGGGTCCCGGCGAGCCGGCACGGGCGCGGGCCGGCCGGCCCCTTCTCGGGGGGCCGGGCGCGGCGGAGGACGCCCGATGAGCGGCGGGCCGCCCGGGGTGGGGCGGACGGTCCTGGTCACCGGAGGATCGAGCGGCCTGGGTGCCGCCGTGGTCACGGCCGTGGCCCGGGCGGGCGGCCGGCCGCTGGTGCTGGACCGGCAGGCGCCCGCCGACGGGGTGCCGTGGGTGGAGTGCGACCTGGCCGACACCCGCGCCGCCGAGGCGGCCACCCGGCAACTCGCCGAACGGTCGGGCGGGCTGGACGCGGTGGTGACCGCGGCCGGCATGGATGTGCCGGGGAAGCTGGCGGACATCCCCGGCGAGACCTGGGACCGGATCGTGACGGTCGACCTGCTCGCCACGGCGGCTGTGGTCCGGGCCGCCCTGCCCTTCCTGGAGACCTCCCGGGGAAGCATCGTCACCGTCGCCTCCACGCTGGGGATCAAGGCGGTCGCCGACGCGACCGCGTACTGTGCCGCGAAGTTCGGGGTCGTCGGGTTCACCCGTGCCCTCGCCGCCGAACTCGCCGGCAGGGTCGGCGTCACCCTCCTCGTGCCCGGCGGTATGCGCACGGCCTTCTTCGACGACCGCGACGCCGCGTACCGGCCCGGGCCCGACGCCGTCCTCAACGACCCCGCCGACACCGCCGCCGCCGTCATGTTCGCGCTGTCCCAACCCGCCGGCTGCGCCGTCCGCGAGATGGTCGTCTGCGCCGACCAGGAAACCTCCTACCCGTGATCCTCGCCCTGCGCGCCCTCGGCGTCGGCGACCTGGCGACGGTCACGCCGGCCCTGCGCGCCCTGCGGGCCGCCCATCCCGACCGGGAACTCGTCCTCGCGGCACCCGGTTGGCTGGCGCCCCTGGTCGACCTGGTCGGCGGCGTCGACCGGCTGGTGCCCACCGACGGGCTCGGTCGACCCCACCCGGCCGTGCGGGCGCCACACGTCGCCGTCAACCTGCACGGCCGTGGCCCCGAATCCCACCGGCTGCTCGCCCGCACCCGCCCCGGCCGGCTGTTCGCCTACGCCAGCCCGGAGGCTGGCCACCACGACGGCCCCGACTGGCACGCCGACGAACACGAGGTCGACCGCTGGTGCCGGCTCCTCGACTGGTACGGCATCCCCGCCGACCGCACCGACCTGGGCCTGCGGCGCCCCGCCCCCGGCGGCGTCCCGACCGGCGTGACCGTGCTGCATCCGGGCTCGAAGGTCCCGGCGAAGCGCTGGCCGCCCGGACGGTTCGCCGCGTTGGCCCGGAACCTGGCCGCCGGGGGGCACCGGGTGGTGCTGACCGGCAGCCCCGACGAGCGGGCGACGGCCCAGCGGATCGCGGACGCCGCGGGCCTGCCCGCCGACGCGGTGCTGGCCGGCCGGACGGACCTGGGCGGGCTGGCGGCGCTGGTGGCGTACGCCCGACTGGTGGTCAGCGGGGACACGGGCGTGGCGCACCTGGCGACCGGCTACCGCACGGCGTCGGTGGTGCTCTTCGGCCCGGTCTCCCCGGCGGAGTGGGGACCGCCGCCGGATCGTCCCCGGCACCGGGCGCTGTGGGCGGGCGCACGGCAGATGGCCAGGTGGGAAGGGGTAGGAACCCATCCGGCGTTGGCGGCCATTGGCATCGACGAGGTGCTGGCCGCCGTGGACGAGGCGGAACGGGCGGTGCGGGTCTCCGGTGCGGTTGCGGCGTAGCGACCCGGGCAGGCCGGGGTACGGGCGACGCCGGCGCGGCCGGGGTTGGCTGTTCCTCGACCCGTCCGGGCAGGCGGTCCGCGACCCCGACCAGCTCGGCCGGCTGCGCGAGCTGGTGATCCCGCCCGCCTGGCGGGACGTGTGGATCTGTCCCCACCCGAACGGACACATCCAGGCCACCGGCGTCGACGCGGCCGGGCGTAAGCAGTACCTCTACCACCCGAAGTGGCGCGAGAAGCGTGACGAGGCGAAGTTCGACCACGTGCTGGAGGTGGCCCGCCGGTTGCCGGTGTTGCGCGAGCGGGTCGGGCGGGACCTGTCCGGCCGTGGGTTGCACCGCGACCGGGTGTTGGCGACGGTGACCCGGCTGCTGGACATGGGGATGTTCCGCGTCGGCAGCGACCAGTACGCGGCCGGCGACGACCCGACGTTCGGGGTGTCCACCCTGCGCCCCGAGCACGCCCGGTCCCGGGGCGGCTGCGTGGTGTTCGAGTTCCCCGCGAAGGGCGGCGTCGAGCAGGTGCGCCGCATCGATGACCCGGAGCTGTGCCGGGTCCTGGTCAACCTGCGCCGCCAGCGGCGGGCGGCCGACCGGCTGTTCGGCTACCGGGACGGCGAGGACTGGCGCGACGTGCGCAGCGACGAGGTCAACGAGTACCTGCGCGACGCCAGCGGCGGGGAGATGACGGCGAAGGACTTCCGGACCTGGCACGCGACGGTGCTGGCGGCGACCGGGCTGGCGACGGCGGGGTCGCCGCGTTCGGCCACGGCCCGCAAGCGGGCGGTCGCGGGCGTGATGCGCGCGGTCGGGGAGCTGCTCGGCAACACTCCCACGGTGGCCCGCACGTCCTATGTCGACCCGCGGGTGGTCGACCTCTTCCACGACGGCACGGTGGCCCCGGTGGACCCGGGAACGCCCCGGGAGAAGGCCGAACGGATCGTGCTCGAACTGCTCGAGGACGCCTGAGTCAACCCCCGCGTCGATCGCTGACCGGGCCGGGCCCTGGGAGGCCGGGGTGGTCACCGGGCGCCGCCCACCGCCGCCGCGGGCGGCGGGCGCTCGCCACGGCCCCCGTTCGCGGTCCGATCCCGACGGCGCCGCTGGCGGGAGAGGGATCGGGCCGCTGCGGTGTCAGTCTGCCCCGTCAGGGTTGACCGTGGACGCCGTCGGGTTGACTTTGCGTGCCGTTCCCGTCCTGCTGGCCGGCCCGCCAGGTCTGCGGCCCGACGCCGTGCGCCTTGCGGAAGACCCGGCTGAAGTGCGCCTTGTCGGGGAAGCCCCAGCGGGCCGCGATCGCCTGGATCGGCTGGCCGCGCAGGCCCGGGTCGGCGAGGTCGTGCCGGCACCGCGCCAGCCGTAGCTCACGGATGTACGACGCGGCCGTCGACTCCTCGGCCTCGAAGAGCCGGTGCAGGGTACGCAGCGAGACGTGGTGCGCGTCCGCCACCACCTGCGGGCTCAGCGTGGCGTCCCCGAGGTGCCGCTGGATGTACGCCCGTACCTGGGTGACGAGCGCGCGCCGGCGGGCCTCGGTCGGCACCGCGTCCTCGGCCGCCAGGTGCCGGCCGAGCATGGTGGACGCCAGGTCGAGCCCGACGTTGCCGAGCCGGGCGGCATCGGTGGCGTGGTACTGCTCGGGATGGTGGGCGATCTGGAGGAGGAACTGGGCCAGCAGGGCGCCGATCCCCTCGGTGCCCGACATCCGTCCGCCGAGCAGGGGCGCCAGCCGGTCCGGCGGCAGCGGCAGCGCGGCGTGCGGGATGAGCGCCACGACGGAGCGGGCCGGCTCGCGGCCATGGTCGTCGCCGAGGTGCCGGACCCCGTGCGGACGCGACCCGTCGTAGAAGATGAACTCCTCGGGCCCCAGCACGCTGCTCCGACCGGCCTGGCTGGCCGCGCCGTCGCCGTCGACGGTGAGCGCCAGCGTGTAGATCTCGGGGGCCGACTCGCGTCCATGCCGCGGCGCCCGGACGCCCTCCAGCGACGGGTACCGGTAGTTGACCACCTGGATCGGGCCGAGTGCGATGATCTCCGCCCGGGCGGCGAAGTCGTGCGCATGCTCGCTGCGGATCCGCAGCGGCGACGCCGTACGCGCCACCAGGTCGAGCCACATCCCGAAGCGTTCGGCCGCAGGCACCTGCTCGGTGTCGACGGTGGTCCGCAACAGCATCCGCGCCCTCCGCCCCCGATCGTTCCGGTGGCCATTGTCCATGGTGGCCGGCCAGCTCTCCACGGCGTTTTCCGGCAACGGGCGGCGACGAGGCAGGACGGCGCGGGGCGCTGCCCGGCTCAGTCCGCCGCCGCGCGGCTGCGGATCAGCGTTTCGACACCGTCGAGGATCCGGTCGAGGCCGAAGCGCCACTCCGCCTCGAACTCCTCGTCGTCCCCGCCCTCGGCGCCCTCGGCCAGGAGCTCCCGGATCGCGGGGTAGGGGCCGTGCCGGGTCAGCCGGGCGAGCTGCTGCCAGTACCGCATGCCGACGTCCTCCGGGCTGAGCTGCTCGCGTGCCGCCGCCTCGGTCATGTCGGCGGTGAGCGTGGCCCAGTACCGGGCGTACCCGCTGACCAGCAGGATGGCCGAGAGCCGTTCGGTGCCCCGCAGGGCGGTGCCGCGCAGGGCGGCCAGCCCCGCCTCCATCCAGCGGACCCCGTTGGGGCCCATCGGCGGGCCGCTGACCGGGACCTGCCGGATCCACGGGTGGCGGTGGATCGCCGTCACGTTGGCCAGTGCCCAGCGGGCGAGTGCCGGCCGCCAGCCCTCGTCCGGGCCGCGTGGCGCCGGCGGGTCGCCGTACGCGGTGTCGGCCATCAGTTCGAGCAGGTCGCTCTTGGCGGAGACGTAGCGGTAGAGCGACATGGTGGCCACGCCCAGTTCGCCGGCCACCCGGCTCATCGACACCGCCGGCAGCCCGTCGCCCTCGGCGACCCGGATGCCGGCGGCCACCACCTGCTCCATGGTGAGGCTGCGCCGGGGCCCCTTGCCGGGCCGTTCCCGCAGACCCCAGGCGAGCTCGATGCTCTCCGGCAGTTCGACGTCGGCGTCGCTCATCCTCACCTCCCGGTGTTGACCGCCATCCTATCTTCTGCGTATGGTGCACGCAGAATAGCGTATGCAATACGCAGAACACGGAGGGTAAGGGTGATGGAGGCGACAGCCCTGGCGGTGGAGACCGTCGACCTACGCAAGTCCTACGGCCCGGTGGCGGTGCTCGACGGCCTGACCATGCGGGTGACCCGGGGCAGCGTGTACGCCCTGCTCGGCCCCAACGGAGCCGGCAAGACCACGACCGTGCGGATCCTGGCCACGCTCGCCACGCCCGACGGGGGCGTGGCCCGGGTGGACGGCCACGACGTGGTCCGCGACCGGCGCCGGGTACGGCGGGCGATCAGCCTCGCCGGCCAGCACGCGGCGCTCGACGACCAGCAGACCGGCACGGAGAACCTGCACATGATGGCGCGGCTGGCCGGGCTGGCCCCGGCCGCCGCCCGGCGACGTGCCGCCGAGCTGGTGGAGCGCTTCGACCTGGTCGGCGCCGGCGGGCGGCAGGTGGTGACCTACTCCGGCGGGATGCGCCGCCGCCTCGACCTCGCGGCCAGCCTGGTCGGCGAGCCGTCCGTGATCTTCCTCGACGAGCCGACCACCGGCCTCGACCCGCGCAGCCGGCAGGGCCTGTGGGAGGTGGTCGCCGAGCTGGCCGGCCGTGGGGTGACGGTGCTGCTCACCACGCAGTACCTGGAGGAGGCCGACCGGCTCGCCGACCGGATCGCCATGCTGCACCGGGGGCGGCTGGCCGCCGAGGGGAGCGCGAGCGAGCTCAAGCGTCGGTTCGGCGCCCACCGGCTGGAGCTGACGCTGCGTGACGCGCAGAGCTTCGCCGAGGCGGCGCGTCGGCTCGGCGACCGGGTCACGCACCGGGAGCCGGCCCGGCTGGAGCTGGCGGTGGCCACCGACGGCGGCGCGCCGGAGGTCCGCGACCTGCTCGACGAGGTCGACCCCGACCGGCGGGGGCTCGCCCGCTTCACCGTGCGCGAGGCGACCCTGGACGACGTCTTCCTCACCCTCACCGGCGACCCGGTGGCCGGCCGCCGGGAGGTGGCCGGTGTCTGAGCTGACCCTGCGACCGTCCCGTGCCGGCGAGGCCCTCGTCATGGTGGCGCGCTGCCTGCGGCTGTCCCGGCGCAACGTCGACGCGCTGCTCACCTCGCTGCTGCTGCCGGTGATCCTGATGCTGCTCTTCGTCTACCTCTTCGGCGGCGCGATCGACACCGGCACCCGGTACGTCACCTACGTCGTGCCCGGCGTGCTGCTGCTCTGCGCCGGCTTCGGCGCGGCAGGCACCGCCGTCAGCGTGACCACCGACCTGACCAACGGGATCGTCGAGCGGTTCCGCACGATGGACGTCAGCGCCACCGCGATCCTCGGCGGGCACGTCGCCGCCAGCCTCGTCCGCAACACCGTCTCCACCGTGCTGGTGCTGGCCGTCGCCGTCGCCATCGGCTTCCGCCCGGCCGTGGCCCCGCTGCGCTGGCTGGCCGCGTTCGGGGTGCTGCTGCTCTTCCTGCTCGCCGTGTCCTGGCTGTCGGCGGCGTTCGGCCTGCTGGCCCGCACGCCGGAGGCCGCCAACGGCTTCACCTTCATGGTGATGTTCCTGCCCTACCCCAGCAGCGCGTTCGTGCCGGTGGAGACGATGCCGAGCTGGATCCGCGGCTTCGCCGACCACCAGCCGGTCACGCCCGTCATCGAGACGCTGCGGGCCCTGCTGCTGGGCACCCCGGCGGGCTCCGCGCCGGCCGTGGCGGTGGCCTGGTGCCTCGGCATCCTGGCCGTCTCGGTGCTGCTGGCCGCCGCGCTGTTCCGCCGCCGCGTGGCCTGACCGCCCGCGCGCCCGACGCCGCCATCCGATCACCACCCGGCCACGCCTCCGCCGGGACGCGGCCACGCCTCCGCCGGGACGCGCGACGGCGGCACCGGACCTCGTCCGGTGCCGCCGTCGTGGTCGTCGCGTCAGTCATTGAGCACCTGGGCGAGCCGGTCGCGGAAGCGCCGCTCCGAGTCGCTGACGACGTCCCCGCCGAGGCCCAGGATGCCGCCGCTGGACGCCGCGCCCACCACCTGCTCGGCGATCTCCACCAGCCAGTGCTTGTACGCGCCGGCCTCGCCCTCGTCCGTCCGGGCGGCCAGCAGCGTCGCCGCCTGCTTGGCCCGGCCCAGCACGTCCTCCAGGTAGGCGCGCGGCTCGGAGGGCGCGATGACCGGCAGTTCCTCGCCGGCCTCCGGGTCGCCCACCTGCGCGACGATCTCGCCGGCCACGGCCGCGACCAGCGGGCTGGCCGACTCCCGGCCGGCGGCGATGGTCTCCAGCCCGGCTGCGTTCTCGGCCCTGGTGCGCCGGGTGCCGTCGGACTCGGCGGCACTCGCCGCGGTCAGCACCGACTGCGGCAGGCCGACCAGCAGCCCCCACTCCTCGTCGGAGAAACCGAATCCGGTGTACGCCGGCTGCTCGATCACGGCAACGCCCCTTTCCGCACTGATGTCGATCGTCGTCCACGGCCCCGCCAGCGGTGCCCGGCTCAGGCTAGTCGAGGGTCAGCAGGCCCTGTTCGGACACCACGCTGACGGACAGCGTCTTGTACCCCACCTCGTCGAAGAGAACCGTCATCCGGTCCTCCTCGTAGCTCAGCACCAGGCCGGGACCCCACTCCGGGTGCCGGACCTGGCTGTGCACGGGGAAGGGCCCGACCGCGCCGTCGTCGGGGGTGCTGGTGCCGGCGTGGCAGTTGTCGCAGTGCCCGCAGACCTGGGTCATCCGCTCGCCGAAGTAGGCCAGCAGCGTCTGCCCCCGGCAGGCGGTGGTCTCGGCGAAGGCCCGCATCATGTCCGTACGCGACCGCGTCACGGCCTGCTGCCGCTCGGCCTCCGCCAGTGCCGCCGCGGCGGCGTCCACGGGGGTCGGGGAGTAGCGGGGGGCGCCGATGCGCTGCTTCGCCCTCGGCTCGGCCGCGCCCACCTGCTCCAGGAGGGCGAGGTACTGGCCGAGTTTGCGCGGGCCGAGGCCGGTGAGCTCGCGTAGCTCCTTCTTGTTGCGCGCCTTCCCGCGCAGCAGTGCGGACAGGTCGCGCAGCTCGCCGGGGTCCGGCAGGCCGCCGCTGAAGAACCGTTGTAGCCCGACGTCCTCGGCCTGCCACAGCAGCAGCACCCGGGCCGGGTCGCCGTTGCGGCCGGCCCGCCCGATCTCCTGGAAGTAGCTGTCCGGCGAGTCCGGCAGTGCCATGTGCACCACCCAGGCGATGTTCGGTTTGTCGATGCCCATGCCGAAGGCCGAGGTGGCCACCATGATCGGCACCTGGTCGGCGAGGAACGCCTCGTGCAGGTCGGCGCGGGCACCGGCCGCCATCCCGCCGTGGTAGTGCTGCGCCGGGAAACCGGCGTCGGTGAGCCGGGCCGCCAGTTCCTCGGCGGAGCGCCGGGTGGGAACGTAGATGATGCCGGGCCGGGTGTCGTCGCGCAGCAGGGCGATCAGCCGCCGCCACCGGTAGTCCTCGGTCGGGCAGTGCGCCACCTCGAGGAACAGGTTCGGCCGGTCCAGCCCGGAGACCACCACCTCGGGCTCGCGCAGCCGCAGCCGGGCGATGATGTCGTCGCGTACGGGCGGGGAGGCGGTGGCGGTCAGCGCCACCACCGGCGGCCGGCCGAGGCCGTCGATGAGGTGGCCGAGCGCCAGGTAGTCGGGGCGGAAGTCGTGCCCCCAGGCGGAGATGCAGTGCGCCTCGTCGATCGCCACCAGCGCCGGCCTCAGCGACTTCACCTCGGCCATCCGGGCGGGGTTGGCGAGCTGCTCCGGGGTGATGAAGAGGAACTCGGCCCGCCCGTCGCGGATCTCGGCGATCGCCTCCGCCTGCTGGGCGGCCGACTCGTTCGAGCTGATCCGCACCGCGCGCAGTTCGGGTCGCTGCCGCTCGTTGAGCGCCGCGATCTGGTCCTGCTGGAGGGCGAGCAGCGGGGAGATGACCACGGTCGGGCCGGGGATCAGGCTGGCCGGGATCTGGTAGATCGCCGACTTGCCGGCGCCGGTGGGCAGCACCACCAGGGCGTCGCGGCGCTTCATCACCGCCCGCATGGCGGCCAGTTGGTGGGGCCGCAGCGCCGTCCAGCCGAAGAGGCTCCTGGCCGCGCGGCGCAGTGTCGTCGAGTGCGTGGACAGTTTCATCGAGAGCCGGAGGTACCCGGCCCGTACAGCGGCGAAACCGGGGGTTCCGGTGGCTCGGAGTGCCGGTGCGACGCCGGCCCCGTTGACAGGGGAGAGCCGTCGAGTTCATTATGAACACACGCTCATGAACGTTTGTTCATTTAACCGATCGGAGGCCGGCCGGTGCTCGTCAACCAGCAGCAGTCGCAGGCGTGGAACGGCTACGAGGGGCGGCACTGGGCCCGGCACCACGACCGTTACGACGCGGTGAACAGTGGATTCAACGACGTACTGCTGGGCGTCGTCCGCTCCGGTGACCGGGTCCTCGACGTGGGCTGCGGCAACGGCCAGCTGACCCGGCTGGCCGCGCGCCGCGGCGGCGTCGGCGCCCTCGGCGTCGACCTGTCCGCGCCGATGCTGCAACGGGCGCGGGCCGTCGCCGCGGCCGACGGCCCGCCGGACGTACGGTTCGTCCAGGGCGACGCCCAGGTCCACCCGTTCCCGCCCGCGGCGTTCGACGTGGCGTTGAGCCGGTTCGGCGTGATGTTCTTCGCCGACCCGGTGGCCGCGTTTGCCAACGTCGGGCGGGCGCTGCGGGCCGGCGGTCGGCTCGCCTTCGTCTGCCTGGACGACTTCCGTCGCGGCGACCTCGGGTCGGTGCTCGCCGCGTTCGCCGCCCGGCTGCCGCAGCCGGAGACCGACGGGACGGGCGTCGCGGGTCCGCTGTCCCTGTCCGATCCCGCGGTGGCCCGCCGGGTGCTCACGGACGCCGGTTTCCTCGACGTCGACTGCGTCGCCGTCGAGGCGTCGCAGAACTGGGGACGGGACGCCGTCGAGGCCGCCGACTTCCTGGCCGGCTGGGGCCCGCTGCGCCACCGGCTTGACCAGGTGGACCGGGCGACCGCCGAGCGGGCCACCGCCGCGTTGACCGACGCGCTGCGCCGCCACCAGCAGCCCGACGCGGTACGCCTGCGTGGCACCGCCTGGCTGGTCACCGCCCGACGGGCCGGCTGACGGGCGGATCCGGCGGCGGGTTCTCTACGATGCGGGTGATGTCACCCAGGAGAGCGGCGGCGCTGCGCGGCGGCGACCAGAGCCTGCGCGACCACCTGATCGCCGCGGCGCGACGGCTCATCGCCGCACGGGGCACCGGTGGGTTGACCGTCCGCGACATCGCCCGGGAGGCCGGTGTCGCCGACGGCGTGCTCTACAACCACTTCGCCGACAAGGAGGAGTTGCTCGCGTACGCGCTGCACGCCCACGTCGGCTCGGCCGCGGCGGGTGGCGGGCCGCTGCCGGAGGCGGGCACCGCCACGGTGGAGGCCAACCTGCGCACCCATCTCACCCGCGCGCTCGCCCTGCACGCGGCGATCCTGCCGGCCCTCACCGGCCTGCTGCACCAGCCCCGGGTCCTCGCCCGCTTCGCCGAGCTGGCCCCGTCGACGGCGGACGGCTCGTCGGTGCGCTCCACGCTGGTCGACTACCTGCGGGCCGAGCAGCAGCTCGGACGGGTCGCCCCGGATGCCCGGGTGGACGCCGTCGCCGCGCTGGTCGTCGGGGTCTGCCACGACCTGGTGCTCAGCCGCCTGCTCGACCCGGCCGGCCAGCTGCCGCCCGAGTTCTCCGAGCAGGCTGTCGACGACCTGGCCGACACCCTGTTGCGCGGCATCGCCCCGACCGCCGGCTGACCCACACCCGGCCACGGATGCCGGCCCCCGACGCTCGGGACGGCGTGACTGGACGGCGCGGGCCATCCTGTGACCATGCATCCCATCGTCCCCGGGCCGACCGCCCCCACCCGGGCGTCGCGTGTCACAGCCATCGGCGTTCCCCGGCTGCTCGTCGCCGCGGCTTTGGCGATCGCGGTGGCCTGGACAGCCACGGTCACCACGTGGGATTTACCCGGCTTCTGGGCTGGCCTGCTGCTGCACTCGGTGCCGTTCGGGCTGGCACTGCTGGCTTTCTGCCTGGCGGCGCTGGCCGCGCGGCACCCGTGGCAGCGGCCGACCGAGCTGACACTGACGAACGGGCCCCGGCTTCGGGTGCCGCCGGTCTCCGGCTTCGGCTGGTTCGTCGCCGGGCAGGTGCTGGTGATGACGAGCGCCACCGTCCCGGTGGCGGACTTCGACTGGCTGGACGACCCCGACGCCCCGTCGGCCCCGCTCCGGTACGCGTTGGTGCTGCCGCCGGCCGTCATGGTGGCGGTGGCCGCGCTGCTGATCGGGGCGTTGGTCGCGGCGGTGTTCAGCGGGAGTCCACGGGTCGACCTCACCCCTTTGGGGATCGAGATCCGGGAGCCGTTCGGTCGCCGGACGATCCCCTGGGTGGCGCTGTGCCCCGGCACCCCGGCCCGGCAGTGGGACGGGGACCGGTTGATACTCACCGTGACCCGTCCCGAGTTGGTCGAGCGGCGTGGTCTGCTGCGCGGCTCGCGCACCGCGCCCCGCCTGGCGCTCACCTGGCTCCGGGTGCACCCGTGGTTCCTCACCGACGCGATCCGCTACCACGTCGACCACCCCGACGAGCGCGAAGACGTCGGCACGCCCGTCGGGTATGCGCGACTGCGCCGAACCTTGACCTGCGCCGCGCCGGGGCAGCCCCACTGACGGGGGATGCCCGGGCCTGGGCAGTCCCACTGGCGGGAACATGGGCCCGGCGCTGGTCAACGCACGAGGGGGAGCACCTCGCGCTGGTAGAGGTCGAGCAGGCCCTGCCAGTTCGGGCCGGTGTTGGCCACGTAGACCTCGTCGAAGCCGGCCTTGGCGTACTCGTCGATCTTCGCCAGGTGCGCGTCGGCGTCCCGCCCGCAGACGAAGGCGTCCTTCATCATCTCCGGCCGGACCAGCTCGGCGGCCTGCTCGAAGTGCCGGGGCGAGGGCAGCACCTGGGACAGCTCGCCCGGCACCCCGGCGTTCGGCCAGCGCTCGTACGCGATCCGTACGCCCTCCTCCTCGGTCGGCGCGTACGCCGCCTTGAAGCCGGCCTGGCACGGCTTGTCGCCGCCGCCGCCCTCCCGGAACCGCCGGACCAGTTCGGCGTCGGGGGACGTGTTGACGAAGCCGTCGCCGATCCGGGCCGCCAGGTCGACCGCCTTGGGGCCGAAACCCGAGACGTAGACCGGCGGCGGAGTGTCCGGCAGCGTGTAGATCCGGGCGTGCTCGACGGTGTAGTGCCTGCCGTGGTGGTTGACGAAGCCACCCCGCCACAGCTCGCGCATCACCTCGACGGCCTCCGCCAGCATCTCCAGCCGGACGTCGGTCGGCGGCCAGGCGTCGCCGAGGATGTGCTCGTTGAGCGCCTCGCCGCTGCCCACCCCGAGCACGAACCGGCCGGAGTGCATGACCGCGCTGGTGGCCGCCGCCTGCGCGACGACGGCCGGGTGGATGCGCACTGTCGGGCAGGTGACGGCGGTGGTGACCGGGAGCCGGCAGACCTGGCTGAGCGCACCGATCACCGACCAGACGAAGGGGCTCTGCCCCTGCGCGTCCGTCCACGGGTGGTAGTGGTCGGAGATCCAGAGCGACCCGAACCCGGCCCGCTCCGCACCGCGCGCCTGTTCCAGCAGCTCGGCCGGCGGGTACTCCTCGGTGGACAGAAAGTAGCCGATCCTCATCGTTCCCCCTCGCCGCGTCTGATCGTCCCAACGAGGCAGGCGGTACCCCGGTGGCCGCCGCCGAACCGTCGGCGTCGCGGCGGGGCCGTGACGCGCTCAGCGCCGGAACATCGCGCGGATCGCGGCGAGCAGCAACAGGCCGCCGACCACCAGGCCGAGCAGGCGTACGCCGGGGATGTCGGCCGGGCTCGTGGCGTCGGCCAGCAGCAGGGGATCCATCCCCGAACTGTCCCCAGCTCCGGGCCGGACGGCAACTGTAAGGTTTATTGACTATTCCTTCGTGCGATGTGACCATGGCAGCACCGCCGCCGGTGGCGGGCCGCCCGGGGGCGGAGAAAACGGGGGTACGACGACCGCGATGATCGAGCGACACATCAGCCACCACGCGGGCGGGCCGGCGTGAGCGCCCCCGGCGGAAGCCTGTCGGCCCTGGCCGCCGCCGTCCTGCAACCGGGGTTCGTCGGCGTCACGCCGCCGCCCTGGATCTGCCGCTGGCTCGGCGAGGGCCTCGGCTCGGTGGTGCTCTTCGCCCGCAACGTGGTCACGCCGGAGCAGGTGGCCGCCCTCACCGCCACGCTGCGCGCCGAACGCCCCGACGTCATCGTCGCCATCGACGAGGAAGCCGGCGACGTCACCCGGATCGAGTCGGTCCGGGGCAGCTCCCGGCCCGGCAACTTCGCCCTCGGCGCGGTGGACGACCCGGCGCTGACCGAGGGGGTCGCCCGCGACCTGGGCGCCGACCTCGCCGCGCTGGGGATCACCCTCAACTACGCCCCCGACGCGGACGTCAACTCCAACCCGGCCAACCCGGTGATCGGCGTACGCGCCTTCGGCGCCGAGCCGGCCCTGGTCGCCCGGCACACCGCCGCCTGGGTGCGCGGCCTCCAGGCCGGTGGGGTCGCCGCCTGCGCCAAGCACTTCCCCGGGCACGGCGACACCAGGGTCGACTCGCATCACGACCTGCCCCGGATCACCGCCGACCGGGCCCGCCTCGACGCCGTGGAGCTGGCCCCGTTCCGGGCCGCCGTGGCCGCCGGGGTGCAGGCGGTGATGACCGGCCACCTGCTGGTGCCGGCGCTGGACCCGGAGCTGCCGGCCACCCTCAGCGGGCGGATCCTGGGCGGGCTGCTCCGCGACGAGCTGGGCTTCTCCGGCGTCGTGGTCACCGACGCGGTGGAGATGCGGGCGGTCGCCGACCGGTACGGCTTCGCGGGCGCGGCGGTGCGCGCCCTCGCGGCCGGCGCCGACGCCATCTGCATCGGCGGGGAGCGCGCCGACGAGGACTCGGCGCGACTGCTGCGCGACGCCATCGTCGCCGCGGTCGTCGCCGGCGACCTGCCCGAGGAACGCCTCACCGAGGCGGCCAAGCGGGTGGGGCAGCTCGCCGCCTGGACGGTGGCCGCCCGGGCCGACCGGCCGCTCCGACCCCGCCCCAGCGCCGCCGGCTCGGCCGTCGGGCTGGCTGCCGCCCGCCGGGCGCTGCGGGTCACCACCGCGCCCGCCGGCGTCGGCGCGCTGCCGCTGACCGGTCCCGCGCACGTGGTCGAGTTCGAGCCGCCCCGCAACATCGCGATCGGCCCGGAGACCCCGTGGGGGCTCGCCGCCCCGCTGGTCGACCTGCTCGCCGGCACCAGCACCGTCCGGTACGCCGAGGCCGACGTGCCCGCCGACCCGACCGCCGGGGCAGCCGGCCGGTGCGTGGTGCTGGTGGTGCGCGACCTGCACCGGCACGACTGGATGCGGGCGGCGGTGACCCGCGCGTTGGCCGCCCGCCCGGACGCGGTCGTGGTCGAGCTGGGCGTGCCCGCGCTGGTCACCGGCGCGGTCCACGTCGCCACCCACGGCGCCACCCGGGCCGCCGCCCACGCCGCCGCCGGGCTGCTGACGGGTCGCTGACCGGCCCGGTCGCCCCCGCGCTACGGCTCGGGGGTGACCAGGTCGGCGTACTCGGGGTGGCGGTCGATGAAGGCCGCCATGAACGGGCAGCGCGGCACCACCGTCGTGCCGCGATCGCGGAGCTGGTCGAGGGTGCCCCGGATCAGCGCCGCGCCGACGCCCATGTTCTGGAACCTCGAGTCGACCTCGGTGTGGGTGAAGACCAGCACCTCGCCGTGCGGCAGGTACGCCGTGAACCCGGCCAGCGCGTCGTCGACCAGGATCTCGAAGCGGTGCTTGGCGGGATTGTCCTCGACCAGGGTGCTCACCCGGCCATTCTGCCCCCGCCACCGGCGAGCCGGTCCAGTTCGCCGAGCAACCGGTCCACCTCGTCGGCCGTGTTGTAGTGGTAGAGGCTGGCCCGCACCGCCCCGCCGCTGTCCCGCAGCCCCATCGCCTGGAAGTACTCGTACGCGTAGTAGTCGCCGGCGGAGAGGCAGAAGCCGGCCGCACCCAGCTTCTCCTGGGTCTCCTGCGGGGAGAGCCCCGCCAGCCGGAAGGACACCGTCGGGCAGCGCCGGGCGGGGGAGCCCAGCACCGTGACCCCGGGCAGGGCGGCCAGTCCGGCGAGCAGCCGGTCCAGCAGCGACTCCTCGTACGCCCGCGCGGCCGTCAGCCCGGCGAGCAGCCGCTCGCGCCGGCTCCCGGTGGCCGTCGGGTCCAGCCCGGCCAGGTGGTCCACCGCGGCGGCCACGCCGGCCAGCAGGGGAAAGCTCGGGGTGCCGTACTCGAAGCGCTCCGGCACCGCGTCGGAGGACGGCAGCAGCTTCGCCGGGCGTAGCCGCTCCCAGACGGCCGGGTCGGCCACCATGGCGGCCAGGTGCGGCCCGGACCACTTGTAGGCGCTGGTGACCAGGAAGTCGGCGCCCAGCGCGGCGACGTCGGTGGGGCCGTGCGGCACCGAGTGCACCCCGTCGACGCAGACCAGCGCGCCGGCGGCGTGCGCGGTCGCGGCGATCGCCGCCACGTCCGGGACGGTGCCGGTCGCGTTGCTGCCCGCGGTCACCGCGACCAGGCGGGTCCGCTCGCCGACCAGCTCCGCGTAGCGGGCCGCCGGCAGGTCGGCGGTGTCCCGGTCGAACTCGGCCCAGCGCACCGTCGCGCCGGCCGCCTCCGCGGCCTGCACCCAGGGGCGCACGTTCGCGTCGTGGTCGAGCCGGGAGACCACCACCTCGTCGCCGGGGCGCCACCCGGCACCCAGCGTCCGGGCCAGGGTGTACGTCAGCGCCGTCGCGCTCGGGCCCAGCACCACCCCCTCGGGCCGCGCGCCGAGCAGGTCGGCCACCGCCGAGCGGGCGTCGGCCACCATCTCCAGCGACCGGCGGCCGGGCCCGAAGGCGGCGCTGCGGTTGCCCACCGCCGCGCGCATGGCGGCGGTGACCGCGTCGATCACCGGGGCGGCGGTCTGCGTGCCCCCGGCGCCGTCGAGGTGGACGAAGCCCTCGGCGAGGGCGGGGTAGGCGGCCCGGGTACGGGCGATGTCGAAGGGCATGACCGGGACCCTAACCCCCGCCACCGGCGCCCCACCTCGGCGGATGATCACGTGCTGCCACAGTGGCCGGCGTCTCGTACCCTTGCCCGGGTGACGAATCGACGTGTTGACTTCCCGCTGACCCCCACCCGCCGGGCTGCCGGTCTGCTGGCCGGCCTGGCGCTCGGCGTCGCCGTGCTCGCCGGCTGCAGCTCCGAGGGCGCCAGCACAGACTGCGGTCTGGACGCCTGCACGGTCACCTTCGACCGGGGCGTGGAGGCCAGCACCACCATTCTCGGGGTCGAGGCCAAGCTGGTCGGCGCGCAGGGCGACCAGGTGACCGTCGAGGTCGCCGGCGAGAAGTTGTCGCTGACGACGGGCCAGCAGGCCACCGAGGTCGGCGGCCTCGCGGTGACGCTGGACAGCGTCACCGACCAGGAGGTCAAGATCCGGGTGTCGAGGAACCCGGGGAACTGAGTCCGCCCGGGGTGGCGGTGGCCGACGTTTGGAAATCTTCGTATTCGGTGATTGTGGCGCCATGTCACTCACCCGGAACGCCGAAGCCACCGCCTCCCGCACGGCGAACAGCAGGTGGCTCGAACTGTTGGCCCGAGTCGGTTTCATCGGCTACGGCATCGTGCACCTCCTCTTCGCCTGGTTGGCGTTGCAGATCGCGTTCGGCAAGCCCGCCGACGACGGCGACCAGTCCGGCGCGCTGCGCACCCTCGCCGCCCAGCCCCTGGGCAAGTTCCTCGTCATCACGATCGCGGTCGGCCTGCTCGCCATGGCGATCTGGCAGGCGCTGGAGGCGGCCGTCGGGCACCGCGCCGAGCGCGGCAAGGAGCGCGTCTGGGAGCGGCTCGCCTCGGCGGGGCGGACCCTGGTCTACCTCTACTTCGCCTGGACGGCCTTCAAGGTCTTCCGGGACGCCGGCTCCAACAGCGCCGACCAGCAGGAGGCACTGACCGGTAAGGCGATGGAGACCTCCGGCGGTCGCTGGCTGGTCGGCCTGGTCGGGCTCGGCCTCGCCGCGATCGGCGTCGGCCTGGTGATCTACGGGATCATCAAGCGCTTCGAGAAGCACCTCAGGACCGGCGAGATGAGCCCGAAGACGCGCCAGCTCACCCGCCGCCTGGGCATCGCCGGCTACGTCTCCAAGGGCGTCGCGTACGGCATCTCCGGCCTGCTGGTCATCCTGGCCGCCGTCAACTACGACCCGGAGAAGGCCCGCGGCCTGGACGCGGCGCTGCGCACCCTGCGCGAGCAGTCGTACGGTCAGTTGCTGCTCACCCTGGTGGCGCTCGGTATCGCCGCCTTCGGTCTCTTCTGCTTCCTCCAGTCCCGGTATCGCAAGGTCTGAAACCTGGTCGATTTCGGTGATGCCGGGCACCATTGGGCCTTTGTCCGAAGCAGGTGCCCGGCGCAAGGAGGAGGAAACAACCCGTGCAGAGCTACCTCGGGACGATCGTCGCCACGCTCGCCGCGGCGGCGATCGCCCTGTTCGCGGTCGAGGTCACGCACCGCGTGGTCCGGCGGGTCGGCCGGCGCTCGCTGCTGTTGACCGAACTCACCGACCACGCGCACCGGTCGATCCAGGTCGCCGCCACCGTCCTCGCCGTCCAGTTCGGCGTGCGCTTCAGCACCGGCTACGCGGTCGGCGAGCAGTGGCGGCAGGTGCTGCTGCACCTGCTGGTGCTCGGTGTGATCGCCAGCGTCGCCTGGCTGGTCGCCTCGCTGCTCGTCGTGGCGGAGGACACCGCACTGGCCCGGTTCCGGGTGGACGTGCCGGACAACCGGCACGCGCGGCGGGTGCGGACCCAGGTGGTCATGCTGCGCCGGTTGACGATCGCGGTGATCGTCGTATTGGCGCTCGGCGTGATGCTGATGACCTTCCCGGCCGTACGCGGCATCGGCGCCGGCGTGCTGACCAGTGCCGGTGTGGCCGGTGTGGTCGCCGCGCTGGCCGCGCAGAGCCTGCTGGGCAACGTGTTCGCCGGCCTCCAGCTCGCCTTCAGCGACGCGGTCCGCCTCGACGACGTGGTGGTGGTCGAGGGGGAGTGGGGCCGGATCGAGGAGCTGACCCTCAGCTACGTGGTCGTGCAGATCTGGGACGACCGGCGGCTGATCCTGCCCACCTCGTACTTCACCACCAAGCCGTTCCAGAACTGGACCCGGACCGAGGCGGCGGTGCTGGGCACCGCCGAGTTCGACGTCGACTGGGCGATCCCGGTGCAGGCCATGCGGGAGGAGTTGCGGCGGCTGGTGGAGAGCACCGACCTGTGGGACGGCCGGGTCTGCGTGCTCCAGGTGACCGACGCGACCGGCGGGACGGTCAAGGTGCGTGCCCTGGTCAGCGCCGCCGACGCCGGCAGCCTCTTCGACCTGCGCTGCCTGGTCCGCGAACACCTGGTCTCCTGGATCCGGGACCACCAGCCGACCGCCATGCCCCGGATGCGTACCGAGATCGGCGACGCCGAGAGCAGCCTCGCGTGGCAGCGGGTACGACCCCGCCGGCCGGTCCGTCGCCTCACCGACGTCGAGGTGCCCGACGACGCCCGGCTCTTCGGTGGCAGCGACGACGGCGACGCCCGCAGCGAGGCTTTCGTCGGCCCCGACGAACCCGCCGACTCCCGCCGCTGACCCTCTCCCACCCGCCCCCCTCCCTCCCTCCCCCCTCCCTCCCGCCCCCTCCCTTCCTCCCGCCCCCTCCCCACCCCTCCCTCCCCTCCCTCCCTCCGCGCCTGCCCGAACCCTCATCAGCCCGCGATCTTGCAGTTAGTGCCCCCGGGTTGCCCGGAGCACCCGGATTGTCCGGGCGCAAACTGCAAGATCGCGCACAGGGGGGCGTGGCGCGCGGGCTCGCGGGCGCGGGTGGGGCGGGGGTGGGGCAGGGCGGGGTGGGGCAGGGCGGGGGCGTGACTCTTTGGGGGTGGGGGCGGTTGGAGGGGGGCGGGGTGTGTTTTCGGGGTGGGTGAGGGGAGTGGGTGGGGCGGGAAGTTTGACCGGGCGTTTCGTGGGGACGTGCTGCGCGACGCTTCTGCACCTTCTTCCGTGCCGTCCGGCGGCTCGGGGGACTCGGCGGTCCGGTGCACCGGCCGCCGCGCGAAGGATTGACGGGCGGCGACTCCGGGCATACAGCGCGGTGATGATGAAAGGAGGACAGCATGGCTGACGTGGCGAACGCCCGCACATCCCGTAACGGGAGCGAGCCGTCCACCGCCGAACTGGTGCAGCGGGCCACGGAGCAGGTCTCCCGCCTGGTCCGTGACGAACTGGCCCTGGCCCGGGCGGAGCTGACCCAGAAGGGCAAGCACGCCGGGATCGGCCTCGGCCTCTTCGGCGGTGGCGGGGCGCTGGCGTTCTACGGCCTGGGTGCCCTGATCGCCACCGCGATCCTGCTGCTCGCACTGGTGCTTCCCGCCTGGGCGGCGGCCCTGATCGTGGCGGTGGTGCTCTTCGCGGTGGCCGGCGTCCTCGCCCTGGTGGGCAAGAAGCAGGTCAGCCGGGCGGTCCCGCCGGTGCCGGCGGCTGCGGTGCGCAGCGTCCGGGCGGACGTGGACACGGTCGCCGCCGCCGTGAAGGACAGGGGGCGGGCATGACGACGGGCAACGGCCGGGGCAGTGGCGACACCGAGGCGCTGCGGGAGGAGATCCGGCGGACCCGGGTCGAGTTGGGCGAGACGATGGAGGCGTTGGCGGCCAAGGCCGACGTCAAGGCGCGGCTGAGGTCCTCCGCCGACCAGGCGAAGGAGCGGATGCGGGAGCAGGCCGCGCAGACCGTGGCCCTGGTGCGCGGGCAGGCGGCGCAGAAGGCACAGCTCGCGCGGGGGCAGGCGCAGGAGAAGGGCGCGGTGGTACGGCGTAACCCGGCGCCGTTCGTCGCCCTCGCGGCCGGGGCGGTGGCCGCAGTGGTCGTGCTGATGATCGTTCGGGGGAGGCAGCGGTGAGCAGGGGTATCGGGAAGGCCGCGTACAAGCCGGTCGGCGTGTTGATGGGCATCGCCGCCGGTACGATCGCGGGCGCGATCTTCCGGCAGGTGTGGAAGGCGACGGCGGGCGACGGCGACGCGCCGAGCGCGACCGACGAGGACCGCGGCTGGGGCGAGATCCTGGCGGCGGCGGCGTTGCAGGGCGCCATTTTCGCGGTCGTCCGGGCCGCCGTCGACCGGGGTGGCGCGGTGGGCGTACGCCGGATCACCGGAAGCTGGCCGGACTGACCGGATGACGACAGAAGGCCCCCGCACCGTGGCGACGGTGTGGGGGCCTTTCGCCTGGCGGTAAGGGCCCACCCAGCGGATCTTCGGCGTCCGTCAGGTCACATGTCGGAGAATTTCGTCCGGTAGGCTGTGCAGAGTTTTCGCTACGTGGTTTGCTGTTCCACGCTGTTGAGAGATGGCGTGGGTTGAGATAAGTCTCCTTCGTGGGGGCCGCCTCAGGCACCGCTGCTCGAAAACGGCCAATCGGCCGCACGGCGTGCTCGGCCGCCAGTTTTAGAAGGAGATAGACATGGCGCAGGGAACCGTGAAGTGGTTCAACGCAGACAAGGGCTTCGGCTTCATCACCGTCGACGGCGGGGGTGCTGACGTGTTCGTCCACTTCTCGGCCATCCAGACCAGCGGCTACCGCACGCTGGAGGAGAACCAGCGGGTGGAGTTCGAGATCGCCCAGGGTCAGAAGGGTCCGCAGGCCGAGCAGGTCCGCCCCGTCTGAGCAGTGCCGGTCGGCAGTCGCCGGCCAGTTGCTGTGGTCCGGCGCCCGGATCACAGCGAAGCCCCGTATCCCGTCCGGGATGCGGGGCTTTCCGCGTACGGGGGGCCGGCAGGAGTGGCGTGCGGTGGGCCGGGGCGGGGTGGCGACGCCGAGCGAGGGCCGGGCGCGTTCAGCGGCGCCTGCGGGTCCGCAGGCCGGACCAGAGCACGACCAGCCCGACCAGGGCGACGAGGGGCCCGAGCGCGGCCCAGATCCGTTGGTCGGTCATCACGCTCCCCTCGACGTAGCCGAGGCCCTGCACCGTCCACAGCGCACCGGCGACCACGGCGAGCAGGCCGAGGGCGAGCGGCAGCCAGCCCTTCATCGCGATTCCCCTCCGTCGGTCTTCGTGCCGGCCGCCCGACTCACCACCTGCTGCATGGCACTGAGCCTAGTGATCGGCTTGTCCGGTCCTGCGACGGGCCGTATCTTGCAACAAGACGGACGTACGGTTTGGGAGGCAGTGATGTGGGATCCGACGACGTACCTGCGCTACGGCGACGAGCGCTCCCGGCCCTTCTACGACCTGCTCGCCCGGGTCCCGGCCGAACGGCCGCGCGCGGTGGTCGACCTCGGCTGCGGACCCGGCAACCTGACCGCCGCCCTCGCCGCGCGCTGGCCGGACAGCCGGGTCGCCGGTCTCGACTCCTCGCCGGAGATGATCGCGGAGGCCACCGCCACCGCCGTCGGAGTCGACTTCGCCGTGGGCGACGTCCGGCACTGGCACCCGGAACCCGACGTGGACGTGGTCGTCAGCAACGCGGTGCTCCAGTGGGTGCCCGGCCACCGGGAGCTGCTCACCCGCTGGGCCCGGGAACTGCCCGCCGGGGCCCGGCTGGCCGTGCAGGTGCCGGGCAACTTCGACGCGCCCTCGCACCGGGCGCTGCGCGAAGTCGCCGGCCGGCCGGCGTGGCGCGCCGACGTCGCGCCGCTGCTGCGTCAGCCTCCCGCCGACGACACCGCCGTCGGCTACGCCGAGCTGCTGACCGGTGCCGGCTGCGCGGTGGACGCCTGGGAGACTACCTACGTGCACCTGCTGCCGGCCCGCGCCGACGCGGACCACCCCGTGCTGAGCTGGCTGGAGGGGACGGCGCTCCGGCCGGTCCGCGCGGCCCTGGACGCCACCGGCTGGTCCGACTTCCGAGCCGAGCTGGGGGTACGCCTCGCCGAGGCGTACCCGGTGCGGCACGGTCAGGTGCCCTTCCCGTTCCGCCGCGTCTTCTTCGTCGCCCGCACCGCCGCCCGCGCAGAGGAGAATCTGTGATCGACCTGCAAACCTTCATCGCCGGACTGCCCAAGGTGGAGCTGCACGTGCACCACGTCGGCTCCGCGTCGCCCCGGATCGTCGCCGAGCTGGCCGCCCGGCACGAGGGCCGCAGCCCCGTACCCGCGGACCCGGCCGCCCTCGCCGACTACTTCGCCTTCCGCGACTTCGCGCACTTCATCGAGGTCTACCTGAGCGTCGTGGACCTCATCCGCGACCAGGAGGACGTCTGGCTCCTCACCCACGAGGTCGCGCGGGAGCTGGCCCGCCAGCAGGTCCGCTACGCCGAACTGACCGTCACGCCCTACTCGCACGTGCACCGGGGGATCCCCGCGCCCGCGTTCTGCGAGGCGATCGAGGACGCCCGCAAGCGGGCCGAGGCGGACTTCGGCATCGAGCTGCGCTGGTGCTTCGACATCCCCGGCGAGGCCGGCCTCGCGGCGGCCGAGGAGACGCTGCGGATCTCGCTGGAGGAGCGCCCGGACGGGCTGATCAGCTTCGGCCTCGGCGGCCCGGAGATCGGGGTGCCCCGGCCGCAGTTCAAGCCGTACTTCGACCGGGCTCGGGCCGCCGGGCTGCGCTCCGTGCCGCACGCCGGCGAGACCACCGGCCCGCAGACGGTCTGGGACGCGCTGCGCGACCTGGGCGCGGAGCGGATCGGCCACGGGATCTCCGCCGCGCGGGATCCCGAACTGCTGGCGTATCTGGCCGAGCACCGGATCGGCCTGGAGGTCTGCCCGACCTCCAACGTGCGCACCCGGGCGGTCGCCAGCATCGAGGAGCACCCGCTGCGGCAACTGGTCGAGGCCGGCCTGCTGGTGACCATCAACTCCGACGACCCGCCGATGTTCGGCACCACCCTCAACGACGAGTACGCCGTCGCTGCCCGGCTGCTCGACGCGGGCCCGGACGGACTGGCCGCGCTGGCCCGCGACGCGGTGACGGCTTCGTTCCTGGAGCCGGCGGCCAAGCAGCGGATCACCGCCGAGATCGACGCCCACCTGGCCACCGCGGCCCGCTGAGCGGATGGTGGGGCGGCGCGCGGCGGGAGCAGGTGTGGGGGGACCATTTCTCCCGCCGCGCGCCAGGCTCCACCGGCCGGGTGAAGCCCCGAGGCATCGGCCGGTGGAACTGATGGGTTCGCATTCGATCCTGTCAGCGCCGGAGCCGTCCGGCGCCGTGGTTAACCTCGATCTAAGGAAGACTTGCGCTGCCCCACAACCGGTCGTACGGTCGGGCAGGCCGTCACGGCCGGACCGGCCGCAGCGGGGAGCCCTCTGTCCGGCAGCGCGTCAGGTGGGGGCGCCAGGGCGGCGACCGGGAGGTTTCCGGTCGCCGGTCAGCCGTCGGCGGGCCGCTGGCGGGACCAGCGCCGGCTGGCGGTCTTCTGCTCCCGGGCCATCCGGCCGACCAGACCGAACCGGCTGACCTGCCGGGGCGTGGCCTCCGGGTCGGCGAGCAGCATCACCACGCTCGCCCCGCCCAGCCGGGCCCGGTCGATGCTCACCGAGCCGTTGGCCTGCAACGCCACCCGCTTGGCGATGTCCAGCCCCAGCCCGGTGGAGCCCTGGTCGCTGGCGCCCCGACGCAGCGCCCGGTCCGGGTTGGCGATTCCCGGGCCGGCGTCGTCGATCCGAATGGCCACGTACCCGTCGCGGCGGGAGACCGCCACCTCGAACGCGGTGCCCTGCGGGGTGTAGCGGAAGACGTTGCCGATCACCGCGTCCAGCGCGGCGGCCAGCTCGGCCCGGGGCACCGGCGCCGGGATGCGCAGCTGGGCGCCGCTGACGCGGTGCGGGCGGTTCTGGTCGCCGGCCAGCGCGGCCCAGAACACCATCCGGTCCCGGACCACCTCGCTGACGTCGCACATCGCCGGCCCCGCCTCGTGCGCGACCGTCTTGCGGGTGGTCTTGATCAGCACGTCGATCTCGCCCTCGAGGGTGACGATCGCCTGCCGGATCCGCCGGATGCCGCGCCGCCGGTCCAGCTCCGCCTCGCTGAACGAGCCCACGCTGGTGTCGTCGGACTCCAGCGCCTCCGCGTCCAGCCGCAGCACGGTCAGCGGGGTACGCAGCCGGTGCGACAGGTCGGCGACCAGCTCCCGTTCGTCGGTGCGGGCCGCGTCCAGTCGGTCCGCCATCCGGTTGAAGGCGTGCCCGGCCTCGGCGAGTTCCCGTGGGCCGCTCGGGTCGACGCGTACGCCCTGGTCGCCGTCGCCGATCGCGAGCGCCGCCCGGACCAGGCCCCGGGCCGAGTCGACCGCGCGGGCGGCGACCCGGTCGACCACCAGCACCGCCGCGCCCACCAGCGCGGCGGCGACTCCGAGCAGCAGCGGCCACCGGCTGCCGCCGCCCAGCGCCGAGGCGGGCACGAAGACCTCGACCACGGCCGTCCGGTCGCCGAGCACCACCGGGTCGAGCCGGAGCACACCGCCCTCGACGTCGACGACCACCGAGCGCCGCTCGGCTCGCGCCCGCTCCAGGCTTCCGGCGTCGGCCCGGGCCGACGACTCGTCCACCCCCAGGCCGTGCACGACCGGCCGGGTGGCCGGATCGTCGCCGCTGGCCGCCACGGCACGCTGGACCACGGCGGGATCGGTGCTGACGGCGAGCGCGCCGGTCACCAGCGCGCTGCGCCGGGCGGCGTCCGCGATCGCCTCCTCGCGTGCCCGGTCCCCGAGGCCGACGGCGAGCGGGACGAGGAACGCGAGCGCGACCAGGGCACACATGCCGGCCGTGAGCAGGGCCAGCGACCACCTCAGTCCGGCGCCACCAGCCGGAAGCCGACCCCCCGCACGGTGCGCAGGTAGCGCGGCTTCGCCGCGGACTCGCCCATTTTGCGGCGTAGCCAGTACAGGTGAACGTCGATGGTCTGGTCCTCGCCGACCGATGGCTGGCGCCATACCTCCTCCAGAAGCTCCCGGCGGGACACTACCCGGCCCGGTCGCGCGGCGAGATAGGCCAGCAGGTCGAATTCCTTGCGGGTCAGCGCCAGCGGCTCGCCGTCGAGGATGGCGCTGCGCTCCCCGACGTCCACCCGCAGCCCGCCGACGCTGTGCACCGCCGGTTGCACCGCCCGGCTGGCCCGGCCGACCCGGCGCAGCACGGTGGTGATCCGCGCGTCGAGGTGCGCGCCGGTGAACGGCTTGACCATGTAGTCGTCGGCGCCGGCGCGCAGCAGCCGGACCACGGACTGCTCGTCGTCGCGGGCGGTGGCGATGATGATCGGCACGTCGGTGATGCCGCGCAGCATCCGCAGCGCGTCCGAGCCGTCGAGGTCGGGCAGCCCGAGGTCGAGCACCACGAGGTCGGGGGTCTCGGCGGCCACCCGGCGCAGCGCGTCCAGCGCGGTGCCGACGGCGTGCACGGCGTGCCCCCGGTCGGCGAGGGATCGCAGCATCGCGCCGCGTACGACGTGGTCGTCTTCGACCAGGAGGACGGTGGCCACAGCAAGACCGTACCCGCGGTGGCAAGTTGATCGCGTTGCGGCGCACGCGGTAACAGGGCAAGCTGGCACAACGATGTCCTTCACGCTCTTTCCCGACACCCGCCTCGCGCTCGCCCGGGACTCGCTCGCCGGCCTGTCGGTCGGCGACGCGCTCGGCTCGCAGTTCTTCGTTCCCGGCCGGCACCCGGCCGACCTGGCCGCCGGGAGGCTGCCACCACCGCCGTGGCAGTGGACCGACGACACCGAGATGGCCTGCTCGGTGGTCGCCGCGCTCGCCGACAGCGGCCGGATCGACCGGGACGACCTCGCCGCGGCCTTCGCCGAGCGCTGCGAGCCCTACCGGGGGTACGGGCCGGAGGCCGTGACCATCCTGCGGCTGATCCGCACGGGCACGCCGTGGCCGGTGGCGGCGGCCTCGGCGTTCGACGGCCAGGGTTCCTGCGGCAACGGCGCGGCGATGCGGGTCGGCCCGCTGGGCGCGTGGTTCGCCGACTCCACCGCGCGGGCGGCGGCGCAGGCCCGCGCCTCGGCCGAGGTGACCCACGCGCACCCGGAGGGCATCGCCGGTGCGGTGGCGGTGGCGGTGGCCGCGTCGCTGGCCGCCCGTGCCCGGCTGGACGGCCACCGGCCCGCCCCGGACCGGCTGCTGGCCGGCGTGACCGCCGCGCTGGACCCGGCCAGCGAGGTGCACCGGGGCGTACGCCGGGCGGCCGGCCTGCTCGACCGGTCGGTTCCGGAGGTCGCCGACGTGCTCGGCAACGGCTCCCGGGTCACCGCCCAGGACACCGTCGCCTTCACCTGCTGGGTGGCCGCCGTGCATCTGGACGACTACCCGGCGGCGGTTCGCGCCTGCGTCGAGGCCGGCGGGGACGTCGACACCACCGCCGCGATCGCCGGGGCGGTGGTGGCCGCGTACACCGGGGTCGGCACCCCGGGCGGGGTGCCGACGGAGTGGCTGGCCGCCCGGGAGCCCCTGCCGGACTGGGCCGGTTGAGCCGGGCCACCGGCATGGCGGTTGGGAAGGGCACCTTCCTGTGCACCAGGCGTTAGGAAGGTGCCCTTCCTTTCCGCGGCCCCGGCTCTGGCGTTCCACGCGGCGCGGGGCGGAGGCGTCGGCGACCGTCCCGACGGAGGCGACCGATAGCATCGCAGGAGCCGAACGTTCGGCGTCATCCGTACCGTCTGCTGGAGGAGTCACCGTGTCCGCACCCCGTAACCCCGCCGTGGCCGACCCCGTCGTCGTCGCCGCCGGGACCACGGCGGCCGACGCGGTGACCGCGGCCGGTCTGCCCGCGTCCGGCCCGAAGGCGATCGTGGTGGTCCGCGACCCGCAGGGCCAGTTGCGCGACCTGGACTGGACGCCGCAGGCCGACACCGAGGTCGAGCCGGTCAGCCTCGACTCGCCGGACGGGCTCGACGTGCTGCGGCACTCCTGCGCGCACGTGCTCGCCCAGGCCGTGCAGGACGTCTTCCCGGAGGCCCGCCTCGGCATCGGCCCGCCCATCCAGAACGGCTTCTACTACGACTTCGCGGTCGACAAGCCGTTCCAGCCGGACGACCTCGGCAAGCTCGAGAAGCGGATGCAGGAGATCATCAAGTCCGGCCAGCGGTTCCGCCGCCGCCGCTTCGACAGCCTGGACGAGGCGAAGGCCGAGCTGGCCGCCGAGCCGTTCAAGCTGGAGCTGATCGACGTCAAGGGCGAGGGGCTGGACACCTCCGAGGTGATGGAGGTGGGCGGCGGCGAGCTGACCATCTACGACAACCTCGCCGCGAAGGAAGACAAGGTCTGCTGGTCGGACCTGTGCCGGGGCCCGCACCTGCCGAACACCCGGCTCATCGGTGCGTTCAAGCTGATGCGCTCGGCGGCCGCGTACTGGCGTGGGTCGGAGAAGAACCCGCAGCTCCAGCGGGTGTACGGCACCGCCTGGCCGACCCGGGACGAGCTGAAGGCGTACCTGAAGCTGCTGGAGGAGGCCGCCCGGCGCGACCACCGCAAGCTCGGCGTGGATCTGGACCTGTTCAGCTTCCCCGACGAGCTGGGTTCGGGGCTGGCGGTCTTCCACCCCAAGGGCGGCATCATCCGTCGCGAGATGGAGAACTACTCGCGGATCAAGCACGAGCAGGCCGGCTACGCGTTCGTCAACACGCCGCACATCACCAAGGGCCACCTGTACGAGGTTTCCGGGCACCTCGACTGGTACGCCGACGGGATGTTCCCGCCCATGGAGGTGGAGGGCGCGAACTACTACCTCAAGCCGATGAACTGCCCGATGCACGACCTGATCTTCCGGTCCCGGGGGCGGTCCTACCGTGAGCTGCCGCTGCGGATGTTCGAGTTCGGCACGGTCTACCGGTACGAGAAGTCCGGCGTGGTGCACGGCCTGACCCGGGTGCGCGGCATGACCCAGGACGACGCCCACATCTTCTGCACCGAGGAGCAGATGGCGGGCGAGCTGAAGTCGCTGCTCGTCTTCGTGCTCGAACTGCTGCGCGACTACGGCCTGGACGACTTCTACCTGGAGCTGTCCACGCGTAACCCGGAGAAGTCGGTCGGCACCGACGAGAACTGGGAACGGGCCACCGAGGCGCTGCGGTCCGCCGCCGAGGAGTCCGGCCTGGACCTGGTGCCCGACCCGGGCGGCGCGGCCTTCTACGGCCCGAAGATCTCCGTGCAGGCCAAGGACGCGATCGGCCGGACCTGGCAGATGTCCACCATCCAGGTCGACTTCAACCTGCCGGAGCGGTTCGGCCTGGAGTACCAGGCCGCCGACGGCACCCGGCAGCGGCCCGTGATGATCCACCGGGCGCTATTCGGCTCGATCGAGCGCTTCTTCGGGGTGCTGACCGAGCACTACGCGGGCGCTTTCCCGGCCTGGCTGGCGCCGGTGCAGGTGGTCGGCATCCCGATCCGCGAGGATCACACCGACTACCTGCACGGCTTCGTCGCCGCGCTGCGTGCCGAGGGCATCCGCGCCCAGGTCGACGCGGGCGACGACCGGATGCAGAAGAAGATCCGCACCGCCCAGCAGCAGAAGATCCCGTTCATGGTGATCGCCGGCGACGACGACCTGGCCGCCGGCACGGTCTCGTTCCGCTACCGGGACGGCTCCCAGCGCAATGGGGTGCCGGTCGCCGACGCGGTGACTCACGTGCTCGACGTGGTCGGCTCCCGGACCAACGTCGGCCCGTCCGCCGCCTGACCCGCGACGCACCGAAGGCCCCCCGCCGCGCGGCGGGGGGCCTTCGTCGACGAGTCGTCGGGCGTCAGATGCCGCAGGACGGCGCGGACCAGCCGCCGACCGCCCCGACGTGGGTGTGGTCGTTGTGGCCCGGGTAGCCGGGGCCGAGGATGTTGCCGAAGCCGTGGTAGCGGGCCTGCTGGGCGAGCCGGCAGAACGAGGGCGACCCGACCAGGTCGACGCCGTCGCCGTAGAGGTGCCGGCTGTTGGAGGCGCCGCCGACCGCGCTGTTGCAGGAGTAGCTGCGGAAGCCGCTGCTGATGTTGATCGACACGCTGCCGAGGGCCTTCCGCATGGCCTGGAGCTTCCACATCGACACGAGGGCGTTGAACCGGGCGGTGCTCGCGGAGACCGCGCCACCGGCCCAGGTGCTGTTGCACCGGTTCAGCTCCGCGTAGGTGAAGTTGACCGGCGTGCAGTCGTTGTCCTGCAACGCGTAGAGCTGGTTGAAGGTCTGCGGGCCGGCCGCGCCGTCCGCGCTCAGCCCGTACGCCTGCTGGAAGCGGATGAGGGCGGAGCGGGTGGCCGGGCCGAACGCCCCGTCGAGGGCGAGCACCCCGCCGTATCCCGGGTAGCCGGCGAGACGGATCTGGAGCTGCCGGACGTCCTCGCCCGCCGCCCCCTGCGTCAGGACGCGTCCCCAGGTGTAGCAGCCGTCGGCCTGTGCCGCGCTGCTGGTCGCCACCACCCCGACGAGGGAGGTGGTCGCGGCGAGCGTGAGGGCGGCGAGGGCCCGACCGATCCGGCGGAATGTGGTTCTCACGGTGACTCCAATCGACGGGCGGCGATGCGTGTGGCTAGATTCTTCATTTGTGTTCATCACTTCGTCAAGAACCTTCGCCCCCTATCCGTCCCCCAGAACGCGGCCCGGCCCGCCCGGAGCGTCGGTGTCGGGCGGAGGCCGGCGTACGGTGTCGGGGGCGCCGGCCGCCGGGAACGTAGGATCGGTGGCGTGACTGGGGTGGAACGGCACATGGACAGCGGCATGGCCGACGGCCTGGAGCGGCTCTGGACACCGCACCGGATGACCTACGTCTCCGGGGAGGACCGGCCCGAGGGTGGCTACGAGCGGCCCGCCGGCTGCCCGTTCTGCCGGGCGCCGGGGCTGCCGCCCGAGGAGAGCCTGGTGGTGGCCAGGGGCGAGCACGTCTTCGCGGTGCTCAACCTCTACCCCTACAACCCGGGGCACCTGCTCGTCTGCCCCTACCGCCACGTGGCCGACTACACGGAACTGGACCTGGCCGAGACCACCGAACTGGCGGCGTTCACCCAGACCGCCATGCGGGTCGTACGCAAGGTCAGCAACGCACACGGGTTCAACCTGGGCATGAACCAGGGCGGCGTGGCCGGCGCGGGGATCGCCGCGCACCTGCACCAGCACGTGGTGCCCCGCTGGGGCGGCGACGCCAACTTCATGCCCGTGATCGGGCGGACGAAGGTCCTGCCGCAACTGCTCACCGACACCCGCGACCTGTTCACCCGGGCCTGGCCGACCTGACCGACCCGCGCGCCGCGCGTACCCCCGCTCCCGCCCGGGGTCGACCGGCGGCGGGCACGTCGCCGCATTGCCGAACTTTCCCACCCCCGGGCCGGGGCACGAGGTGACACGATCTGGCGATGGCAGTGACGACGCGGACGTTGGGCCGCAGCGGCATCGAGGTCAGCGCCCTCGGCATGGGGTGCTGGGCGATCGGTGGACCCTGGGCCGAGGGCACCCAGCCGTTGGGCTGGGGCGCCGTCGACGACGACGAGTCGATCCGCGCCATCCGGCACGCCCTCGACCTCGGGGTGACGCTCTTCGACACCGCCGACACGTACGGGGCCGGGCACGGGGAACGGGTGCTCGGCCGGGCCCTCGCCGGCCGGCGCGACGAGGCCGTGATCGCCACCAAGTGGGGCTACACCTTCGACGAGGCCACCCGCCAGGCCACCGGTGCGGACGCCTCGCCGGCGTACCTGCGGCAGGCCGTCGCGCACTCGCTGCGCCGGCTGGACACCGACCGGATCGACCTCTACCAACTGCACCTCGCCGACCTGCCGGTGCCCCGGGCCGAGGCGCTCGTCGGCACCCTGGAGGACCTGGTCGCCGAGGGGCTGATCCGGGCGTACGGCTGGAGCACCGACCGCCCCGACCGGGCCGCCGCGTTCGGCCGGGGCGCCCGGCACGCCACCGCCGTGCAGCACACGCTGTCGGTGCTCCGCGACGCCCCCGAACTGCTCGCCGCCTGCGACAAGTACGACCTGGCCAGCATCAACCGGGGACCGCTGGGGATGGGGCTGCTCTCCGGCAAGTACACGGCCGGCTCCACACTGCCCCGCGACGACGTGCGGGGGGTCGCCCCCGGCTGGATGGAGTGGTTCCGGGGCGGCCGGCCGGCGCCGGAGTGGCTGCGCCGCGTCGCCGCCGTACGGTCGGCGTTGACCGCCGACGGACGCACCCTCGCCCAGGGCGCGCTCGGCTGGCTCTGGGCGCGCAGCGACCGCACCGTCCCGATTCCCGGCTGCCGCACGGTGGCCCAGGTGGCGGAGAACGCCGGCACCCTGCACCGCGGCCCGCTGCCGGCCGACCAGTTCGCCGAGGTGGAACGCCAGTTGGCCGCGCTGCGCTCAGCGGCCCTGCGCGACGCCGACCGCCCCCACCGGCCGAGCCCGATGCTCCCCGGCGCCCGCCCCTGACCCCGCCCCGCCGGGCGTCGGCCAGGGGTGCGGGGGCCAGTGGTCAGGGGTGGGTGGGGTGCTCCTTGCGGATCTGGTCGGCCAGGTGGGTGGGCATCGGGTCGTAGCGGACGAAGTGGCGGCGGAAGGTGCCGGTGCCCGACGTCATCGAGCGCAGCTCGACCGCGTAGCGGAGCAACTCCGTGGCGGGCACCTCGGCGCGCACCAGGGTGCGTCCCTCGGCCTCCGGGTCGGCCTCGGTGCCGAGCACCCGGCCCCGCCGGCCGGACAGGTCGCCCATCACCGCGCCCACCGAGGAGTCGGACACCCGGACCACCACCTCGTCGACCGGCTCCAGCAGCGCCGGCTGGCCCTTCTCGGCGGCGTCCCGCAGCGCCAGCGCGCCGGCGGTCTGGAAGGCCGCGTCGGAGGAGTCGACACTGTGCGCCTTGCCGTCGACGAGGGTCACCCGCAGGTCGACCACCGGGTGGCCGGCGACCAGGCCCCGCTCCATCTGGGCGCGTACGCCCTTCTCCACGGAGGGGATGTAGTTGTGCGGCACCGCTCCGCCGACCACCCGGTCGAGAAACTCGAATCCGGCGCCGGGCGGCAACGGCTCGACCTCGATGTCGCAGACGGCGTACTGACCGTGGCCGCCGGACTGCTTGACGTGCCGGCCGTGCCCCTTCGCGGGGACGGTCAGCGTCTCGCGCAGCGCGACCCGCACCGGCTCGGTGTCCAGCTCCACCCCGCCGGCGCGCAGGCGCTCCAGCACCACGTCGGCGTGCGCCTCACCCATGCACCAGAGCACGAGCTGGTGGGTCTCCGGGTTGCGTTCCAGCCGCATCGTCGGGTCGCCGGCGACCAGGCGGGCGAGGTTACGCGCGAGGGCGTCCTCGTCGGCGCGGCTGCGGGCCGCGACGGCCACCGGCAGCAGCGGCTCGGGCATCTCCCAGGGGGCGATCAGCAGCGGGTCGTCCTTGGCGGAGATGGTGTCGCCGGTCTCCGCGCTGCCCGACTTGGTGATCGCGCAGATGTCGCCGGCCACGCAGGCACCCACCTCGCGCAGGCTCGCGCCCAGCGGCGTGTAGATGTGGCCGACCCGCTCGTCGGCGTCGTGGTCGGGGTGGCCCCGCTCGGCCATCCCGTGCCCGGAGACGTGCACGGTCTGCTCGGGGCGCAGCGTGCCGGAGAAGACGCGGACCAGGGAGACCCGCCCGACGTGCCGGTCGACGGTCGTCTTGACCACCTCGGCGACCAGCGGGCCGTCGGGGTCGCAGGTCAGCGGCGGGCGGGGGGAGCCGTCCACCCCGGCGACCGCGGGCAGCTCGTGCTCCAGCGGCGACGGGAAGCCGGCGGTGAGGACCTCCAGCAGCGCGTCCAGGCCCACGCCGGTCCCGGCGCAGACCGGCACCACCGGGTAGAAGTGGCCGCGGGCGACCGCCTTCTCCAGGTCGTCGACGAGCACGTCGCTGCCGATCTCCTCGCCGTCGAGGTACCGGTCCATCAGCGACTCGTCCTCGCTCTCGGCGATGATCCCCTCGATCAGCTCGTTGCGGGACTCGGCGATGGCGGGCAGGTGCTCCGGGTCCGGCTCGCGTACCTGCGCCGGCAGGCCGGCGGTGTAGTCGAAGACCCGGCGGGTGATCAGGCCGAGCAGGCCGGCGGTGGACACCCCGTCGTCGCCGAGCATCGGCAGGTAGAGCGGCATCACGTTGTCGCCGAAGACCCGCTGGCACAGCGCCACCGCCTCGTCGAAGTCGGCGCGCGGGTGGTCCAGCCGGGCCACGGCGACCGCCCGGGGCATGTCCACCGCCGCGCACTCCTCCCACAGGGCGGCGGTGGCGGCGTCCATCCCGTCGACGGCGGAGACCACGAACAGCGCCGCGTCGGCGGCCCGCAGCCCCGCCCGCAGCTCACCCACGAAGTCGGCGTAGCCGGGGGTGTCGAGCAGGTTGACCTTGATCCCGTCGTGCAGCAGCGGCGCACAGGCCAGACTCACCGAGCGCTGCTGGCGTACGGCTGCCGGGTCGTGGTCGCAGACGGTGGTGCCGCTGGCGACGTCCCCGGCCCGGCCGATCGTGCCGCTCGCCGCGAGCAGCGCCTCGACCAGGGTCGTCTTGCCCGCCCCGGAGTGCCCGACGAGCACCACGTTGCGGATCCTGTCGGGCTCGGTCACCACCGGCGCGCCGCCGGCGGCCCCCTTCTCCTGACTCCTCTGCGCCATGGGGCGCACCTCCCTCAGCCGTGGTTGGTGGCGACCGCCGCGCGCGACGGGGAAGCGGCCCGGGCGGGTTCCGCGGCGACATCCTCCGGTGCTGTGCCGGGTCGCGGGTAATCAACGGGCGGGTGGGTGAGCTGGCTCACGTCCCTGCCCCGATCTCACACCCGATCCGGGGCCGGCACAAGACTCCACTGCGCGGCTCGCCTGACCGGCCGTACCGCCGCGGCTACGCGGACCGTTATCGTGGGGACCGCCATGGCGAAGATCTTCCAAGTGTCGGCCCGCGCGGGGATGACCCGCGTCGTCGAGCCGGTCGCACGCCGCCTGCTACGAGCGGGCGTAACACCCAACGCGGTCACCGTGGCGGGCACCCTCGGGGTGCTCGTCGGCGCACTCGGCTTCGGTGCCCGCGGTCATCTGGTCGCCGGGGCCCTGATAGTCACCGTCTTCGCGCTCACCGACCTGCTCGACGGGACGATGGCCCGGATGAGCGGCGGCTCCACGAAGTTCGGTGCGTTCCTCGATTCGAGCATGGACCGGGTCGCCGACAGCGCGGTCTTCGGCGCGGTGGCGTACTGGCTGGCCACCCAGCACAATTATTCCGGCGTCGCCGCCGCCCTGCTCTGCCTGGCCGCCGGCGGGCTGGTCTCCTACGTCAAGGCCCGGGCCGAGGGGCTCGGCATGACCTGCAACGTGGGCATCGCCGAGCGCACCGAGCGGCTGCTCATCGTCGGTGTCGGCGGGGTGCTCACCGGGCTCGGCGTCGACCCCGCGCTGGAGATCGCGCTCTGGCTGCTCGCCGCCGTGTCGATCTTCACCGTCGGCCAGCGGATGACCCACGTGTACCGCCAGGCCCAGCGGGTGCACACCCCGGGCGGGCAGGGGTGAGCGTGGCGGGCGCCGGCCGGCCGCAGTCGGAGGGCCGGCGCCGGTGAACCTCACCGAGCTCGGCTACGTCGCCGGGTGGCGCGTGATCCGCGCGCTGCCCCGGCCTGTCACGGCCGCGGTGTTCCGGGCGGGCGCCGACCGCGCCCACCGTCGCGGCGGCGGGGGTACGGCCCGACTGCGCGCGAACCTGCGCCGGGTGGTCGGCCCCGACCTGCCGGAGGCCGAGCTCGACGAACTGGTCCGCCGCGGCCTGCGTTCGTACGCCCGGTACTGGCTGGAGGCGTTCCGGCTACCAGCTCTCGGCCGGACGGAGATCCTGGCCGGCTTCCGGCTCGACGGGGAGGAGAAGCTCGCCGCCGACGTGGCCGCCGGCCGGGGCGCCGTGGTGGCGCTGCCGCACGCCGGCAACTGGGACGCGGCCGGCGCCTGGGTCGCGGCGACCGGCTGGCCGATCACCACCGTCGCCGAGCGGCTCAAGCCCGAAGGCCTCTACCAGCGATTCCTCGCCTTCCGCCGCAGCCTGGGCATGGAGATCCTGCCCACTCACGGCGGCGAGCGCAACGCGTTCGACGTGCTGGTCGACCGGGTCCGGGCCGGTACGGTGGTGCCCCTGCTGGCCGACCGTGACCTCTCCGCGCGGGGCGTGGAGGTCGACTTCTTCGGCCACCGGACCCGGATGCCCCCGGGGCCGGCCCTGCTCGCGCTGCGTACGGGAGCGCCCCTCTACGTCGCCTCGATGTGGTACGAGCCGGACGCCGCCTGTGCGTCGATCGAGGGACCCCTGCCGCTGCCCGGCCCGGAGGAGGGCCCGCTCGACCAGCGGGTCCGGTCGCTGACCCAGCGGATCGCCGACGGTCTGGCGGCGGGCATCGCCCGGCATCCGGAAGACTGGCACATGTTGCAGCGGATGTGGCTGGACCAGCACGGCACGGGTGGCGGCGCGGCCCCATCCTCCCCGGCTGCCGGGATCGCGAACGAGAGGCGTTGAGGCGTGCGCATCGGCATCGTGTGCCCGTACTCCTTCGACGTGCCCGGCGGGGTGCAGAACCACGTCATGGACCTCGCCGAGGCGCTGATCGGGCTCGGGCACGAGGTGAGCGTGCTCGCCCCGGCCGACGAGGACTCCCCGCTGCCGCCGTACGTGGTGCCGGCGGGGCGGGCCGTGCCGCTGCCGTACAACGGCTCGGTGGCCCGGATCGCCTTCGGCCCGGTCTCCACCGCGCGGGTGCGACGTTGGATCATCCGGGGCGAGTTCGACGTGCTGCACGTGCACGAGCCGCTGACCCTGAGCCTGTCGCTGCTGGCCGTGCTCTCGGCCCGTGGTCCGGTGGTGGCGACCTTCCACACGGCGATGACCCGCTCGCGGGCGCTGGCCGCCGCGCAGGGCGTGCTCCAGATCGTGCTGGAACGGATCACCGCCCGGATCGCGGTCAGCGCGCTGGCGCGCAAGGTGCAGGTCGAGCACATGGACGGCGGCGCGGTGGAGATCCCGAACGGGGTGGCCGTCGCGAAGTTCAGTAACGCGCGGCCCCTGTCGGGCTGGCCGGGGGAGTGCCCGCCGGGCACGGGCGGCGCGATCGGGTTCCTCGGCCGCTTCACCGAGGCCCGCAAGGGCTTCCCGATCCTGCGCGACGCCTTCGTGGAGCTGGCCCGGCAGCGGTCCGGCCTGCGGCTGCTGGTGGCGGGCCCGGGTGACGCGGACGACCTGTTCGGGCGGTTTCCGGCCGAGCTGCGGGACCAGGTGACCTTCCTCGGGCTGGTCTCCGAGGAGGACAAGGCGCGGATGCTGCGCAGCGTGCACCTCTACGTGGCGCCGAACACCGGCGGCGAGTCCTTCGGCATGATCCTCACCGAGGCGCTCGCGGCGGGCACGACCGTCGTCGCCAGCGACCTCGACGCGTTCCGCCGCGTGCTCGACGGCGGCCGGGCCGGCCGGCTGTTCCCGACCGGGGACCCGGCCGCGCTGCGTACCGCCCTGGCCGACCTGCTCGACGACCCCGCCGGCCGGGCCGCGCTGACCGAGTGCGGTGACCAGGTGGTGGGCACCTTCGACTGGCCCGTGGTCGCCCGGCGGGTGCTGGAGGTGTACGCGGCGGCGATCGAGGCCACCGACGGGCGGGTCATGGACACCGAATGGGTGGGGCTGGACTGACGATGTCGGGCTTCTGGTGGGTGGTGGCCGCGACCCTGGTCGTCGGGCTGGTCGCGGCGTACCTCGTCTGGACCGCCGGCCGGGTCGGCCGGTTGCACGCGCGGGCGGAGCTGGCGGCCCGCGCCCTGGAGGCCCACCTGCTGCGCCGGGCGGCGGCTGCCGCGGTCCTGGCCGAGCGCCGCTACGGCGTCGAGCTGTACGCGGCGGCACGGATCGCACTGGACGCCGAGCCGGACGAGCGGGAGGCCGCCGAGAACGACCTCACCCGCCAGTTGCGGGCGGTGGAGCTGGACCCGACGGATCCGGACTGCGAGGCGGTGGTCGCCGCCAGCCGGCGGCTCGCCCTGGCCCGCCAGGTGCACACGGACCTGGTCCGGGACGCCCGCGCGGCGCGTGGCCGCCCGCTGGTGCGCCTGTTGCGGATGGGGCGCCGCCGCCCCTGGCCGCGCTACTTCGACATCGACGACCCCACCCTGACGACCCCGGCCGACGTCCCCGCCACCTGAGAGCGGGGGACGATCGTGATCAGGACCCCATGGACGTCATCCGGCCGCTTTGAGGCCCATGACGCCCTGATCACCGGGGCGGTGCCCTGGGGGTTGGGGCGGGGTGGGTGGGGTGGGGGCGGGTGGGGTGGGTGGGGGGGTGATGGTTGCCACAGGGCAGGCCACCGTGGGTCTGATTGGCTGTCGGATCGGCGTTGGGACCGTCGTAGCATTTCCGCAGCCACCCCCCCCCGAGCACGTTCGAGGAGCGATGACCCGTGCCCGAAACCACTGCCCAGAACGCCAGCGCCAGCCCCGTCACCGGCACCGCCCGCGTCAAGCGCGGCATGGCCGAGATGCTCAAGGGTGGCGTGATCATGGACGTGGTCAACGCCGAGCAGGCCAAGATCGCTGAGGACGCCGGCGCCGTCGCGGTGATGGCGCTCGAGCGGGTGCCCGCCGACATCCGTGCCCAGGGCGGGGTGTCCCGGATGAGCGACCCCGACATGATCGACGGCATCATCAACGCCGTCTCCATCCCGGTCATGGCCAAGGCCCGGATCGGCCACTTCGTGGAGGCCCGGATCCTCCAGGCGCTCGGCGTCGACTACGTCGACGAGTCCGAGGTGCTGACCCCGGCCGACTACGCCAACCACATCGACAAGTGGGCCTTCACCGTCCCCTTCGTCTGCGGGGCGACCAACCTCGGCGAGGCCCTGCGCCGGATCACCGAGGGCGCGGCCATGATCCGCTCCAAGGGCGAGGCCGGCACCGGTGACGTCTCCAACGCCACCACCCACATGCGCAAGATCCGCCAGGAGATCGCCCGGCTGGGCTCGCTGCCGGCCGACGAGCTCTACGTGGCCGCCAAGGAGCTCCAGGCGCCGTACGAGCTGGTCAAGGAGGTCGCCGAGAGCGGCAAGCTGCCGGTGGTGCTGTTCACCGCCGGCGGGATCGCCACCCCGGCCGACGCCGCGATGATGATGCAGCTCGGCGCCGAGGGCGTCTTCGTGGGCTCCGGCATCTTCAAGTCCGGCAACCCGGCGCAGCGCGCCGCCGCGATCGTGAAGGCCACCACCTTCCACGACGACCCGGACGTGCTGGCGAAGGTCTCCCGGGGCCTCGGCGAGGCGATGGTCGGCATCAACGTCGACGACATCCCGCAGCCGCACCGCCTGGCCGAGCGCGGCTGGTGATTGTAAGGAAGGGCACCTTCCTGACGCCTGAGGTAGAGGAAGGGGCCCTTCCTGACGTCCAGGAGAGGAGCGGCAGATGAGCGACGCACCCGTGATCGGTGTGCTCGCCCTCCAGGGGGACGTCCGTGAGCACGTCGCCGCGCTGGCGGCGGCCGGCGCGGACGCCCGCCCGGTACGCCGTACGCAGGAGTTGGACGCGGTGGACGGGCTGGTCATCCCCGGCGGGGAGTCCACCACGATCAGCAAGCTCGCCGACATCTTCGAGCTGCGCGAGCCCATCGACAAGCGCATCGCCGACGGGATGCCGGTCTACGGCTCCTGCGCCGGCATGATCATGCTCGCCACCGACGTCCTCGACGGCCGCCCCGACCAGCGCGGCTTCGCCGGCATCGAGATGACCGTACGGCGCAACGCGTTCGGCCGGCAGGTCGACTCGTTCGAGGCGTCGGTGGGGATCACCGGCGTCGAGGGTGGGCCGTTCCACGCGGTGTTCATCCGGGCACCGTGGGTCGAACGGGTCGGCGACGGCGTCGAGGTGCTCGGCACGGTGACCGAGGGCCCGGCGGCCGGCCGGATCGTGGCGGTGCGGCAGGGCAACCTGCTGGCCACCTCGTTCCATCCCGAGCTGACCGGCGACCTGCGCGTGCACGCGTACTTCGTGGAACTGGTGCGGGCCGCCCGCTGAGCGGTCCCGACGTACGGGCGACGGGGTTCCTCCGACCGGGAGGGGCCCCGTCCCGCGTCCGGGGGCGCCTGCGGACCAGGCCAGTCCGGGGCGGTCGTCGTCGAACGGGCCTGGGGCGTTTTCGCCTGGTCTGTCCTCTCTGCGGGCGGCCGGAACGAACCGGCGGTGCGCCGTGCGTGACAGCCGCCGGCCAAGCGTCGGTAGGATTGCCGAGATTCGGCGGGGCCAGCTGCCCGTCACGGCTTCCCGCAGGGCTGACCGGCACCACCGAGTGCGCCGGCGGGAGCGGGGCGTGCGCGGTCGGTCGATGCAGACGGCGGGTAGCAACGGAGGTAACAGATGTCCGGCCACTCAAAGTGGGCGACGACCAAGCACAAGAAGGCGGTCATCGACGCCAAGCGCGGCAAGATGTTCGCCAAGCTGATCAAGAACGTCGAGGTCGCCGCGCGGACAGGCGGCGGTGACCCGGCCGGCAACCCGACGCTCTACGACGCCATCCAGAAGGCGAAGAAGAACTCGGTCCCCAACGACAACATCGACCGTGCCGTCAAGCGCGGCTCGGGTCTGGAGGCCGGCGGCGCCGACTGGCAGACCATCATGTACGAGGGCTACGGCCCCAACGGCGTGGCAATGCTGATCGAGTGCCTCACCGACAACCGCAACCGGGCGGCGACGGAGGTGCGCACCGCGCTGACCCGTAACGGCGGCTCGCTCGCCGATGCGGGCTCGGTGTCGTACATGTTCTCCCGCAAGGGCGTGGTGATCGTCCCCAAGGCCGGTACGACGGAGGACGACGTCATGATGGCGGTCCTCGACGCGGGCGCCGAGGAGGTCAACGACCTGGACGAGGCGTTCGAGGTGGTCTCCGAGCCGACCGACCTGATCGCGGTCCGCACCGCGCTCCAGGACGCCGGCATCGAGTACGAGTCGGCCGAGTCGTCGCTGATCCCGAGCGTCAACGTCCCCCTCGACGAGGACGGCGCCCGCAAGATCTTCAAGCTGATCGACGTCCTGGAGGACTGCGACGACGTGCAGAACGTCTACGCGAACTTCGACGTCAGCGACGAGGTGATGGAGGCCGTCGGCTGAGCCTGACGCCTCCGGTGCGCAGGCCGTGACCGCGTGGACCGCCGTCGGCCGTCGGCACGGGCCGGGCCGGGCCGACGGCGCTCTACGCGGTCGACCGCGGCGCCCGACCTGCTGTGCGGGCTGGAATGTGCCGCGCCATTCGGGACACCTTCGTGCGTCGGCCCGCCGGGGGCGACGCGGTGCCGACCGTCCGCTGAGGACCGGCGGCCGACGGCCGAAAACCGTGCGTCAGCCGCCGGGCAGCGCCTCGACCAGGAACACCTGGTCCGTGCCGCCGGTGCACGGCTCGGCCACCGCCTCGGCCGACACCTCGGTGTCGTCGTTACGGAGACCGACGCAGAGATCGGTGCGGGCCGGCCGGATGCGGTAGGCGGTGGGTGCCGACCCGGCCGGCTCGAAGCGGAACAGCTGCGACCACCTGTCCGCGCGGCAGTCCTGCCAGGGTTCGAGCATGCTCCGGCCGGGATTGCCGTCGCGGACGGTGAGGCAGCCCGGCCCGTGCACGGGGTGGTGCCACTTGATGAAGTACAGCCCGTCGGCCACCGGCTCCAGGTAGGTGTCCGGCGGGGTCGCCTCGGCGCAGGGAAGCTGGACCGCCACCTGGCTCCGGTACTGGCCGGTGCGGTCGTGCCCCTCGGTGAGGCAGAGCTGCGGCGTGCGGGCGGGACGGATCTGGCTCCGGCCGCCGCTCGGGGCGGTCGTCGGGCTGGCACTGCCGTCCGGTGTGGTCGAGGGGCCGCCCGCTAGGGCGGCCGGTGCGCGTTCCGTCGCCTCTCGCCGCTCGTCGTCGGGTCGCAGCAACCATGCGCCCGCACCGAGCGCGGCCAGCAGGGCGCCGATGACGGCCAGCGCCAGCGGTGCGGGGCGGGTGAACCGGCGCGGGCGGGTCGCGTCGGGTCGCGCCGCCACCGGGGCCGGGGTGGCGTCGCCGGCTGGCGGGTGGTCGGGCGTGGGCGGTATCGCGGCGAACGGTCCGGCGGCGAGTCGGTCCCGCGCCCGTAGCCACACCTGTACCTGATCCGCCGCTCCGCAGGCGCGGACGAAGGCGGCCAGGACCTCGGGGCGCGGCAGGGTGGACCGGCCCAGGACGTCGGCGGCGGTGCTGCGGGCCAGCACGTCACCGGCTGCCGCCGCGCGTTGCTCCAGTTGTCGGTAGGTGAGCCGGGACCGATTCTTGAGCCGGCGTAGCAGCTCGATGAACTCCGCCGGATCGGTCGCCTCGTCAGGTCGTGGTTCCCCCGTGTCCATCGCCCGATTCTCCAGACCCCCGGGGCGGTAGGGCAACGGCGCCTGCGCCGACTGTCCGAGTTGGCCGGACAGAACCCGGACAAGCCCCGCTGAGCTGCCCGGATGCCGTAGGGCCGAGGCCAGGGCATTGTCCCTGCCGACGCGTCTGTCTAGCGTCATTCCTCGATGGCCGCGCCGTCGACCGGCTGGCGGTCGGCGGGCCCCCGGACCGGCACCGGTCCGGGCTCGGCCACGTCGACGACACGGGGAGTTCCGATGGATGATGGTGCCCGGCATCCGGTGCCGCAGGCCCCGACGGCGGGGGAGTACGTTGCGCTGCTTCGGGGCGTACGGCTGCGTTCCGGCCTGACCTACCGCGAGATCACCCGGCGGGCCTCGGCGGCTGGGCACTGGCTGCCGCCGAGCACCCTTGCCACCATGCTGGGGCGGACGACCCTGCCCCGCGAGCGGACCGTCGTGGCGCTGCTGACCGCCTGCGGCACGTCGGCGGGGGAGATGGAGCGGTGGGTCAGGGCGCGGCGGGAGATCGAGGCGCGCCTGACCGAGCAGGCGCGTGGGGACGGCGCGGCGCGGACCGGCGAGGTGGCCCCCGGTGGCCCGGGCCCGGCCGCCGAACCGGTCACGCCGGATCGGCCACCGGCCGAGGTGCGCCGGCCGGCCCGGTCGGCCAGGCGGCTTCGGCTGGGGGTGCTCGCGCTGCTCGGCGTGCTGTCGGTCGGGGCGTCCGGGGCGCTGTTGCCGCGGGCCGCACGGTGGGTGGGGCGGACGGTCCGTCGACCCACGGCCGGCCGCTCGTGCTGTGGCAGGACATGTACGGCCCGTGCGTGCTGAGTCTCCAGGAACGGCTGGCGGCCGGCGGCACACCGGCGGACGGGCGGGTTCCCGGCGAGGCGCCAGGAGCATCGTCGCCGTGACGTACGCGACTCCCCGCCCGGTCCGTGGACCGGGCGGGGAGTCCCCCCGTTACGCCGGCTGACGACTCACGGTCGCAGCCGGTTGGCGTAGACGTACGCGCCCACGGAAGCACCGGTGGCGAGGCCGGCGTCCGCGTCGAACCGGTAGTGCACGCCGAGGTAGATCCGGCTCAGCGCGTTCTCCTGGGCGGCCTGGTCGAAGCCGCTCATGTGCCGGACCACGCCGACGGCGTTCGGGTCGTCGGTGGTGGCGTCGAAACCGATCGCGTTGGTGCCGAAGAAGCCCTTCATCACCGCCGCCCACGCACCGGCGAAGGTGGCGTGCCCGGAGATGTAGGCCGGGAAGGGCGGCGTGTACGGCACGCCGTTGCGGTCCTGCGACAACGGCTGCCAACCCGGGCCGTGCAACGCCTCGATGGCGCTCACCGGCCGCCACAGGTCGATCGGGGTCCGGTACTTGGCGTCCCAGGCGGCGATGGCGGCGTCGGCGAGGGCGAGAGCGACCAGCCCGAAGAGTCGGGCGTTGGCCAGGATGCCGAGTTGCCGCTGCTCCGCGACGATCCGGGTGTGCGTGAAGAGCTGGCCCGGCGGCTTGTACGTGCCCGCCAGGTCGTTGGCCCAGAAGAACGCGATCTGCGTCTGCTCGGGGGTACGCAGCGCCGACGCCGTGCCGCCGTAGTCGCGGACTTCCTGGACCTGGTTGTGGTACTCCTGCTTGCCGAGCAGGTCGGCGTATCCGGTCGCGCCGGCCGGCAGGCCGGGCCGGAACTGCCGGCCGGAGGTGAGCGCGAACGGGGTGACCAGGCCCCAGTTCGGGCCGACCGCCGCCTTGCCGTTGGTCGGCCGCCACGAACCGGGCACCCCGTCGAGCTGGTACGGCGTGTTGTTGCCGGAACCGTCGTTGGCGCGGGCCTGGAGGTTGGCGGCTGCGGCAGCGGCGCCGACGGTGTCACCCCGCGCGGCCTCCGCGGCGTTCACGCCGGACGGTCGGCGGGCGACGGCGTCGGCGAGGGCCTGGGAGTAGGAACGACCCTGACCGCCGTACAGGGCGGTCAGCACGTCGTGGGCCGCCCGGTCGATGGCCGCGTGCAGGGACGGCGCCACGACGTTGTCCAGGGTGCCCGGGTAGCTCACCGGCACCCTCACCCGGTAGGGGTTGCCGACGCCGGTGACCGAGACGGCGGCGTCGTGCATCGCCGCGTGCAGGATGGCCGCCTCCCGGGAGGACGCGGTGGGTGGCAGGTCCAGCGCCTTGTAGGTGTCGATCAGGATCCCGTTCCAGTACAGGATCGGGTCGGTGGCCGGGTCGACGGCCAGCGGGGTGAGCGAGATGTCGTCCAGCCGGACGGTCGAGGCCGCGTGCGCGCCGAGGTGGAACAGGAGCACCGCCTGCGGGTCACCGAAGGGGGACACGAAGTCGAAGGTGAACCGGCGCATCGTGGACGTCAGCGCGACGGTCTGGTCGACGGCGGAGGTGAAGGGCGTGTTCACCCGGGAGACCGAGACGCGCAGCGAGCGGTTGACGTCGGCGGAGGCGTCGAACTGCAACCGGTACGGCTGGCCGGCCGTCACCCCGAACTCGAAGTGGCCGACCAGGTCGTCCCAGGTGGGCTTGGTGGCCGGTCCGGCGGTGCGGATGCGCAGTTGCCCGGCGTCGACGGTCGTGCTGGTCGCGGCGAGCCGGGTCCACCAGGGCGCTGTGCTGCCGTTGTCGAACGAGCCGTTGAGGATCAGGTTGCCCGGGGCGGCAGCGGCCGGCGCGGGCCGGAGGACGGCCGCGAGAGTGCTGGCGAGCACGACCGCCAGCACCGCGCTGAGCAGCCGCCGGAGCCGCCGTGGATCGTCGTGGTGTCGCAGGCCGATCGATGGGGTCATGGAGAGCCTTTCCGGTCCGGGACCGGCGACGACCGGGCCGTCGCCGTGAGGATCGGCTCACCGTAGGCGCGTTCGACCTGTTCGCAGCCGCCGAACAGGCGTTCGGGCCGGTGCCGTACGGGCTGGTGGACGGCACCGGGCGCCGGCGTCCGATCAGGACACCGGCGCCCGGCGGGCCGACCAGCGGTCAGCCGATGCTCTTCCGCTCACCCCAGGCGGTGCGCAGGGAGGTGCGCCCGTTGGTCCGCAGCAGCGAGCCCTCGTACACGCGGGCTCCGGCGACCACGAACGCGGCGGCGGCGACCAGTAGCAGGGCCAGCGACACCAGCGGCTCCCAGCCGGCCGCGTCCCCGTTGAACAGCCGCAACGGCATCGCCGTCGGCGCGGAGAACGGCAGGTAGGACAGCACCTTCATGGCCGTCGCGTTGTCGTTGAGGAAGATCACCGCGAAGAACGGCAGCATGACGGCGAGCTGCACCGGTGTCGACACGCCGGCGATGTCCTCCTGGCGGTTCACCAGGGCCCCGGCCGCCGCCCACATGGCCGCGATCAGCACGAAGCCGAGCAGGAAGAACGGCAGGAACCAGCCGATCGCCGGGGCCAGCAGCGAGAGCAGCCCGCCGCTGTCGCCGAACTGCACACCGACCACGGCGACGAGGGCGACCAGGGCGATCTGCCCGAGAGCCAGCAACGTGCCGGCGATCATCTTGCCGGCCAGCAACGCCCGTACGGGGACCGCGGCCACCAGGATCTCCACGATCCGGGTCTGCTTCTCCTCGACGATGCTCTGCGCGATCTGCACGCCGAAGGTCTGCGAGGTGATGAAGAAGATGAACGCGAAGGCGAACGGCACCAGGAAGGCCACCACCGGGTCCACGGCGTCGGGATCCAGCAGCCGGACCGTGGGCTGCGTGCTCAGCGCCGCCACCACGTCGTCGGGAGCCTCGTCCATGGCCAGCACCGCCGGCCCGGAGATCACCGCGGCGTCGGCGTCGCCGTCGCGTACGGCCTGCTCGGCGGCGCGGTCGTCGGGGACCGTACGCACCTCCAGCCCCGCCGCGCGCAGCGGGCCGGCCGCCGCCTCGGTCACCGCCACGCTCGACGGGCCGCCGGAGAGCAGCGGCGGAAGGATGGTCGCGGCGGCGGCGATCAGCAGGAAGAACAGGGTGCTGAACAGGAAGGTCCGGTCGCGCAGCTTGACCCGGATCTCCCGGGCGGCGACCAGCCGGGTGGCCTGCGTGGTGTTCACTGGGCGACCTCTCGGAAGATCTCGGTGAGGGACGGGCTGACCGGGCGGAACGCGCGCACCGGGCCGCGGGCCAGCGCCGCGTGCAGCACCGGCTGCTCGTCCGTGCCGGGCGCGAGGTCGAACACGGCGCGGGCACCGTCCAGGTCGACCAGCGTCACCCCGGGCTGGTCCCGCAGCCAGCCGGCGTCGGTCTCCACCACCAGCTCGTACCGGGGCACGGTGTACGTCGCGCGGAGTTCCTCCCGGCTGCCGGCGGCCCGGATCACGCCGCCCCCGATGATCACCAGGTCGTCGCAGAGCCGCTCGACGACGTCCAGTTGGTGGCTGGAGAACAGCACCGGCGCGCCCGTGGCGGCCCGCTCCCGCAGCACCGCCACGACCGTGTCCACGGCCAGCGGGTCGAGGCCGGAGAACGGCTCGTCGAGCACCAGCACCTCGGGGTCGTGCACCAGGGCGGCGGCGATCTGCGCCCGCTGCTGGTTGCCCAGCGACAGCGTCTCCAGCAGGTCGTCGCCGCGCTCGGCGAGCCCGACCCGCTCCAGCAGCGCGTCCGTGTTGCGCCGCGCGTCGACGGCGGTCATCCCGTGCAGCCGGCCAAGGTAGGACACCTGGTCCCGGACGCTCATCTTCGGGTAGAGGCCGCGCTCCTCCGGCATGTAGCCGAAGCGCCGGCGGGCATCCCGGGTCAGCGGCGTCCCCTGCCAGGTGACCTGGCCGGCGTCCGGGGCGAGCACCCCGAGGATGATCCGCATGGTGGTGGTCTTGCCGGCGCCGTTGCCGCCCACGAAGCCGGTCATCCGGCCGGCCGCCACGTCGAAGGACACGTTCTGGAGCACCCGACGGTCGCCGAAGCTGCGGTCGACGCCGTCGAGGCGGAGCACATTGGTCACAGCGTTCACGCTAGATCGTCGCCCGCCGCCCGCCGTCCGCCCCGAGATCGAGCGTGCCGTCCCCCTCGCGACGGAGGACGGTCAGCCGCCGGGCCGCACAACCTCGTGTTCGTACGCGAAGACCACCGCCTGCACCCGGTCGCGCAGGCCCAGCTTGGCGAGCACCCGGCTGACGTGCGTCTTCACCGTCGCCTCGCCCAGGTGCAGCTCGGCGGCGATCTCGGCGTTGCTGGCGCCGCCGGCGACCAGGACCAGGACCTCCCGCTCGCGGGGGGTGAGGTCCCGTAGCGCGGCCTGGGGCGTCGTCCTCGGGCCGCCCGGCGCGACGGTCCCCCCGGGGCGGGCGAAGGTGGCGATCACCCGCCGGGTGAGTTCCGGGGCGAGCAGGCCGTCGCCCCGGGCGAGCACCCGGATCGCCTCGATCAGGGCCTCCGGGGTGCCGTTCTTGAGCAGGAAGCCGCTGGCCCCGGCACGCAGCGCGGCGAACAGGTAGTCGTCCCGGTCGAACGTGGTGAGGATCAGCACGGCCGGCCCGCCGGGCCCCGCGTCCTCGGCGGTGATCCGCCGGGTCGCCTCCAGCCCGTCGACCCCGGGCATCTCCACGTCCATCAGCACCACGTCCGGGCGCAGCACCCGGGCCATGCTGGCGGCGCGTTCGCCGTCGGCGGCCTCCCCGACGACCTCGATGTCGTCCTCCACCTCCAGGATGACCCGGAAGCCGGTGCGGACCAGGTGCTGGTCGTCGGCGAGCAGCACCCGTACGGGACGGTCCGTCCCGGGCACCTCGTGGTCGGCGCTCACGCCGGCCGCCCCACCGGCAGCGGCAGCGGGAACCGGGCCCGTACCCGCCAGCCACCGCCGGCACGCGGGCCGACCTCCAGCACGCCGCCGTGGGTGGCGACCCGCTCGCGCATCCCGACCAGGCCGAGCCCGTCGGCGTTGGCCGGGCGGGTGGCCCGTCCGTCATCGGTCACGTCGACCTCCACCTCGTGCGCCAGGTAGCGGATCCGCACGTCGAGCGCGGTCGCTCCGGCGGCGTGCTTGAGCGCGTTCGTCACGGCCTCCTGGACCACCCGGTACGCGGCCTGGGAGACCGACTCCGGCAGCGGCGCCGGGTCCCCGTACACCCCCAGGGCAGCCCGCAGCCCGGACTCCCGGGCCCGGTCGACCAGCGCGGTGACCTGGTCGATCCCGGCAGGCCCCGGCTGGTCCGCGAGGTCCGGGGCGCCGTCACGGGCGCGCAGCAGGCCGAGCATCCGGCGCAGCTCGTCGACGGCCGTGCGGGCCGTCTCCTCGATCGCGCTCAGCGCCGTACGGGCCTTGACCGGATCCTTGTCGAACACCCGCCGGGCGGCCGCCGCCTGCACCCCCATCACCGACACGTGGTGGGCCACCACGTCGTGCAGTTCCCGGGCGATGCGGACCCGCTCGCCCACCACGGCGTGCTCGCGGACCTCGGCCTGCGAGTGGCGCAGCTCCTCGGCCCGCGCCTGCACCTCGTGCTGGCGCCGGGCGGCCAGCCACGCGGTCTCCCCGAAGAAGTACGCGAACCCGAAGAAGAGGCCGTTGACCAGCACCCCGTTCACCATCGCCGCGAGCACCGGGGGCACCGGCCCCACCGCCTGGGCGAACGCGTCCCCCGGGATGCTGTCGAGGGTGACCGCGTAGTACGCCCCCAGCCAGACGAACATGGTGGTGATGACGCCGATGCGCAGCCGTCGGGCCAGCCGGCGGTCGGGGCCCCATGCGCCGAGCGAGTAGAGGGCCGCGAACAGCGCCCACGAGGCGAGCTGTGTCTCCGGTGCGGAGCGCGCCTGGGCGGCGATGAATCCGACCGAGACGACCAGGGTGACGGCGGCGGGAAACCGGCGCCGCCAGATCAGCGGCAGCGTCAGCGCGACGGTCCAGAAGACCTGCTCCGGCCCGGACGGCGGCGGCCCCAGCAGGAACGCCCCGGTGCTGCGGGCCAGGGTGAGGCTGACCAGCGCCAGGAGTGTCGCCGCCAGCCCGACGTAGACGTCGAACCGCTGCTGTTCCGGGGTGAGCCCCGGCCGCCGCCAGTCGTCGTCCGTCACGGTGTTCATCCTGGTCAGGATCTCATCCCGCCGGCCTGTGCCGGTCGGGCACCCGGCCCGGCGGCCGGGGCCACGGCGACGGGGCCCGGCACGCGGTTGCGTGCCGGGCCCGTCGTGATGTGCGTCAGCCGCGGCTGCGGCGCGCCTTGACGATGCTCTCAACGATGTCCCAGAGCGTCACCAGCACGGTGCCGACGACCACGATGGTCGCGACGACGTTCAGGTTGTCGCCCTCGCCGAGCCACTCGAAGCGGGCCACCAGGTCGGGGTTGAGCAACCGGTCGGTCGACATCAGCCAGACCACCGGCACCGCGAACGCCAGGTCGAGCACCGCGTTCACCACGACGATCGGCCAGGACCAGCGCCCGACCCGGTACTTGGCGATCTCCAGGCCGATCGTGGCCACCAGGACCGCCATCAGGAACGGCAGCCAGAAGCTCCACAGCGCCGGGTCGAGGATCGGCAGGTTGCCGTCACCGTCGGTCGGGACGAACGACCGGAAGTGCTGCAGCGGCAGGTAGACGACGAAGAGTGCCAGGAAGACGATCGAGGCGGCGATGTCGGTCAGGGTGATCTGCCGGTGGACCGGGCCCTCCGGAAGCTGGTCGACGCTCCACCGGGGCAGGCTCAGGGGAGTGTTGGTGCGCTCCAGCATCGCGAAGACCAGGGTGACCCAGAAGGCGATCTGGACCGCCACCTGGATGGCGGTGGCGATGCCCTCGCCGATCCCCTTGCCGACGGTGCCACCGTCGGCCGCCTCGGCCAGGCCGACCAGCACACCGACCGTCGCCGGCACGAAGCTGAGCAGCAGCTTCAGCAGCCGCTCCCAGGCCAGGTAGTAGGTCGGGCCGATGAGCTGCAACCGGCGGTCGGCGTAGCGGGCGGCGAGCTGTGCGGGGTCGCCCAGTTCGGTGAGCACCTCCCGCTCGGCGGAGGCGGCGTCCTGCCCACCGGCCGTGCGCCCCTCGACCATGTCCTCGATCGAGGCGCGCAGCTCGGTGGCGATCCCCTCGCGGCGGGCGACCGGCACCGAGCGCAGGGTCGCGGCGAGGTATCGGTCGGTCAGGGTGGTCATCGGTCGGCTCCTTCGATCAGCCCGGTAAGGGAGGTCTGTACTGCGGCGAGGTCGGCGAGGAGTCGGCTGAGCAGCGACTCGCCCTCCTCGCCGGTCCGGTAGAACTTGCGCGGCCGGCTCTCCTCGGTGTTCCACTCGCTGGTCAGCAGCCCCTGCTCCTCCAGGCGCCGTAGCAGCGGGTAGAGGGTGTTGGCGTCGACCGGGAAGCCGTGGTCGGAGAGGCGTTGCAGCAACGCGTACCCGTAGTCGGGGCGGCGCAGCGCGACGAGGCTCGCCACCACCACGGTGCCCCGACGCAACTCCTGGAGGTGCGTTCGCAGGATCTCATCGCTAACCATGCGTCACACCATACTGTGCGCCACACACTATTGTCCATCGCTGCATCGTCGTGTGCGCCACATCAGTGTGTTCCGGCGAAGCGGACGGCGGCGAACCCCGCGAGGGAGTCCGCCGCCGCCCGGGCCGGGCGGCGATCAGCAGGACGGGCCCTGCCGGAAGCCGCGCTCGACGAAGGAGGCCGGCCCGACCTGGAGGTAGCCGACCCCGGGCCGGATCGGGTGACCGGTGAACAGCTCCACCCGGGAACCGATCCGCACCAGGTACGCCGAGGCGTCACCCGCGTCGTTGCGGATCATCGAGCCCCGCGGGCCGTAGATCTCCTCCAGGGCGGCGAAGGACATGCCTACCGCCGCGCCGGCGGGAGTGCGGGGCGGCGCGGTGGCGGTGCCCACCTCCACCAGCCGCCCGTCGCGGAAGGACACGATGATCTTGCCCGCCCAGGCTCCGGTGACGCCGGCATGGACCACGCCGTCGCAGCCGGGAGCGACCCAGTCGACGAGGCCGGCCGCCGACAGCCGCGCCAGGCTGGCCCCGATCCGAAACGGTCCGGCACCCCGGACGCTGATGACCCGGACCTCGTCCCGCTCGGCGGCGGCGAGCGTTGTCGCCCCGGAGCCACCGCCGGAGCGGTCGGTCTGTGGCCCGGCGACGACGTCCGGCCGGGGCGCGGCGGCGGCCGGGGCCGCCACGGTGATCGGCACGAGCCCGGCCGTGACCAGCAGGGCGGTGACGACGGTGTACGAGATACGACGCACGGGAATCTCCTCCTGGCGGAGTGCGGGTGTCCTTGTCCTCTTGGTCGCCCCGCCGACGGGATCGGTTCGTCGGGTTCCCGACCGACGCGCTGCCGGCTCCGCTGGTCGCGGTGCCGAGGGGCTGCCGCCGAGCAGGAGCGCCGTCTACTGTCAAGGCGGAACGGCGGCCGGCGGTGCCGGTGTCGGGGGTGGTGCGGTGACCAGTCCGGAGTGGATCGGGCCCTACCGGATCGAGCGGCTGCTGGGCACGGGGTCGTTCGCGACGGTCTGGCTGGGCCACGACCCGGTGCTCGACTCCCCGGTGGCGATCAAGGTGCTGGCCGAGAACTGGCACCACGACCTGCGGGTGCGGGAGCGGTTCCTCGACGAGGCCCGCCTGCTGCGCCGGCTCGACGACGAGCGGCTCGTCCGCGTCCACGCCGCCGGCGAGCTGGCCGACGGCCGGCCGTACTCGGTCATGGCCTGGGCCGACGGCGGCAGCCTGCACGAGCGGCTGGCGGCCGGCCCGATGCCCGCGCCGGCCGCCCTGGACCTGCTGGCCGAGATCGCCGCCGGTGTCGCCGTCCTGCACCGCCACGGCGTGGTGCACCGCGACCTGACCCCGGGCAACGTCCTGTTCCGGTCCGGCCCGGACGGCGAGCGGGTGCTGATCGCCGACCTCGGGCTGGCCAAGGCCCTCGCCGCCGCCTCCGGCCTCACCGCCCGGGCCGGCACCCCCGGCTACATGGCCCCGGAACAGGACGACCCGTTCGCCGTCGTCGACACCCGCGCCGACGTGTACGGCCTGGGCCGCCTCGGCCTCCGGCTCCTCGGCCGGGACGCGGAGCGCGTGCCGGACGGCCAGCCTCCTCCGGGCGGCCAGACACACCCGGGCAGGGCGATCCGACTGCGTGAGGGCGTGTCGCCGCAGGTGGCGGCCGTGCTGCGCCGGGCCACCGCGTCCCGACCGGCCGACCGCCACCCGGACGCCGAGGCCTTCCGCGCCGCCCTGCGACACGCCACCACCACGCCCGCACCAGCCCCTCCCGCCGACCGGCCGGCGGGCCGGCGGCGGTTCGGGGCCGGGTGGCTGGGTGTCGTGGCGCTCGTCGCGGCCGGGGCCACGGCGGGCGACGCCGCGCCCGCGGCGCGGGACGTCGGCACGTGGACGAGCGGGCCGGTCACCGTCGTGCTGCCGCCCGGCTGGCGGGCCACCGGCACCGGCTGGGCCGGCCGGTACGGCGACGACGGACGGCTCGAACCGGCCCTGGTGATGTCGCCCGACCCGCACCGGTGGGCAGCGGACCCGACCGTGCCGGGTGCCTTCGTCGGACTGTCGGCCAGCATCGCCGCGCGGACCACCCCGGCGGGGTTCGTCGCCGAGCGTGCGCACGCGGCGTGCGTCGCCGCGCCGGTACGCCACACCCGGCAGGCGGGCGTGGACTGGGTGGTGGCCCGGTTCACCTGCGACCAGGGCCGGCCGGAGGTCGTCGAGGCCGCCGGGTTCGCGCCCGGCCACGTCGGGCTGATCTACGCGCAGGTGGTGCCGCCGGCAGGCGCGGGACCCGGCTTCGTCGACACGCTGCTGGCCGGGGTGCGGGTGCGGTGAGCCCCGCAGGTCACCGCACCACCACGGTGACCGTGTGCGTCGTGCCGCCCTGCGGGATCAGCACGTCCACGGTGCCGGGGCGGACGAACCGGATGTCCACCACCCCGGCCTCGTAGCTGCGGGAGACGAGGTCCTCGCGGTCCACGCTCACCTCGCCCGGCCCGATGCCGATGATCCGCAGCATCCCACCGGTGGCGAAACAGAGGGAGCGCAGCAGCGCCAGCTCGTTCTCGGCCAGCACCAGGTCGTAGCGAACCGCCCCGTAGCAGGTGCCGGGCGGTGCGCTCGGCGACCGCGTCGCGGGCGGCGTACGCCCGGCGTCGGTCGTCGGGGGCGCAGCCGGCGGGGAACGCCGGACCGGCGGAACGGCGGACGACGGGCCGGGTGCGGACGGTGCGGCGGACGGCGGGCCGGGTGCGGACGGTGCGGCGGACGGCGGGGAGGCCGACGGTGGCCGGGGGGAGTGACCCGTCGTCGCGGCCGGCGGCTGTACGGGCAGCGGCGAGACGGGCGAGTCCTCGCCGCCGCCGCAGGCCGCGATCGACCCCGCCACGGTCGCGGCGATCATCGCGGCGGCGGCGAGCCGCGACGCGGTCGTCCGAGCGCCACCGGCCTCTGCCCTGTCCCGAGCGCGCAGTGGCCGAGGTGGGACGGGTCGACGGCGGGGGCTCGCCGGCCGGCCCGCCACCGTCACCGCCGTCCCTCGCCGGCGGCGGGCTCCCCGGACAGCCGGTGCCGCAACTGCCGGCGGGCCTCGTGGATCCGCGACTTGACGGTGCCCTCGGGCAGGCCGAGCAGGCCGGCGATCTCCCGGTAACCCAGCCCGAGGACGTCCCGCAGGATCACCGCCTCCGCGAGTTCGGGGCGGATCGCGTCGAGCGCGTCGAGCAGATCCAGCCGGGTGCCGGCGACCACGCTCGTCCGGCGCGGGTCCACCGGGTCCGGCAGCGGCACGCCGCCGGCCTCCACCAGCCAGCGCCGGCGCAGCACCCGGTACGTCGAGCGGGCCCGGTTGGCGGTCAGCCGGTACAGCCAGGTGTGCAACGACGACCGGCCCTCGAACCGGCCGATGCCCCGGGCCAGCGCGAGCAGCGCGTCCTGGCAGGCCTCCTCGGCGTCCTCCCGGTTCGGCAGCAGGCGGGCGCAGAGGCGCAGCACCTCCGGTCGGACCGCGACCAGCAGCGCGTCGAGCGCCGCCGGGTCGCCGCGCGCCGCCGACTCGGCCAGCTCCTCGACACCGTCCGGGAGGGGCATCAGGTCGTCCAATGCTCGCCGGATACCGTCCGCGCCCAGGCTACGGCCGCCGCCGCCGGACGGGTCGCCACGAGTCCGGGAACCGACTGTCCCCGGCGGCCGAGGAGATCCACGACACCCCCGCCCGCTCCGCCCCGCGCGCCGTCTGGAGCCGGCTTTCGTGGCGGCGATAGGGTAGGCCGACCGACCTCGACCATCCCATGATCCGACCCGGGGGGCGCCACGCATGGGCGATTCGTTCGCGCATCTGCACGTGCACACGGAGTATTCGATGCTCGACGGGGCGGCCCGGCTGAAGGACCTCTTCGCCGAGGTCAAGCGGCAGGGCATGCCGGCGGTGGCGATGACCGACCACGGCAACATGCACGGCGCGAACGACTTCTACAAGCAGGCGATGGCCGCCGGCGTCACCCCGATCCTCGGCATCGAGGCGTACGTGGCGCCGGAGTCGCGGTTCCACAAGCAGCGGGTGCGCTGGGGCCGGCCGGAGCAGAAGAGCGACGACGTCTCCGGCAGCGGCGGCTACACCCACATGACGATCTGGGCGAAGAACAAGACCGGCCTGCACAACCTCTTCAAGCTCACCAGCCGGTCGTACACCGAGGGATTCTTCGTCAAGTGGCCGCGGATGGACGCGGAGCTGCTCGCCGCCAACGCCGACGGGTTGATGGCCACCACCGGCTGCCCCTCGGGCGAGGTGCAGACCCGGCTGCGCCTGGGCCAGTACGACGAGGCGCTCAAGGCCGCGGCCAGATACCAGGAGATCTTCGGCAAGGAGAACTACTTCCTGGAGATCATGGACCACGGCATCAGCATCGAGCGCCGGGTCCGCCAGGAGCTGCACGACATCTCCCGCAAGCTGGACATCCCGCCGGTGGTCACCAACGACTCGCACTACACGCACGAGGCCCAGGCCGAGGCGCACGACGTGCTGCTCTGTGTGCAGACGGCGGCGAACGTCGCCGACCCGAACCGGTTCCGGTTCGACGGCAGCGGCTACTACATCAAGTCCGCCGACGAGATGCGCGCCGTCGACAACTCCGACCTCTGGCTGGAGGGCTGCCGCAACACCCTGCTGGTGGCCGAGAAGGTCGACCCCGCCGGAATGTTCGAGTTCCACAACCTGATGCCGCGCTTCCCGGTCCCCGAGGGCGAGACCGAGGAGTCCTGGTTCCGCAAGGAGACCTTCGCCGGGCTGGCCCGGCGCTACCCCGGCGGCATCCCCGACGGGCACGTCACGCAGGCCGAGTACGAGCTGGGCGTCATCACCCAGATGGGCTTCCCGTCGTACTTCCTCGTGGTCGCCGACTTCATCCAGTGGGCCAAGAACCAGGGCATCGCGGTCGGCCCCGGGCGTGGCTCGGCCGCCGGCTCGCTGGTGGCGTACGCGCTGGGCATCACCGACCTCGACCCGATCCCGCACGGCCTGATCTTCGAGCGGTTCCTCAACCCCGAGCGTGTCTCGATGCCCGATGTCGACATCGACTTCGACGAGCGTCGGCGCGGCGAGGTCATCAAGTACGTCACCGACAAGTGGGGCGAGGACAAGGTCGCCCAGATCGCCACCTTCGGCACGATCAAGGCGAAGGCTGCGATCAAGGACTCCGCCCGGGTGCTCGGCTACCCGTACGCGGTGGGCGACCGGATCACCAAGGCGATGCCCCCGGCCGTGATGGGCAAGGACATCCCCCTGGAGGGCATCTTCGACCCCAAGCACCCCCGGTACGCCGAGGCCGGCGAGATCCGGGGCATGTACGAGGCCGAGTCGGACGTCAAGAAGGTCATCGACACCGCCCGCGGCATCGAGGGGCTGATCCGGCAGACCGGCGTGCACGCCGCCGGCGTCATCATGTCCGCCGAGCCGATCATCGACCACATCCCGCTGATGCGCCGGGACTCCGACGGGGTCATCATCACCCAGTTCGACTACCCGACGTGCGAGTCGCTCGGGCTGTTGAAGATGGACTTCCTCGGCCTGCGCAACCTGACCATCATCGACGACGCGGTGAAGAACATCCAGCTCAACCACGGCAGGGAACTGGACCTGCTGGCGCTGCCGCTGGACGACAAGCCCGCGTACGAGCTGCTGGGCCGGGGCGACACCCTGGGCGTGTTCCAGCTCGACGGCGGGCCGATGCGCTCCCTGCTGCGGATGATGAAGCCGGACAACTTCGAGGACATCTCCGCCGTCCTCGCGCTCTACCGCCCCGGCCCGATGGGCGTGGATTCGCACACCAACTACGCGCTGCGCAAGAACAACCTCCAGGAGATCACCCCGATCCACCCGGAGCTGGAGGAACCGCTGCGGGAGATCCTGGCGCCCACCTACGGCCTGATCGTCTACCAGGAGCAGGTGCAGCGCGCCGCGCAGATCCTCGCCGGCTACAGCCTCGGCCAGGCCGACCTGCTGCGCCGGGCGATGGGCAAGAAGAAGAAGGAGATCCTCGACAAGGAGTTCATCCCGTTCCGCGACGGCTGCCGGGAGCGGGGCTACTCGGACGAAGCGATCCAGAAGGTCTGGGACGTGCTGGTCCCGTTCGCCGGGTACGCCTTCAACAAGGCGCACTCGGCGGCGTACGGCCTGGTGTCGTACTGGACCGCGTACCTGAAGGCGCACTACCCGGCCGAGTACATGGCGGCGCTGCTCACCTCCGTCGGCGACGACAAGGACAAGATGGCGCTCTACCTCTCGGAGTGCCGCCGGATGCGCATCCAGGTGCTGCCGCCGGACGTGAACACCTCCGCCGGGCCGTTCACCCCGGTCGGCAAGGAGATCCGGTTCGGCCTCGGCGCGGTGCGCAACGTCGGCGCGAACGTGGTCGCGGCGATCATGCGCTGCCGCGACGAGAAGGGCGAGTACGCCGACTTCTACGACTTCCTGTCCAAGGTCGACGCGGTGGTCTGCAACAAGAAGACCATCGAATCGCTGATCAAGGCCGGGGCGTTCGACTCGCTCGGACACTCCCGCAAGGCGCTGCTCACGGTGCACGCGGAGGCGATCGACGCGTACGCCGACGTCAAGCGCAAGGAGGCCGTCGGCCAGTACGACCTCTTCGGCGCCGGCTTCGGCGACGCGGAGACCAACAGCACCACCGTGATGCCGGTGATCGGCGACGGGGAGTGGGACAAGCGCGACAAGCTCGCCTTCGAACGCGAGATGCTCGGCCTGTACGTCTCCGACCACCCGCTCTTCGGCCTGGAGCACGTCCTCGGCGCGGCGGCGGACTGCACCATCGCCTCCCTGTCGGAGGAGGGCACCGTTCCGGACGGGGCCGTGGTCACCCTCGCCGGCATCCTCTCCGGGGTGCAGCGGCGGGTCACCAAGCAGGGCCGGGCCTGGGCGTCGGCCACCCTGGAGGACCTCGCCGGCGGCGTGGAGACCCTCTTCTTCCCCAACACGTACGAGGTGATCGGGCAGTACATCGCCGAGGACGCCATCGTGGTCGTCAAGGGCCGGGTGGACCGGCGCGACGACACCCCCCGGATCATGGCGATGGACATGTCCATGCCGGATGTCAGCAGCAACCCGGCGAACAAGCCGATCACCCTGACCATCCCGGTGCACCGGTGCACCCCGCCGCTGGTGGAACGGCTCAAGGAGACCCTGGTGCTGCACCCGGGCGACACCGAGGTGCACGTCAAGCTGCTCAACGGCGGGCGGACCACCACCCTGCGGCTGGGACCGTTCCGGGTGGCGGCCACCACCGCGCTGATGGGCGACCTGAAGAGCGTCCTCGGCCCCGCCAACGTCAGCTGACGCCGCCACCCCGCCGGCCGGGTCTGGCCGGCGGGGCGTGCCGAGGTCAGACCCGGGTCATGGTCGAGGGGTAGCCGCCCCCGCCGGGGTAGACCCACTCGCCGGCCACCGTCGTGCCGTCGGCGCTGAACGTGCCCCGGTAGTACGCCGGGCTGCCCTTCGCGCCGCCCCAGATGGTCAGCGTGTCCCCGGCCAGTTCGTAGACGTAGTCGAGGGTGTTGCCGGTCGAGTCGTAGAACCGCGACACCACGTCCGCGCCCGCGGGCTCGCCGAACGGGCGCAGGTTGCCGATCACCTCCAGGCCGGTGACAGGCTGGCCGAACTGGGTGAGCGCGACGCGCTGGAGCAGGAAGAACCGGCCCTCCATCCACTCGTACGTCACGGTTCCCTCGGCGCCGCCGGTGACCGTCCAGGTGCCGACCAGGCGGTCCAGGGCCTTCAGGTCGGCGCTCGGCTGGTGGGTCTCAGACATCTCGTCCTCCTTGATGGGTCGTTGCCGTTACCTCGGAGGCGACCGGTGGGTCTCGACACCGCCGAGATATGACCCCGATCACCGGGTCGCCGTGTCGAGATGCCGGGCCCGGCCACGAGGTAGCGACAGGAACCCACCAAGGAGGAACCCGTGGCCACTCTCGCCGCCCCCGCCGTCCGCCGCTCTCCCGACCACCTGCTGCTCGCCGGCGCCCTCGCCGGGCCGGTCTTCTTCACCTCCGCAGTCGCCCAGATGCTCACCCGGGAGGGGTTCGACATCACCCGGCACCCGATCAGCCAGCTCGCCACCGGCGGACTCGGCTGGATCCAGATCGCGACCTTCGTGCTCGCCGGCCTCGGCGGGCTGGCGCTGGCCGCCGGGATCAGGCGCACCCTCACCGAGGGGATTGGCCGGCGGGCGCTGTCGATCCTCGTCGGGATCTTCGGTGCCGGGCTGGTCGCCGCCGGCCTCTTCACCATGGACCCGGAGAACGGCTTCCCGGCCGGCACCCCCGACCGGCCGATCGCGCAACTGTCCTGGCACAGCGTCGTGCACTCCGCCGCGGCGGCCGTCGCCTTCGCCGCGCTGGCCGTCGCCGCCGTCGTGCTGGCCGTCCGGCACGCGCGCCGGCGGGCCGTGCTGCCGGCCGTACTGAACGGCGTCGCCGCGCTCGTCCTGCTGACGCCCATGTCGCCGGAGCGGATGAGCATCCAGATCGCCGTGAACGGACTCGTCGCCTTCACCTGGACGACCGTCCTCGCCCTGTCCCTGCGCCGCTCCGCCTGACCCCACGTACCGTCGACCCACGCCCGACCAGGAAGAGGACCCATGAAGTACCTGCTGCTCAGCTACACGCCGACCGCCGCCTGGGACGCCGCGACCGCCGACGAGCCGTCCGAGGAGGCGATGGCCGCGTTCGCCGCGTACCAGAAGTTCGAGCGGGAGCTGACCGAGACCGGCGAGTTCGTCGGCAGCGAGGGCCTCGGCCATCCGGTGGTCAGCGCCACCGTCCGTCGGACTCCGGCCGGCGTGGTCGCGACCGACGGGCCGTTCGCCGAGCTCAAGGAGGTCCTGGCCAGCTTCGCCGTGATCGATGTGGCGAGCCGGGAACGGGCCGTCGAGATCGCCTCGCGGATCGTCGAGGTGCTGGGTGAGCCGATCGAGATCCGGCCGATCATGGGCGAGGACGTCACGGCATGACCCACCCGCGCGGGCCCGCACCCGGCGCGAGCGCAGGCCCGAGCGAGGGTACGAACGGGGGCGCCGGCATGCCCGCGGACGTCGAGCACCTGCTGCGCACCGAGGCGCCGCAGGTGCTCGGCGCGTTGGTGCGGCGCTTCGGCCACTTCGACGTCGCCGAGGACGCCGTGCAGGAGGCGCTGCTCACCGCGAGCCGGGCGTGGCCGGTCGACGGCGTGCCCGAGAACCCGTGCAGCTGGCTGATCCGGATCGGCTACCGGCGGATGGTCGACCTGCTCCGCTCCGACCAGGCCCGGCGCCGACGCGAGCGGGACGCCGGAACAGCCGAACTGGCCATGCGGGAACCGGCCCGGACGGCATCCCCTCCGCCGGAGACCGACGACAGTCTCACCCTGCTGCTGCTCTGCTGCCATCCGGCGCTGAGCAGCACCTCCCAGGTGGCGCTCACGCTGCGCGCGGTGGGCGGCCTGACGACCGCCGAGATCGCGCACGCCCACGGGACGACCGAAGCCACGATGGGTACCCGGATCAGTCGCGCCAAACAGCAACTGGCCCGCGCCGGCGCCCGCTTCACCCCGCCGACCGACGCCGACCGGCACACTCGGATGACCGCGGTGACGCAGGTGCTCTACCTGGTGTTCAATGAGGGCTACACGGCCTCCGCCGGTGACGATCTCGCCCGCGTGGACCTGACCCGCGAGGCGATCCGGCTGACCCGGATGCTGCACGACCGCCTGCCGGACGACGCCGAGGTGACCGGCCTGCTCGCCCTGATGCTGCTCACCGAGTCGCGGCGCGCCGCCCGTACCGGCCGCGACGACGAACTGGTGCCGCTGGAAGAGCAGGACCGGACACGGTGGAATCCCGACCTGATCCGCGAGGGCACCGCGCTGATCGACAGCGTCTGGCACCGGCGCGAGGTGGGCCCGTACCAGTTGCAGGCGGCGATCGCGGCCGTGCACGCCGGCGCCGCGTCGCCGGAGAGCACCGACTGGCCACAGATCGCGGCGCTGTACCTGTGGCTCGAACGGCTGAACCCCGCAGGGCCGGTGCGGCTGAGCCGGGTGGTGGCGGTGGCTCGGGCGTACGGGCCGGGCCGGGGACTGGCCCTGCTCGACGACCTCAACCGGCGCTTCCGGCTGGACCGGGAACCGCTGACCCGGCAGCGGGGAACGCGCGGTGCGGGCCCACCTGCTCGAGACGACCGGCGGCGCGACCGGCGCGGCGAGGCTGTACCGCGAGGCGGCCACCCTGACGGAGAACCAGGTCGAGCGGTGCTACCTGCTCCGCCGCGCCGACCGCCTCGCCTGACACGTGCCCCGTCGACGGGGCAGCTCGACAGCGTCCACACCGCTCTGCTCCAGGCGGGCCTGCGGCGGATGCGGCATGACCGCAGGCATGACCGTGCCGCCGGCGAGGCCATCGCGCGCAGCCACAGATGCCGGGGCCGCGAGCACAGGATTGGCCGTCCCGGTACGCGGCGCGGGTGACTAGCGTCGGTGGGGTGGAGATCGCACAGGCGCAGAAGTTGTGGCAGCCGCAGCCGGGTTGGCTGAACACCGCCAGTTTCGGGCTGCCGCCCGAGCCGGCGTGGGACGCGGTGCAGGAGGCGTTGGCCGACTGGCGGGCCGGGCGTACGTCGTGGGAGGGCTGGGGCCAGGCCACCGAGCGCTCCCGGGCCGCCTTCGCCGGCCTGGTCGGGGTGCCGGTCGCCGACGTCACGGTCGGCAGCACGGTCTCCCAGTTGTTGGCCCCGGTGGCCGCAGCCCTGCCCGCAGGCGCGACCGTCGTGGTGCCGGAGGTCGAGTTCACCTCCAACCTCTTCCCGTGGCTGGTGCAGGCCGAGCGGGGCGTCCGGGTGCGCACCGTGCCGATGGCCGGGCTGGTCGACGCCGTCGACGCCGGCACCGACCTGGTCGCGTTCAGCCTGGTGCAGTCGGCCGACGGCACGATCGCCGCGTACGACGAGATCGTCGCGGCGGCCCGGGCGCACGGCGCGCTCGTCGCCGTCGACGCCACCCAGGCGTGCGGCTGGCTGCCGTTCGACGCGGGCCTCGCCGACGTGGTCGCGGTCGGGGCGTACAAGTGGCTGATGGCTCCCCGCGGCTCGGCGTTCGCCTACCTCGCGCCCGCGCTGCGCGAGCGGCTGCGCCCCGACGCCGCCGGCTGGTACGCGGGGAAGGACCCGCACGCCTCCTACTACGGCCCGCCGCTGCGCCTGGCCGACGACGCCCGTCGGTTCGACATCTCGCCGGCCTGGTTCAGCTGGGTCGGCACGGCCCCCGCCCTGGAACTGGTCGCCGAGATCGGCGTGCCGGCGGTGCACGCGCACGACGTCGCGCTGGCCAACCGGTTCCTCGCCGGGCTGGGTCGGCCGACGGGGGAGAGCGCCATCGTCACCGTGGAGGTGCCCGGCGCGGCGGAACGGCTGGAACGGGCCGGCGTCCGGGCGGCGGTCCGCGCCGGCCGGGTCCGGGCGTCCTTCCACGTCTACTCCACCGAGGAGGACGTCGACCTCGCCCTGGACGCGCTCACCGGCTGAACCGGGGCGCGTCCCGGGGCGGGTCGGCGCCCGTCGCCTGTCACTTGGTGCCGGTGACGATCCCGGGGTTGATGCAGAGGCCGGGGTTGCTGCCGTTGCGTTCGGCGATCTCCAGGCACCGCGACACCTTGTCGACCTTGGCGTTCGTCTCGGTGATCTGCTTCTGGATCGCGGCGTTCTTCCGGTCCTGCTCCAGGTTGCGGGTCTGGGCGAGCTTGTCCTGGAAGGCCTTGATGTTGCCCTCGGTCTTCTCGTCGTGGTTGACCCGGGTGATCGTGACCGACAGGATGTCGACGTCGCTGGAGAGCCGCGTCTCCGCGCTGGTCTTGATGCTCTCGGCGAAGGGCTTCAGGTCGACGTTCAGGCTGCCGGTGTTCGAGTCGATCTTCTCCAGCGGGTTGTACGTGGCGAAGGCGTCGTTGACGGCGCTGTCGAGCTGGACGCCCACCCGCTGTCCCCGGAAGCTGTCGAAGTCGCCCTTGTAGTCCATGAACTGCTTCGGCGCGTTCTCCGGCTTGACCTGCCACTCGACGAGCACCTCGACGCAGGCGTCGGCGAGCGTGCCGGTGCGGACCCGGACGCAGTGGTCGCCGCCGATGTGGTCGTACTTCTGCCGGCCCGCGTCCCACTCGCCGACCTTCTGCCAGGGGGCGACCCACTTCAGGCCGGAACCGGTGACCTTGCCCGTCGGCTTGCCGAAGCTGGTGACGATCCCGACCGAGCGGATCGGCACGGAGTGGGCGCTGGAGCCGACGGTGAACACCACCGTGCCGACGAGGCAGCCGAGCGCCGTCAGGGTGGCCATCCGCTTCGTCTGCGTGTTCGAAGCGGCCAGCGCGAGCAGGCCGGAGATCGCCAGAGCGACGGCAAAGATGATCGCAACAGTGAAGCCGAAGGGCATTCTCTCGGCACCTTTCGAGGGGAGTGGGCCATCACCCTAGGGGCACCGGTCAAGACAGGACGCAGGCGGGTCCGAGCTGTTTGGGCTGGCCACCGCCCTGCCGATCGTGCCCTCGCCCCACGCGTCGGCGCCCGCGTGGCATGCCCACGGCCGGCGTTCCGTGATGTGCCGACGGCCGGCGCCCCGTGGCGGGGCGCCGGCCGATGGGTGTGGACGTGCCGCCGGCCGACACCGAGTCATCGGTGCCGGCCGGCGATCCCCCTTGTGGTGGAAAGTCTGTGTCAGCTGTTCCAGTGTTCGGCGACCAGGTCAGCGGCCTGCTGCTCCCACTGCGCGTAGTGATCCGGGTACGCCGACACCTGCACCGTCTGCGCGGCCCTCGTCAGCGGCATGTCCTGCCACCCGTCCACCTGCTTCAGACCCTTCAGGAACGCGGTCGTGGAGTACTCGGGGTCGGTGATCTGCTCCACCGTGCCCCAACCACTGGACGGGCGCTGCTGGAACAGACCCTGCGAGTCATGATCGTTACGGTCACCCAGATGACCCAGGTTCTCCAACTTCGACTCCTGCAGGGCGGTCGCGATCGACACCACCGCGGCCCGCTCGTCCATACCGGCCTTCTTCGTGGCGGCGATGATCGCCTTGGTGCTGGCAACCTGCTCGTCGGTCAGGTCGATCCGCGACTGCGCACCCTGCACACCATGCGGAACCAACTTCGCCTTGTCCACGGCAGGCTTGTCAGCCCGCACCGCCGCGGCAACAGGCGTGGCGTCGACCGGAGCCGCCGTGACCGCGGCGTCGGTCATCGGGCCGGCAGCCACACCACCGGCGAACGCGAGACCCGCAATACCCAGAACACTGTTACGGATGATCGTCTTCATGATGATGCTCCATTCGGGGGTTGGCACCCACACACACCCGAAAGGGGAACCGGGCACAACAACGTGCGGATGCAAGCACCGTCCGGCGCTCAACAGACAAGGGGGGGAATCTCCGGCAACACGCCGAAGCAAAGACTCAGACCGACCCGTAAGGCCAGACAGAAACTGGGGGCCGGTAGGGGATCGGGCTGCCGGCGGGGCGGGGGATGCCCTCACGTCAGCCGCGACCATGTGTAACGACCGCCGACCCACCAACATTCCCGAGCCCGCCACACCAACCCTGTAGGCGGCGCGGCTATCAGCACACCAACCCAGGGGCGGCGCGGCTATCACTCGGCCCTACGTGCGGTGCTCGGCCGGTCGCGAGATACCAACGACCACCGACCCACCATCATTCCGGGGGGCCCGGCACACCAACCCCGTGGGCGGTGCACCCATCACTCGGTCCTGCGGTGCTGCTCGGCCGTACGCATGGTGTAACGACCCCAACCCGGCCACGATTCCGCCCCCACAATGCCCCCGGCCACACCCCCAAACCGGACACCCCACCCGACCATGCCTGACCGGGGCGACACCTCAACCAACAATCGTGCGAGATCCGGACAATGAGCACAGGGTTCACGGTCAGACGAAAGAGATCTTGGCAGGAAACAGCCCCGGCAGCCCCGCCCCGCACCCCGCGCCCAGCGCCCCGCGCCCAGCGCCCCGCGCCCCGCGATCTTGCACTTTGTGCCCGCAACTTGCGGCGCATGTCGGTTTTGTCCGGGCAGGAAGTGCAAGATCGCGGGGGAAGGCCCGGAAGAGGCTCGGAGGGGCCACCAGCGACGACCCCGACCCGCACGGCATCGCGAAGCATCGACCGCCAGCCGCCCCAAGGCGATCGAGGAGCACAGGTGGCCGCTGTCACATAAGATACGAACCTGTTCCGTATCGATAATCGCCCGCCTACGCTGACACCCGCAATACGAGTCTGACCCGTTTCGGAACGGGGCCGGGGGGAGAGCGCGAAAAGATGTCACCACACGAGAACACGGGACACCCGAGGAGGTGGGCGATCCTCGGGGTGCTGGTGATCAGCCTCCTCGTGGTCGTCCTGGACAACACGATCCTCAACGTCGCGCTGCGGACGCTCGCCGACCCGGTGCACGGCCTCGGCGCGAGCCAGGGCGAGCTCGAGTGGTCGATCAACTCCTACACGCTGGTCTTCGCCGGCCTGCTGTTCACCTTCGGCGTGCTCGGCGACCGCGTCGGGCGCAAGCGTTTCCTGCTGATCGGCCTGGTGCTCTTCGGACTGGCGTCGCTGCTGTCGGCGTACGCGCAGAGCCCCGCGCAGCTGATCGCGGCCCGCGCGCTGATGGGCCTGGGCGGTGCGGCCATCATGCCGGTCACGCTCTCGATCATCTCCAACGTCTTCGACCCCCGGGAGCGGGGTCGGGCGATCGGCGTCTGGGCCGGTGCGGTCGGCCTGGCCGTGGCCATCGGCCCGATCCTCGGCGGCGCGCTGCTGGAGCACTACTGGTGGGGCTCGGTCTTCCTGATCAACGTGCCGGTGGTGGCGCTCGGCGTGGTGCTGGTGGCGCTGCTGGTCCCCGAGTCGCGGGATCCGAACCCGGGGCGCGTCGACGTCGCCGGCGTACTGCTGTCGGTGGTCGGGCTCGTCGCGTTGACGTACGGCATCATCGACGGCGGCGAGCACGGCTTCGGCCGCCCGACGGTCTGGGCCGCGATCCTCGGCGGCCTGGCGGTGCTGGTCTGGTTCGTGGCGTACGAGCGGCGCAGCGACCACCCGTCGCTGGACGTGCGGCTGTTCCGGGTGCCCCGTTTCGCCGCTCCGGTGGCCATCGTAGGGCTGATCTTCTTCGCCGCCATGGGCGTGATGTTCTTCAGCTCGTTCTACCTGCAACTGGTGCGCGGCTTCAGCCCGCTGGAGACCGGCCTGCTCTATCTGCCCTTCGCCGTGGCCCAGCTCATCTTCGCCCCGAGCAGCGCGACGATGGTCCGCCGGTACGGGGGCAGGGCCGTCGCGGCGGCCGGGCTGGCGCTGACCGTGGTCGCGCTCGGCGCGTTCGCCTTCGTCGACGCGACCACCCCGATCTGGGTGGTGCTGGTCGTCTTCTTCCTCCAGGGCACCGGGATGGCCAACATCATGCCCCCGGCCACGGAGTCCATCATGTCCGCACTGCCCCGGGAGAAGGCCGGCGTCGGCTCGGCGGTCAGCAACACGGTCCGGCAGGTGTCCGGCGCGCTCGGCGTGGCGGTGCTCGGGTCGGTGCTCTCCGCGGTCTACCGCGCCGACGTCGACCCCACACTGCGGGACCTGCCCGCCGTGGCGCGCGAGGCGGCCGGCGAGTCCATCTCCGGCGCGTACGCCGCGGCGGGTCAGCTCGGGCCGGCGGCGCCGCAGCTGATCGCGGTCGCCGACGACGCCTTCCTGGCCGCGATGCACTGGGCGGCGGGCCTCGCCGCCGCGGTCGCCGCGCTCGGCATCCTCGTGGTGCTGCGCTGGATGCCCGGCCGCACCGCCGCCCTGGCGGGAGGGCCGGCGGCGGTGGGTGAACCCGAGTTGGCCGGGACCGCCTAGCTTCGGGAACAATGTCCGACATGACTTCCACCGCCGACGCTCCTCGGCCGCCCGGCCGGCCGAGGAGCGTCCGCGCGGACGAGGCGATCGTCGAGGCGACCCTCGACCTGCTCGCCGAGGGCAGCACGATCGAGGCGATCTCGATGGAGGCCATCGCCACCCGCGCCGGGGTCGGCAAGGCCACCATCTACCGGCGCTGGCCGGGCAAGGAGGCGCTGCTGCGCGACGCCCTGCGGACGCTCAAGGGCACCCCGCCGGAGCCCACCGGCGGCTCGGTCCGCGACGACCTGATCCTGCTGGTCGGCGCGGTCGGCCACCACATCGACCCGCGGGCGGCGCGGATCATGCCGTGCCTGGTGCCGGAGGTCAACCGCAGCCCCGAGCAGTACCAGCTCTACCAGAACATCATCGAGCCCCGGCGGGAGGTGATGCGCGAGGTGCTGCGGCGCGGGATGCGCTCCGGCGAGCTCCGCGCGGATCTCGACGTCGAGGTGGCCATGGCGATGCTGAGCGGACCGATGCTGGTGCAGCGGGTGATGCGCTGGCATCCCGACCTCGACGAGGCGACCCTGGCCGAGCGGATCGTCGACGGCGTCCTGGACGGCCTCCGCGCCCGCTGACCGGTCTCCGCGCGCACGACCCGACACCCCGACACCCCGACCGCCCGGGCGACGGGGTCGTCCGCCGGGCAGCCGCCAGGGCTCAGCCGGCCGGCGTACGCAGGCGGTGCAGGCGCAGGGCCAACTGCACCTCCAACGCCCGCTCCGGCTTCTGCCAGTCCGCGCCGAGCAACTGCCCGACCCGCTCCAGCCGCTGGGTGACCGTGTTGACGTGCACGTGCAGCAGCTCGGCGGCCCGGGCCAGGCTGCCGCCCACCCCGAAGTACGCCTCCAGGGTCCGCACCAGCGCGGTGCCCCGCCGGGCGTCGTAGTCGACCACCGGGCCCACGGTGGCGGTCAGGAACCGGTCGACGTCCTTGTCGCCCCCGTCGCCGACCGCGCCCAGCAGCAGCCCGACGAAGCCCAGCTCGGCCGTGCTCGCCCCCTGCCCCGAGCGGCCCAGCGCGCCCAGCGCGGTCAGGCAGCGCTCCGCCTCGGCGAACGTCACCGCCAGCGACGCCGGCCCCGTCGACGGGCCGCTCGCCCCGGCCGTCACCGGCCGGGCCGTCACCCGGGACAGGTCACGGGCCACCGCCCGGGCGCTGCCGCCCGCGTCCCGGCCCGGCAGCATCAGCACCACCCGCCCGTCGCGCGCCGCCGCCAGCCCACCACGGGTCGAGGCGTACGTGGTGGCCCAGGAGAGCACCCGTTGCCGGGCCGAGCCGGTCGCGGCGATCGCGTCGTCGCCGACCGCCACCAGCACGTGCGGCGCGTCCAGGTCCACCCCGAGCCGGCGGGCCCGGCTGCGCAGCGCGTCGGTGTCCCGCAGCGGCCGGGCGATCAGGTCGTCGAGCAGTTCGCCCCGGACCCGCCCCTCCGCCTCGGCGACGGTCCGCCGGAACAACAGCAGCAGGGCGGTGACCAGCGCCGCCCGCTCCAGGATCCGCTGGTCAGCGTCGACCAACTCGTCGTCGGGGCGCAGCACCAGCGCGCCCATGTTCTCCGCCCCGGCCACCACCGCGGCATACCAGAGCCGGCCCCGGCGCACACTGCGCCCCTCCGTACGCGACGCGGCCACCGCCTCCACCATGTCGGCCCGGTCCGGCTCCTCGATCTCGCCGACCCGGGCCAGCAGCCGGCCCTCCGCGTCGAGCGCCAGCAGCGCCCCGCCGAGCACGTCGGTGACCGCCGCGGCGACGTCCTCCACGCCGCCGCCCCGCAACACCAGTGCGGTCATCCGGTCGTGTGCCGCCGCGGCCCGCTCCACCGAGCTGCTGTGCGCCCGGATGGTGGTGTTCGCCGTCGACAGCTCCTCCAGCGCCGCCCGCGTCTCCGCGAGCAGCCGCGCCGTGTCGATCGCCACCGCCGCGTGCGCGGCGAGGGACACCAGCAGCGCCACCTCCTCCCGGACGAACGGGCGGGCCGAGCGGTTGGCCGCGTAGAGCACCCCGATCGAGGTCGAACCGAGTCGCAGCGGCACCCCGAGGATGGCCACCAGGCCCTCCTCGCCCACGCCGGCGTCGATCTCACCGGTGTGGTGGAAGCGCTCGTCCTCCGGGTAGTTCGCGGTGACGTACGGAGCGCCGGACTGGGCCACCAGGCCGCCGAGGCCGGCGCCCATCGGCAGCCGCAGCCGCTGGAAGCGGGCGGAGACCGAACCGTCGGTGACCCGCATGTACGTGTCGCCGCGGTCCTCGTCGTCGAGGGTCATGTAGGCGACGTCGGCATCCAGCAGGTTGCGCGCCCGGTGCACGATCGCGCGCAGCACGTCGTCGAGGTCGCGCAGCCCGGCCAGGTCGCTGACCGTGTCGTACAGCCCGGAGAGCTCGACCTCCCGGCGGCGGCGGCGTTCCAGCAGCGCGCGGACCCGCAGCGCCACCGTCCTGGCCTGCTCCAGCTCGGCGAGCCGCTCGGCCGGCAGGCCGGCGGCGCGCGCGGCGACGAGCGGCCCCTCGAACTCCACCGCGGCGGCCTCGCGGGCGAGCAGCTCCAGGAACTCCACCGGTGACGACATGACCGACATTGTGCGGTGTGCCACTAGTTCGCCGTCCAGCCCCCGTCGAGCGCGATGGACGCGCCCGTGATGAACGCCGCCGGCGGGGAGCAGAGGTACGCCACCAGCTCGGACACCTCCTCCGGCTCGATCAACCGCTTGATCGCGGCCCGGGCCAGCATGATCTTCTCGACCACCTCGGTCTCGGGGATGCCGTGGCTGGCCGCCTGGTCGGCGATCTGGCTCTCCACCAGGGCGGTGCGCACGTACGCCGGGTTGATGCAGTTCGCGGTCACGCCGTGCGGGGCGCCCTCCAGCGCGACCACCTTGGACAGCCCTTCCAGAGCGTGCTTCGCGGAGACGTACGCCGACTTGTACGGCGAGGCCCGCAGCCCGTGCACGGAGGAGATGTTCACGATCCGCCCCCAGCCCCTGGCGTACATGTGCGGCAGCGCCCGGCGGATGATCAGGAACGGCGCCTCCACCATCACCCGGTGCAGGTGGGAGAAGCGCTCGGGGGAGAACTCCTGCACCGGCGCCACGTGCTGGAGGCCCGCGTTGTTCACCACGATGTCCACGTCGGCGTCGAGGCGGTCCACCGCGTCCGGGTCGGCCAGGTCCACGCCCTCCGCCCGACCGCCGGCCTCCGCCGCCACGGCCTTGGCCGCCTCGATGTTGCGGTCCACCACCAGGACCTTGGCGCCGGCCGCACCCAGCCGCAGGGCGCAGGCCCGGCCGATGCCGCCGCCGCCCCCGGTCACCAGGGCGGTACGACCGGCGAGGTCGACGTGTACGACGTGGGGGACCGCCACGGGTTCTGCCGTCATGGCGCAAGAAGTTACGAGCTGGGTGTCCGGGGGCACATGGGCCGGCGACACATACTCAACGGTCGGAGTGTGTGGCCGTCGCGTGCCCCGGGCGGCGTGTCGGCGCGTCCGGCGTGTCCCCGGCGGCGGGGTGTCGCCCGGCTCGGTAGGGTGTCGAACACACGTACTGCTGGCGGCTGGGGGAGGAGGCGGCGTGCGCGTGCTCGGCGTCGACCCGGGGTTGACCCGGTGCGGGGTCGGCGTGGTCGAGGGCGTGCCGGGGCGGCCCTGCACGCTGGTCGCCTACTACGTCGTCCACACCGATCCGGGTGACGATCTGGCGCTGCGCCTGCTGCACCTGGACCGTTCGCTCACCGACCTGGTCGCCGAGCACCGGCCCGACAGCGTCGCCGTCGAGCGGGTCTTCAGCCAGCACAACGTCCGCACCGTGATGGGCACCGCCCAGGCCAGCGGGATCGCCGTGCTCGCCGGCGCCCGCGCCGGGCTGCCCGTGCAGACCTACACGCCCAGCGAGGTGAAGGCGGCCGTGACCGGCTCCGGTCAGGCCGACAAGGCGCAGATGACCGCCATGGTCACCCGGCTGCTGCGGCTGGCCGAGCCGCCGAGGCCGGCCGACGCCGCCGACGCCCTGGCCCTGGCCATCTGTCACGTGTGGCGCGGCGGGACGCGCTCCAAGCTGGCCGCCGCGGCCGACCGGGTACGACGAGGAGGAGCCAGATGATCGCCAGCGTGCGCGGGGTGGTGACCGCGACCGGTCCGGACCACGCCGTGGTGGAGGTCGGCGGGGTGGGCCTGGCGGTGCAGTGCGCCCCGGGCACCCTCGCCGACCTGCGGGTCGGCCAGCCCGCCCGGCTGGCCACCAGCCTGATCGTCCGGGAGGATTCGCTCACCCTCTACGGCTTCGCCGACGACGACGCCAAGCAACTGTTCGAGCTGCTCCAGACCGCCAGCGGCGTCGGTCCCCGGCTGGCCCAGGCCGTGCTCGCCGTGCACACCCCCGACGCGGTGCGCAAGGCGATCGCCAACGCCGACACGGCCGCGCTGACCCGGGTGCCCGGCATCGGCAAGAAGGGCGCGGAGCGCCTGGTCCTGGAGTTGCGCGACCGCGTCGGCCCGGTGCCGGTCGGCGCCGACGGCGCGGCCGGGGTCACCGGCGGGGCCTGGCCCGAGCAGGTCCGGCAGGCGCTGGTCGGGCTCGGCTGGACGGCGGGTCAGGCCGACCAGGCGGTCGCCGCGGTCGCGGAGAGCGTCGACGGTGAGGTGCCGCCGGTGCCGGTCCTGCTCAAGCAGGCCATCCGGCTGCTGGGCCGCACCCGATGACCGGCCCCGACAACGGCCTGGTCTCCGCCTACGTCCACGACGCCGACCTGGACGCGGAGGCCAGCGTCCGGCCCAAGCGGCTCGACGAGTTCATCGCCCAGCACCGGGTCCGCGACCAGCTCGACCTGCTGCTCCAGGGCGCGATGCGGCGCGGCTCCCCGCCCGACCACATCCTTCTCTCAGGGCCGCCAGGACTCGGCAAGCCCGTGTCCATCGATGCCCTGGTGCTGCTCGAGGACGGCTCTCGACGCCGCCTGGGCGACATCGTCGTCGGTGACCGGGTCATCACCCGCACCGGCGAGGGCGCGACGGTGACCGCCGTCCACGAGCAGGGGCAGCTGGACTCGGTCCGGATCCGGACCGCCAGCGGCCGAGAGGTCGTGGCCGCGCCAGATCATCCGTTCTGGACCACGGAAGGGTGGACGAAGGCCGGGGATCTCACCGAGAAGGACTTCCTCGCCAACGTGCTCTGCCCGGACCTGATCGCCGACGGCACCGAGGAGGTCGACGAGTACAAGCTCGCCGGTTACCTGGTCGGGGACGGCTGCACGACCAACCAGGTCACCTTCACGGGCGGCGACGAGGACGTCCTCGCCGACTTCCGCTCGACCTGTGACCGGCTGGGGCTGGCGCACAACACCAGGCCCAACAGTGCCCGGAGCTCGCTCGTCCGCATCTCGGGCCTCCGGCCCTGGTTGGCCGAGCACGGCCTGTTGGACAAGAACGCCTGGCAGAAGCGTGTGCCCGAGTTCGTCCACCGGGGCGACGCGTGGCAGGTGGCCGCATTCCTCGGCGCCTACTTCGCCTGTGACGGCACGGTCAGCCGACGTGGCCGGGACCGCTACGACCTGGTCGTCGAGTACTACAGCGTCTCGAGGGACCTGCTCGCGGACGTCCAGCACCTCCTGCTGCGGGTCGGCGTCCAGTCACGCCTGAAGCTCAAGCGGGGCCGTTACCAGGGCAGGCCGCACGAGTCGTGGCGGCTCAGCATCACGAGCCAGGACGACGTCGCGAGGTTCGTGCAACGCGTCACGGTGATCGGCGAACGAGGCCTGAGACTCGCGGAGTGGGCCCCTCGGCGTGATCGCTTCGAGGAGCGGCTCGCCGCCGATCGCGTCGCCTCTGTGGAGCCGGCGGGCCTGCACGAATGCCGGTGCCTGACGGTCGACGGCGACCACACGTTCACCGTGAACGACCTCGTCGTCCACAACACCACCCTGGCCAACATCGTCGCCGCCGAGCTGGGCTCGGGCATCCGGGTGACCAGCGGGCCGGTGATCGAGCGCTCGGGCGACCTGGCCGCGATCCTGACCAGTCTCGGCGAGGGCGACGTGCTCTTCATCGACGAGATCCACCGGATCGCCAAGCCGGCCGAGGAGCTGCTCTACAGCGCGATGGAGGACTTCCGGGTCGACGTGATCGTGGGCAAGGGGCCGGGGGCGACGGCGATCCCGCTGGACGTCGAGCCGTTCACCCTGGTCGGCGCGACCACCCGGTCCGGCCTGCTCACCGGGCCGATGCGGGACCGGTTCGGCTTCGTCGCGCACCTCGACTTCTACTCGCCGGCCGACCTGGAGGTGCTGCTGCGCCGCTCGGCCCGGATCCTCGGGGTGCCGATCACCGACGACGGCGCCGTCGAGGTCGCCGGCCGTTCCCGGGGCACGCCCCGGATCGCCAACCGCCTGCTGCGGCGGGTCCGCGACTACGCCGAGGTCCGGGCCGACGGGGTGGTCACCCGCGAGATCGCCCGGGCGGCCCTGACGGTGTACGACGTCGACGCGCTGGGTCTGGACCGGCTGGACCGGGCGGTGCTGACCGCGCTGGTCGACTCCTTCCGGGGCGGGCCGGTCGGCCTGTCCACGCTGGCCGTGGCGGTGGGGGAGCAGCCGGACACGGTCGAGGAGGTCTGCGAGCCGTTCCTGGTTCGGGCCGGTCTGCTGGCCCGTACGCCGCGCGGCCGGGTCGCCACCGAGGCGGCCTGGCGACACCTGGGCCGTACCCCACCGAATGGTACATTTGGCACGGATGCCCCTCCTGCGCCCGATCTGTTCTCCGTGGACGCCGATCAGCCGTGATGTGAACGTGATCTGTGCCGCAGTCGGCGTTCCCAGGTGCAGGGATTAGACTCGCGCCGGTCTGTACAGGACGTGAGAATCCGCCTCCGCTCCGGCGCGCCCGCGCCGGACCGGCGGCCAATGGGAAGGTATTACACCGTGCTTTACGCAGCAGAGGGCGGCGGGGGTGCCGGCAGCCTGACGCCGATCCTCATGATCGCTCTGCTCTTCGGCGTCATGTACTTCATGATGATCCGCCCCCAGCAGAAGCGCCGCCGCGAGGCGGAGTCCATGCAGCGCGCCCTCGCCCCCGGCGACGAGGTGGTCACGATCGGCGGGCTCTACGGCACGGTCACCGGCGTGGACGACGACACCGTCCTGCTCGAGGTCGCGCCCGGTGTGCAGACCCGGTACGCCCGTCCGGCCATCGCCCGGGTGGTCAGCCAGGCGGAGCGCCCCGCCGAGCCGGCCGCCGAGGACGCGGACGTCGTCAAGGAGTGACGGTCGCTCCCGTCCCGCACGGGTGGTGGTCGCCGGCCTCCGGTGACCACTTCACCCGACGGGGCAGCGGAGTCGACGTGAAAACTGGATAGTTGGGCCCGACGTCGGAAGCCGTCCCGTCCCGTTCCGCCCGGTGCCTCGCGCCGGGCCGCGGGGCCGGGTGTCGGCCTCCGACGCCGGCCCGTCGGAACCGCCGGCCGGACCGGCCGACCCCCGCCGCACCAGCGGCGCGACCGTACAGGGAGACAGGACAGCCGTGGCACCACCTCAGGGACAGATGCGCCCCGGACGGCAGTTGGCCGTGCTCGGGCTCATCTTCGTCGTCCTCTATCTTTTGGTGTTCTTCGCGGGCGGCGCCAGCGGCGGCTTGAAGGAACGGCTCGAGCCCAAGCTCGGTCTGGACCTCGTCGGCGGCACCCGGCTGACGCTGGAGGCGACCAACAGCGTCGACGGCCGGCCCCCCACGGCGGAGAACCTCGAAGAGGCCCGCCAGATCATCGAGAGCCGGGTCAACGCCTTCGGCGTGGCCGAGGCCGAGGTGGTCACCGAGGGCAACCGCAACATCGTGATCTCCCTGCCCGGTGAGAACCGTGACATCACCGAGGTGGGCAGCGCCGCCGAGTTGCGCTTCCGCAAGGTGCTCAAGGCCGCCGACGGCAGCGGCGCGGCCGCCGCCCCGGCGCCCGTCCCGAGCCCCTCCGGCAGTGCGGCCCCGGCCCCCTCGGGCAGCGCCGTCCCCTCGGGCAGTGCCGCTCCGTCAGGCAGCGCCGGGCCGAAGGTGACCCCGTCGGCGAGCGGTGGTCAGGGCGGTATGGCCCCGGCCCCGAGCGCCAGCGCGTCGGCCTCGCCGAGCGCCGCCCCCTCCGGCGCCGCGACGCCGACGCCGGGTGCCAGCGGGGAGCCGGCACCGCAGAGCGTCGAGGACCAGCGCAAGGCCGTCGAGCAGAAGGTCGGCGCTCCCGCCTGGGCCGCCGCGAGCGGCCTCCAGGCCCCGGCCGACCTGACCACCGACCCGTCGCTGGCCGAGAAGCTCAAGCCGTTCGCCACCCTGGAGCCCCGCGAGGTCGCGGTGCTGCCGGCGACGATGCAGTTCAACGTGCCGCAGATCAGCTGCGCCCAGCTCGACAAGCGCCCCCCGGCGTCGATCTCCGCCCCCGACCAGCAGGTGGTGGCGTGCGAGGACGGCGCCGCGAAGTACCTGCTCGACCAGGCGAAGGTGCTCGGCACCGACGTGAAGGGCGCCAGTGGGGTCATGGACCAGACCAGCCAGTGGGTGGTCAGCCTCGACTTCACGGGCGACGGTCAGACGAAGTGGACCAACCTGACCCGCGAGGCGTTCAACAACGAGGGCCAGGCCTGTGACGCCACCGCCCTCGGCCAGGACGGCAAGTGCCGGGTGGCCGTCGTGCTGGACAACGAGATCGTTTCCTCGCCCGAGATCCAGGGCGTGCTGACGGGCAACTCGCAGATCACCGGCAACTTCAACCAGCGTGACGCCAACACGCTGGCCGGTCAGCTGCGTTACGGCGCGCTGCCGGTGACCTTCGAGGAGCAGGAGCAGCAGAACGTCACCGCCACCCTGGGCGCCAGCCACCTGCGGGCCGGCCTGCTCGCGGCGGGCATCGGCATGCTGCTGGTCATCATCTACTCGTTCTTCTACTACCGTCTGCTCGGCTCGGTCATCTTCCTGAGCCTGATCCTCTCGGCGCTGCTGGTCTTCGGCGCGCTGGTGGTGCTCGGCCGGCAGATCGGCTTCACCCTCACCCTCGCCGGCATCGCCGGCATGATCGTCTCACTCGGTGTGGCGGCGGACTCCTTCGTCATCTACTTCGAGCGACTGAAGGACGAGATCCGGGATGGGCGCAGCCCGCGCAGTGCGGTGCCGCGCGCCTGGATCCGGGCCCGCCGCACGATCATCTCCGCCAACGCGATCACGCTGATGTCGGCGGTGGTGCTCTACGTGGTCTCGGTCGGCGCGGTGAAGGGCTTCGCCTTCGCCCTCGGCCTGGCCACGGTGCTGGACCTCGTCGTGGTCTTCCTCTTCCGACACCCGATCATGACGATGTTCGCCCGCACCTCCGCGTTCCTGTCCCCGCGGGTCAGCGGTCTCGGCCGGGCGCTGCCGCCCCGGACGGCCGAGCCGGCCAAGCCCCGCAACCCGCGCGTGAAGGAGGCCTGAGATGGCAAAGAGTGGTCTCGCGAGCCGCCTCTACCGCGGTGAGGCCGGCCTCGACATCATCGGCCGGCGCAAGGTCTGGTTCGGTGTCGCGCTCGGGCTGATCCTGCTGTCGGTGCTCAGCTTCGGGCTGCGCGGCTTCAGCCTCGGCATCGAGTTCGCCGGCGGCAACTCGTTCCAGATCCCGGCCAGCGTCGGCACCCTGGAACAGACCGAGTTGAAGGTTGAGGACGCCCTCGCCGCTGCCGGCGACGGCGCCCATGTGGTCTCCACGCAGAAGGTCGGCGGCACCGGCGGCGACTTCTACGAGGTGCGCACCACCCAGCTCGACACCGAGCAGGCCAACGCCGTCAAGGTCGAGATCGCCGAGGAGTTCGGCATCGACGCCGCCACCATCAGCGGCAACCAGGTCAGCGAGGCGTGGGGCAGCCAGGTGACCTCCCGGGCGCTGCTCGGCCTGGTCATCTTCGTCGCGGTGGTGATGCTCTACCTGATCCTGCGCTTCGAGTGGCGGATGGCGGTCGCCGCCGTCTCCTCGCTGATCGTGAACCTGGTCCTCACCGCCGGCATCTACTCGTTTGTCGGCTTCGAGGTCACCCCGTCCACGGTCATCGGCTTCCTCACCATCCTGGGCTTCGCGCTCTACGACGTGGTGGTGGTCTTCGACAAGGTTCAGGAGAACACCCGCGGCATCACCGCGAACAACAACCAGACGTACGGCGAGGCCGCCAACCTGGCGATCAACCAGAGCCTGATGCGGTCGCTGAACACCTCGGTGGTCGCGCTGCTGCCCGTCGGTGGTCTGCTCTTCATCGGTGCCGGCCTGCTCGGCGCGGGCACCCTGAAGGACCTCGGCCTGGTGCTCTTCGTCGGTATGGCGGTGGCGTTCCTGACCTCGATCCTGCTGGCCACGCCGCTGCTGGTGCTGCTGAAGAACTACGAGCCGCGGATCCAGGCGCACAACAAGCGGCTGATGGCCCGCCGGGGCGCCATCGCCCGGGGCGAGGTCACCCCGAAGGGCACCGCCCCCCGCGGCGGCGAGCCCGACGCCGAGCCGGTCGACCCCGAGTCGGCCGCGCTGGCGGGCGCCGCGCCGAAGGTGGGCGCCCGGCCGGCCGGGAAGCGGCCGGCGGGCGGCCGACCGGCCGGCGGCGGTGGCAACCGGCCGGGTGGCGGCAAGCGGCGCTGAGCCGGGCCGGGCAGACCCGGTAGGAACCGATCCGACGGCGTCCTTCATGCTGTGCGAGCAGCATGGAGGACGCCGTCGTCGTGAAGGGAAACGGAACTGCCGTGACGGAGACCCACAGCACCGCCGTACGGGGAGACAGTGGCCCGGGCACGGCCGCGCTGGTCGCCAGCCGGGTGCTCGACGTACCCGACTTTCCCAAGCCCGGTGTCATGTTCAAGGACCTGATGCCGTTGTTCGCCGACGGTGACACGTTCCGCGAGGTGATCGACGGCATCATCGCGTACCACGGGCGGGACTCGTTCGACGTCGTGGTCGGCATCGAGGCGCGGGGGTTCGTGGTCGCGGCGGCCATCGCGTACGCGACCGGGATCGGCGTGGTGCCGGTGCGCAAGGCCGGCAAGCTGCCCCGTCCGGCCTACTCGGCCTCCTACGCCCTGGAGTACGGCGAGGCCACGCTCGAGGTGCACGAGGACGCCTTCACGGCCGGGCACCGGGTGCTGGTGGTCGACGACGTGCTGGCCACCGGCGGCACGGCCGAGGCGACGCTGGACCTGGTGGAGCGGGCCGGCGGGACCGTGGCCGGCTTCACCGTCCTGCTGGAGCTCGGCTTCCTCGGCGGCCGGGAGCGGCTGGCCCCGCGTCCGGTCCATGCCCTGTTGACCGTCTGAGGGGACCAACCGCCGGACGGACCCGGTGTGGACCGTCCGGCGGAGCGGCGTGGCACGGTGCGTGCGGGTAGCATTGCCCTTTGCTGACCGGGCGGGACCCGTCCGGGCGGCGCGAGACCAGGCCGGCCGGCCCACGGTCGGTGTTTTCCCGGCGAGCGGTGAGGAGGCCGGTGTCCCACGATGTCGCCCCTCCGGTGGAGGGCACGGTGTACCCGACAGGCGACGCGGACGGCTCGGTGGCCGCACGGAACGGTGACGCGCCAGCCCGGCAGGCGGGCTCCGGCCCGGCCGAGCCCGTACGCCCCGACGGGCCGCGCGCGACGGCGGGTGGCGCGGGCACGGCGGCCGAGGGGGTCGTGCTCCCGTTCCCCGGCGACGGATCCGACGATCCCCTGCCGAGCGCCGGTTTCGCGCTCTCCACCGCGCCCACCGGCCGCAGGGTCCGGGCACGGCTGGCGCGGTTCAACGCGCCGTGGCAGTCCTCGCAGGTCAGCGAGGTGCTGGAGCCGCTGATCTCGACCCATCGGGACGCCCACCCCAAGGCCGACGCGCGGCTGCTCCAGCGTGCCTTCGACACCGCGGCCCGCTGGCACTCCGGGCAGTACCGCAAGTCCGGCGACCCCTACATCACCCACCCGCTGGCGGTGGCCACGATCCTGGCCAACCTCGGGATGGACACCACCACCCTGGTGGCCGCGCTCCTGCACGACACCATCGAGGACACGGAATACACCCTCGACCAGATGCGGGCCGACTTCGGTGGCGAGGTGGCGCTGCTGGTCGACGGGGTGACCAAGCTCGACAAGGTCAAGCTGGGCGACGCGGCCAAGGCCGAGACCATCCGCAAGATGGTCGTCGCGATGGCCAAGGACCCGCGGGTGCTGGTGATCAAGCTGGCCGACCGGCTGCACAACATGCGCACCCTCACCTTCCTGCCCCGCCCGAAGCAGGAGCAGAAGGCGAAGGAGACGCTGGAGATCCTGGCCCCGCTGGCCCACCGGCTGGGTATGAACACCATCAAGTGGGAGCTGGAGGATCTCGCCTTCGGCACGCTCTTCCCGAAGCGCTACGAGGAGATCAACCGGCTGATCGGGGAGCACCAGCCGCAGCGCGAGGCCCTGCTGCGTCAGGTGACCCAGAAGGTGCAGACCGACCTGAAGGCCGCCAAGATCAAGGCGGAGACCACCGGGCGGCCGAAGCATCTCTACTCGATCTACCAGAAGATGATCGTGCGGGGTCGCGACTTCAACGACATCTACGACCTCGTCGGAGTGCGGATCCTGGTCGACACGGTGCGGGACTGCTACGCGGCGCTGGGTGTGATCCACGCCAACTGGCAGCCGGTGCCGGGCCGGTTCAAGGACTACATCGCGATGCCCAAGTTCAACATGTACCAGTCGTTGCACACGACGGTCATCGGGCCCACCGGCAAGCCGGTGGAGATGCAGATCCGCACGTACGCGATGCACCGCACCGCCGAGTTCGGCATCGCCGCGCACTGGAAGTACAAGGAGCACAAGGGCACCCAGATCGTCGGCCCGCCCGCGCACATCGACGAGATGACCTGGCTGCGTCAGCTGCTCGACTGGCAGCGGGAGGCGGCGGACCCGAGCGAGTTCCTCGACGCGCTGCGCTTCGACCTGTCCAGCCAGGAGGTGTACGTCTTCACCCCGAAGGGTGACGTCATCCCGCTACCGACCGGCTCGACGCCGGTGGACTTCGCGTACGCGGTGCACACCGAGGTGGGGCACAAGTGCATCGGCGCGCGGGTCAACGGCAAGCTGGTGCCGCTGGAGTCGACGCTGTCCAACGGCGACGTGATCGAGATCTTCACGTCGAAGTCCGACACGGCCGGCCCGACGCAGGACTGGCTGGGCTTCGTCAAGAGCCCGCGCGCCCGCACGAAGATCCGCCAGTACTTCAACAAGGAGCGGCGCGAGGAGGCGATCGAGGCCGGCAAGGACGCGATCGTCAAGGCGATGCGCAAGCAGGGCATGCCGTTGCAGCGGATGCTCACCTCCGACGCGCTGATGGCGATCGCCCGGGATCTGCACCTGGCCGACGTGGCGTCCCTCTACGCCGCCGTCGGCGACAGCCAGGTCTCCGCCCAGTCGGTGGTGCAGAAGCTGATGGCCGCGTACGGCGGCGAGGAGGGCGCGGCGGAGGACATCGCCGAGACCGCCGTCGCCACCCGGATGCCCCGCAGCCGGCAGAGCAGTGCCGATCCCGGCGTGGTGGTGCGTGGGGTCAGCGACGTGTGGATCAAGCTGGCGCGCTGCTGCACGCCCGTACCGCCGGACTCGGTCTTCGGTTTCGTCACCCGCTCCGGCGGGGTGAGCGTGCACCGGGACGACTGCGCCAACGCCGAGGACCTGCGCGCGCAGGTCGAGCGGGTGGTCGAGGTGAGCTGGAAGCTCACCTCGGCGTCGACGTTCCTGGTCGCCATCCAGGTCGAGGCGCTGGACCGGCACAAGCTGCTCGCCGACGTGACCAGGGTGCTCTCCGAGGAGCGGGTGAACATCCTCTCCGCGACGGTCACCACCACCCGCGACCGGGTGGCGGTGAGCCGGTTCAGCTTCGAGATGGCCGACCCGAAGCACCTGGGCCACCTCCTCGCCGCGGTCCGCAAGGTCGACGGCGTCTTCGACGCCTACCGAGTAACCTCCGGCGCCTGACCCCTCCCTCCCCCTCCCCCTCCTCCCTCCCCACCTCCCTCCCCACCCGACCGCGCTCGCCCCCCCCGCCCGCCCCTCCAGCCGCGTCGATCTTGCACTTTCGGCCCCGGGGATACGTAGATCACCCCTTTTGTCTGGGCGCAAAGTGCAAGATCGACGGGGGCTTGCGGGCGGGGCGGGTGGGATGCGAAGCGCCCGCCGGGGGTTCCGGCGGGCGCTTGTCGTACGTGAGGAAGGGTGTCAGCCCTGTGGGGGGCTCATCGTGAGCTTGTTGATGATGACTTCCTTCTTCGGGTGGCCGCCGCCGGCCTGCTGCGCGAACGCCTTGTCGTCGCCCGCCTCCGCGACCTGCTTGACGATGTCCATGCCGCCCGTGATGGTGCCCAGGACGGTGTAGCTCGGGTCCAGCGGCGAGTCACCGAAGACGATGAAGAACTGGCTGCCCGTGCTGCCCGGCTGGCTGGACTTGGCCATGGCAATCACGCCCTCCGGGTACGGGGGCCGCTTGTCGGTGGGCAGGTTCTCCTCGGCGAGCCGGTAGCTCGGGCCACCGGTGCCGTCGGTCTCCCGCCAGCCCTTGCCCGTCGCGCTCGGGTCACCGCACTGGAGCACCTTGATGCCCTCGGTCACCAGCCGGTGGCACTTGCTGTTGTCGAAGAAGTTCTTCTCCGCCAGGTGGGTGAAGCTGCCCGCGGTGCACGGTGCAGCCGAACGGTCGACCGTGGCGGTGATCGGGCCCAGGTTGGTGTCGAGCGTCAAGGTCTGGGTGCCCGTGCTCGACTGCTGTGCGGGCGGCAGCCCGACGTCCTTGATCTGCTTGGTCCGCTGGTCGGCGGGGACCTCGTTCCAGGCGCACTGCACGTTGCCGGCCGCCGGGCCGGCAGTGTCGGTCTTGTCGTCGTCGCCGCCGAGGTTGGTGGCGAGCCAGACCGTGCCGGCGACGACGAGCACCAGGACCGAAGCGGCCCCCACGATCGCCTGGGTCTGCCGGCGCTTGCGGGCCCTGGCCGCGCGCTCGGCCATCTCCTTCTCGAGCCGGGCACGCGCCGCCGCGCGCTGCCGCTCTCTGGTGGACGTCACGCCTGGATCCTCCTGGGCTGTCTCTGGCGCGGTCGGTGCCGCTGAGGTTGGTGGGGCGGCCGGGTCAGCCGGCGCTCGGGCTGGCCGCCGAAGCGCCCGAAGCGGACGGGGCCGGCGCCGAGGCCGCCTGCGCCACGGGCTCACCGACGGTCAGGCTCTGGACGACCACGTCGTCGTCCTTCGGCTTGACCTTGGCCCCCGTCCCATTGTCCACGGTCGGCTTGGCGCCGATCTTCTCCACCACGTCGATCCCGCCGGTGACCCGGCCGATGATCGGATACTTCGGGTCGGCCGTGGTGAAGTCCTTGAAGAACATCAGGAACTGGCTGCCGTTGGCGCCCGGCGGGTTGGCGACCATCGCGACCGTGCCCTTCGGGTAGGTCGCGGGCTGTCCGGCCGCGGGGCTCGCCGACGGCGACGGCGCGGTGGGCACGTTCTCGTCGTAGAACGAGTAGGTGGGGCCGCCGAGCCCGGTGCCGCTCGGGTCACCACAGCGCACCGCGCCCTCGGCGGTGATCTCGTGGCACTTGGTGTTGTCGTAGAACGACCGGCTGCCCAGGTGCGCGATGCTCGCCGCCGCGCACGGGGAACTGGCGAGGTCGAGCTCGACGGTGATCGGCGAGCCCTGGTTGGTGGTGATCGTCATCGGGCGTACGCCGTCGGTCGGCAACCCCGCGGTGGCCGGCGTGCCGACGTCCTTGAGGTTGGTGTTCGCGGAGGCGTCCTGCGGGGTCCACAGGCAGACGTCCTCGGCGGCCGTGTTCTCCTTCGGGTCGTCGTCGAAGGCGCCCAGCGCCCACGCCGAGCCGGCCACGATCAGCGCGAGGACGACGGTGACGCCGACACCGGCCTGGATCTGCCGCCGACGCTTGGCGGCGGCGGCCCGGCGGGCGAGTTGCCGGTCGAGCTTGGCACGCGCCAGTTTGCGCTGCCGGTCCCTGCTGGAAGCCACCCGTGCTCCCCTTCCTCTACCCTGGTCGTCACCGGTGGTCGGGCGTCCTGCGCCCTTCGGCGGCAGGTGCGCCACGCCACACGCCCGCCAGAGTGTACGGCTACCGGCTGGGAAAGTGGTGTACGAGGTCCGGGCCGGGTTTTATCGGAACGCGTCACTGTGACCGGTGGGGCCTCCGGGGCGGACCGGGTGCGGCCCCTGGCGGGACCCGGATGTTCCTCGTGGGGCGTGCGGGACGGACGCGCAGAGCCGGGTCGCGCCGCCCGATAGGCTGCTGACAGGGAGCATTCTCGACGGAAGGGGAGCGGACGTGCTCGTGGCCGGCTTTCCCGCGGACGTCTTCGGCACCAACTGCTACGTGGTCGCCGCCGCGCCGGGGGAACAGTGCGTGGTGGTCGACCCCGGCATCGGGGTGCTCGGCCGGCTCGACGCCCTGCTGGCCGAGCATCGGCTGCACCCGGCCGCCGTCCTGCTCACCCACGGTCATCTCGACCACACCTTCTCGGTGGCGCCGGTCTGCGGCGCGCGCGGCATCACCGCGTACGTGCATCCCGGCGACCGGGAGATGCTCGCCGACCCGACCAAGGGGCTGTCGGCGGACCTCAGCTCGCTGTTCGGCGGGCGGCTGCCGTACACCGAGCCGGAGGACGTCGCCGAGTTGGCCGACGGCGCCACGCTCGCTCTCGCCGGGCTGGAGATCACCGTCGACCACGCCCCGGGCCATACCAACGGGTCGGTGATCTTCCGGCTGCCGGCTGCCGACCCGTCGTGGGAGGCGGATCAGCTCTGCCTCTCCGGCGACGTCCTGTTCGCCGGCTCCATCGGCCGCACCGACCTGCCGGGCGGCAGCATGACGAGGATGGTCACCAGCCTTCGGGACAAGATCCTCCCGCTGGCCGACGACACCGTCGTGCTGCCCGGCCACGGCCCCATGACCACCATCGGCCGCGAGCGCGCGACCAACCCGTACCTCGTCGAGGTGGCGGGCGGCGCGCGACCGGCCGCCCCCGCCCGCGGCCTGTAGCCGGCCGCACCGACTCTTCGCCCCGCGGCCTGTAGCCGGCCGCACCGAACTTCTCGCCCCGCGGTCCTCAGCCGGCCGCGCCGACTCTTCGCCCGCGCCGAGCGCGGGACCGCGAACGGAGCATCATGAGCAAGCCCACGCCCATCTCGGGCTTCCCGGAGTGGACGCCCGCACAGCGGATGATCGAGCAGTACGTCCTGGACCGGATCCGCGACACCTTCGAGCTGTACGGCTTCGCCCCGCTGGAGACCCGTGCGGTGGAGCCGCTGGACCAGTTGCTGCGCAAGGGGGAGACCTCCAAGGAGGTCTACCTGATCCGGCGGTTGCAGGCCGACGCCGACGGCCCGACCGGCGACGACGCGCTCGGCCTGCACTTCGACCTGACCGTGCCGTTCGCCCGCTACGTGCTGGAGAACGCCGGCAAGCTGCAGTTCCCGTTCCGCCGCTACCAGATCCAGAAGGTGTGGCGGGGCGAGCGACCGCAGGAGGGGCGCTACCGCGAGTTCCTCCAGGCCGACATCGACATCGTCGATCGGGACACCCTCGCCCCGCACCACGAGGCGGAGATGCCGCTGGTCGTCGGCGACGCGTTGCGCTCGCTGCCGATTCCGCCGGTGAGGATCCAGGTCAACAACCGCAAGATCTGTGAGGGCTTCTACCGGGGGATCGGGCTCACCGACCCGGAGGCGGCCCTGCGCGCGGTGGACAAGCTCGACAAGATCGGCCCGGCGAAGGTGGCCGAGTTGCTGGCGCAGACCGCCGGGGCGAGCGAGGCGCAGGCCAAGGCGGTCCTGTCGCTGGCGGAGATCTCCGCCCCGGACGCCTCGTTCGCCGACGCCGTACGCGCGCTGGGTGTCAGCGACCCGATGCTCGACGAGGGCGTCGAGGAGTTGGTCCGGGTGGTGGAGACCGCCGCCGCGCACTCCCCGGGGTTGTGTGTGGCCGACCTGCGCATCGCCCGTGGCCTGGACTACTACACCGGCACGGTCTACGAGACGCAGCTGGTCGGCTACGAGCGGTTCGGCTCGATCTGCTCCGGCGGCCGGTACGACAACCTGGCCAGCGCCGGCACCACCCGCTTCCCGGGGGTGGGCATCTCGATCGGGGTGACCCGGCTGCTGGGGCTGCTCTTCGGCGCCGGCGCGCTGTCGGTGTCGCGGGACGTGCCGACGTGCGTCCTGGTCGCGGTGACCGCCGAGGAGCAGCGCGGCGCCAGCAACCGGGTGGCCGAGGCGCTGCGCCGCCGGGGCGTACCGACCGAGGTGTCGCCGAGCGCGGCGAAGTTCGGCAAGCAGATCCGCTACGCCGAACGGCGGGGCATCCCGTACGTCTGGTTCCCCGGAGTGGACGGCGCGGCCGACGAGGTGAAGGACATCCGTTCCGGCGAGCAGACCCCCGCGGCGGCAGGGGAGTGGACGCCGCCCCGGGCGGATCTCAGGCCGCTGGTCAGCTGAGACGGTTACTGGCGCGTACGCCCGATCGGACCTACGGTGGCGTAAGTTACGCCACCGTAGGGAGATCGTCGTGACCGCACTCAGCCAGACCGCCCTGCTCCTCGAACTGGAACCGGTCGTCGAGAAGAACCTCGACCGGCACCTGTCCATCGCCAAGGAGTGGTTCCCGCACGAGTACGTGCCGTGGAGCGAGGGACGTACCTTCGACGGCCCGCTGGGCGGCGAGGCCTGGGCCGAGAGCGACTCGACCATCCCCGAGGTGGCCCGCACCGCGCTGATCGTCAACCTGCTGACCGAGGACAACCTGCCCTCGTACCACCACGAGATCGCCAGCCTGTTTGGCCGGGACGGCGCCTGGGGCACCTGGGTGCACCGGTGGACCGCCGAGGAGGGGCGGCACGGCACCGCCATCCGCGACTACCTGACCGTCAGCCGGGCGGTCGACCCGGTGGCGCTGGAGCGGGCCCGCATGACGCACATGTCCGCCGGCTACGTCAACGTGCACGACGACGAGGTGCTGCACTCCCTGGCGTACGTCTCGTTCCAGGAGTTGGCCACCCGGATCTCGCACCGCAACACGGGCCGGGTCACCGGCGACCCGGCGTGCGAGGCGCTGCTGGCCCGCGTCGCGGCCGACGAGAACCTGCACATGGTCTTCTACCGCAATTTGCTGGCCGCGGCCTTCGAGCTGGCCCCCAGTCAGGCGATGCGGGCGGTCGCCGATGTGGTCGCCGACTTCCAGATGCCCGGCAACGGCATCGAGGGCTTCGCCCGCAAGTCCGTGGCGATCGCCCTCGCCGGCATCTACGACCTGCGCCAGCACCGCGACGAGGTGGTGGCGCCGGTGCTGCGTCAGTGGGACGTCTTCAACGTGACCGGGCTCGACGCCGACGGTGAGGCCGCCCGCGACCAGATCGCCGCCCACCTCGACGACCTGGAGCACGCCGCCGCCCGCTTCGAGGAGAAGCGCGCCGCCCGAGCCGCTCGCCTCGCCGCTCGCTGACCTGCTGACGTCTCCCGGCCACCGGGACTCCGGACGTGGCCGTCGCTGGCTCTCACGACGACGACCACGCCCGGAGCGTCTATCCCAACCCCGCCCCCGCCCCGCGCCCCGCCCCCGCCCCGCGCGGCTCCCTCGCGCACCGCTGCGTCCGCGATCTTGCACTTGATGCCCGGGCGAAAGCCGCAATCGCCGCCCTTCGAGGGCCGAAAGTGCAAGATCGACGGGGGCGGGGGGTCGCGGGCAGGGGGGAGGGTGGGGGCGGGGGAGGGGTCAGGCGGGTGGGGTGAGGGGGTAGAGGAGGCAGGTCGATGTGGCGTGGGCGACGAGGCGTGACTGGGCGTCGAGCAGCTTCGCTTCGGCCAGCGACGTGCGGCGGCCACGTTGCAGGACGGTGCCCTCGCAGCGCAGGGTGCCGCTGGCGACGGTGACCGGGCGGAGGAACTTCACGTTCAGGTCCAGCGAGGTGTAGCCGATCCCGGCCGGCAGGGTGGTGTGCACCGCGCACGCCGCGGCGGTGTCCAGCAGGGTGGAGATGACCCCGCCGTGCACGGTGCCGAGCGGGTTGTAGTGGAACTCCTGGGGGACCAGCTCGACGGCCACCCACCCCTCCTCGGCCTCCATCCGGGACATGTCGACCAGGTGCATGATGGGCGGCGCCGCCAGTTCCCCGGCGATCATCGCGCGGAGCAGGTCCAGGCCGCCGCGCCGACCGACGTGCGCCGCGTTGATGCCCGGGTCGGACCACGAGAAGGTGCGGCTGCGCGCCGGATCCTGCGTCTGTGTCATGGACTCAGCCTGGCAGCGCATTGCTGAGTCTGTCAATCGGACCTAGCCTGGGGCGCATGAGACCCGCGGCGCTGGACTGGTCGGTGGAGAACTGCACCATCGGCCGGGCGATGGAGATCCTCGGCGAGCGGTGGACCCTCGTGGTCCTGCGCGAGGTCTTCAACGGCGTCCGCCGCTTCGACGACATGCGCGTGCGCACCGGCATCCCTCGGCAGGTGCTCACCAACCGGCTGGCGATGCTGGTGGAGCGCGGCGTGCTGCGGCGCGAGCCCTATCGGGAGCCGGGCAGTCGGGTGCGCCACGAGTACCGGCTGACCGAGATGGGCCTCGACCTCTGGCCGGTGCTGGTCGCCGTCCTCGGCTGGGGGGACCGCTACCTGGCCGATCCGGAGGGCTCGCCGCTGACGGTCGCGCACCGCGACTGCGGCGCCGAGGTCCGCGTCGCGTTGCGCTGCGAGCGCGGGCACGAGGTGGCCCGGCCGCGCGACGTGGTGCCGCAGCCGGGGCCCGGGGCGCGCCGCCGTACCGGGTGAGCCGACAGGTCGACCGGCCCGGGGGCAACCGCCGCGACGCGCGGACGGTGGTCGCCGTCCGCGCATCGGTCGAGTGGTGCTACCAGCCGAAACCGGCGGCGTACGAGACCCGCGCCACGACCTGCTGCCCGGAGGTGTTCGGGTGGAAGTAGTCCCAGGTGGAGAGCTGACTGAGGGTGAACGGGTAGCCGAACACGGCGTTGTCGTCGAAGTCGCAGTTCGGCCCGTACGCGGCGCAGGCCTGGGCGAGCTGCGTGTTGTAGTCGACGACCCGCTGGCGTACCCGGTTGCGCCGGTCAACGTCCGCCTGCGCCGTGGAGGTCGGGTTGGCCAGCATCGACTGGCAGACGCTGAACAGGGACCAGGCGGAACGGGCGCTGCCGCTGCCCTTGCCGACGGACCAGAGCCGGTGGATGTCCGGCACGCTGATCAGCTGCACCCGGGCGGTGGGCAGCCCCGTCTTGAGGCGGCTGAGCGCGGCGTCGATGTTGGCGCGGTAGGTGGCCACCGGCGTCATCGCCGCCTCGGTGCCGGTGCAGGCGTCGTTGGCGCCGATCAGCATCGTGACGTAGTCGACGCCCTGGCTGTCGACCGTGGAGGTGTCGCCGGTGCTGAAGGAGCGGGAGGTGCAGTCGACGTACCAGCCGCAGGCGTTGAAGCCGCGGGTGATGGAGTCGCCGAGACTGGCCATCGAGTTCGGGGGCGGGCCGGGGTCGGCGGCAGCCGGGGTGCCGGCCAGCAGGACGAGGGTGGTGAGGGCGGCGAGGGGGACGAGCAGCCGTCGGACGGATCTCATGGTGGCCTCCGGATCGCGCGTACCGGATGGTGGGACGGTGGATCGAGCGTATCGATGTGCGTCTGTGTCCACAATGTTTCCGGCAGGTGGCCGCCGCAGCCGGGGCGAAAAGGACAAAGCCGGGTCTTGCATACGAACTTAAGTATGTGAATACTTCACTTGGCTCGACCGGTTTCCCCAGATCGGACGGGCTGCTCCCGGCCCAAGTCACCCTGACGCGGGCCCGACACTCCCTCCTTGGAGGTTGTTACATGCGACCCATCAGGTCCTCGTTCCGTCGTGCCGCTGTCGTCGCCGCGGCTGGCGCAATGGTCGCCGGCTCGCTGATCGGCGCGCCCGCCCAGGCCGCACCCTCGTTCGCGTCGCCCGACGCCGCCGCCGGCCTGGCCGAGCGCCTCGGCGACCGGTCCGCCGGCACGTACGCCGACGCCGACGGCAAGATGGTCGTCACCGTGACCGACGCGCTCGCCGCCCGTCAGGTCAGCGCCGCCGGCGCCACCCCGAAGTTCGTCAAGCGCGGCGCCGGCGAGCTGGCCCGGGCCACGTCGGAGCTGGACCGCTCCGCCAAGATCCCCGGCACCGCCTGGTGGACCGACCCGGCCACCAACCAGGTCGTCGTCTCCGTCGACAGCACGGTCACCGGCGCCAAGCTGGAGCGCGTCAAGGCCGCCGCCGCGAAGATGAACGGCGCGATCCGGATCGAGGCCGAGGCCGGTGTGCTCAGCACCCGGATCTCCGGCGGCCAGGCCATCTACGCCGGTGGCGGCGGCCGCTGCTCCCTGGGCTTCAACGTCCGCAGCGGCAGCACCTACTACTTCCTGACCGCCGGGCACTGCACCAACATCTCCGCCAGCTGGTACAGCAACTCCGGCCAGACCGCCCTGCTCGGCACCCGTACCGGCACCAGCTTCCCCGGCAACGACTACGGCATCGTGCGGCACAACAACTCCGCCAACGCGGCCGGCAACGTCTCCCTCTACAACGGCAGCTTCCGGGACATCACCGCCGCCGGCAACGCCTACGTCGGTCAGTCGGTGCAGCGCTCCGGCAGCACCACCGGCCTGCGCAGCGGCTCGGTCACCGCGCTCAACGCCACGGTGAACTACGCCGAGGGCACGGTCACCGGCATGATCCGCACCAACGTCTGTGCCCAGCCGGGCGACAGCGGCGGCTCGCTGTTCAGCGGCACCATCGCCCTGGGCCTGACCTCCGGTGGCAGCGGCAACTGCACCACCGGCGGCACCACCTTCTTCCAACCGGTCACCGAGGCGCTGAGCCGCTACGGCGTCAGCGTCTTCTGATCGATCGCACCTCAGCGGGCCGCCGGGTTCACCCGGCGGCCCGCCCGCGTGCCGGGACCGGCGGCCGGACCCCGCCTCCCTCACCCCGCAACGGGGCGCGGGGGAGGACTGACAGAATGCCAGGGGTAAGGACGTACCGCAGATGAGGAGACGCGAGTCGTGATCCGTACCCATGACGCCGGCAGCCTGCGCGCGACGGACGCCGGCACCACGGTGACGCTCGCCGGGTGGGTGGCCCGCCGGCGCGACCACGGCGGCGTGATCTTCGTCGACCTGCGCGACGGCTCCGGCGTGGTCCAGGTGGTGTTCCGCGAGGAGGACGCGCACGCGCTGCGCAACGAGTTCTGCGTCCGGGTGACCGGCGAGGTGACCCGACGCCCCGAGGGCAACGAGAACCCGGAGCTGCCGACCGGCGAGATCGAGGTGACCGCCGCCGAGCTGGAGGTGCTCTCCGAGGCGGCCCCGCTGCCCCTGCCGGTGGACGACCAGGTCGAGGCCGGCGACGACATCCGGCTTCGCTACCGCTACCTCGACCTGCGCCGCAGCGGCCCGGCGAAGGCGATGCGGCTGCGCTCGCGGGCCAACCAGCTCGCCCGCACCGTGCTGCACGAGCGGGACTTCCTGGAGATCGAGACCCCGACGCTGACCCGGTCCACGCCGGAGGGCGCGCGCGACTTCCTGGTGCCGGTGCGCCTGCAGCCCGGCAGCTGGTATGCGCTGCCGCAGTCGCCGCAGCTGTTCAAGCAGCTGCTGATGGTCGGCGGCATGGAGCGGTACTACCAGATCGCCCGCTGCTACCGCGACGAGGACTTCCGCGCCGACCGGCAGCCGGAGTTCACCCAGCTCGACATCGAGATGTCCTTCGTCACCGAGGACGACGTCATCGACCTCGGCGAGGCGATCGTCTCGACGCTGTGGAAGGAGCTGGCCGGCCACGAGATCTCCCGGCCGATCCCGCGCATCACCTGGCACGACGCGATGGCCCGGTACGGCTCCGACAAGCCCGACCTGCGCTACGGCGTCGAGCTGACCGAGCTGACCGACTACCTGCGCGGCACGCAGTTCCGGGTCTTCGCCGGCGCGATCGACGCGGGCGGCTACGTCGGCGCCGTGGTCATGCCGGGCGGCGCGGCGCAGAGCCGCAAGGAGCTCGACGGCTGGCAGGACTGGGCCAAGGCACGCGGCGCGCGCGGCCTGGCGTACGTGGTGCTCGACGCCGAGACCGGCGAGGCGCGCGGGCCGGTGGCGAAGAACCTCTCCGCCGAGCACCTGGGCGGGCTCGCCGACGCGGTCGGCGCCAAGCCGGGCGACGCCGTCTTCTTCGCCGCCAGCACGAACACCCGCGAGGCGCAGGAGCTGCTCGGCGCGGCCCGCATCGAGATCGCCAAGCGGGCCGGCCTCGTCGACGAGAGCGCCTGGGCGTTCTGCTGGGTGGTCGACGCGCCGATGTTCGAGAAGACGGACGAGGGCGGCTGGACGGCCGTGCACCACCCGTTCACCTCGCCCAACTCCGAGTGGGTCGGCCGGTTCGAGGAGGCGCCCGACCGGGCGCTGGCGTACGCGTACGACATCGTCTGCAACGGCAACGAGATCGGCGGCGGCTCGATCCGTATCCACCGGGGCGACGTGCAGAAGCGGGTCTTCGACCTGCTCGGCATCACCCCCGAGGAGGCGCAGGACAAGTTCGGCTTCCTGCTGGAGGCGTTCAAGTACGGCGCCCCGCCGCACGGCGGCATCGCCTTCGGCTGGGACCGGGTCTGCATGCTGCTCGCCGGCGCGGACTCGATCCGCGAGGTCATCGCCTTCCCGAAGACCCGGGGTGGCTTCGACCCGCTGACCGGCGCGCCGACGCCGATCACCGCGCAGCAGCGCACCGAGGCCGGCATCGACGCCAAGCCGAAGCCGGCCGCGGCGCCGCACACCGGCACGGCCGGCCCGGCCGCCCCGGTAGCCGACCCCACCTGACCGCCCCGACCGACCCCCACCCCGCCGCCCGCCGGCTCCGCCCGCTCGGTTCGTGTGTCGATCAAGAGGTTTGCGTCATGATTCGCCCTGGCACGTGACGCAAACCTCTTGATCGACGGGAGGGAGCGGCGTGGCGCGCGCCGGTCGCCCGGGTCCGTCCCGACGCCGTGCTGGGCAGCCCTTAGCGGTACGGCGATTGGGCGGTTACCGCCGCCCGGCGAGCGCCGCCTCCGGCCGCCCCGCCGAGGTACGCCTCGACTCGTCCCGCGCGGCGGCGCTGCTGCCGACCCGGCTGCGCGGCATCCGCGAGCTGCTCGCCTCCTGACCTGACCGGCCTTGTCAGCATCTGTGCACACTTTCTATGCACAACTCTTGTGCATAGAAAGTGTGCACAGGTATTGTGCGTTCATGGCGAACGACGAAACAGTGGAACGGAACGCCCCGCGCCAGGTCCGGCTCGACCATCGGCAGGTCCGGGTCCTGGCCCACCCGCTCCGGATGCGCCTGCTCGGCGCCCTGCGGGTCAAGGGCCCGGCCACCGCCACCACCCTTGCGGGGCTGCTCGACACCAACACCGGCGCCACCAGCTACCACCTGCGCCAGCTCGCCGAGGTGGGGCTGGTCGCCGAGGCCCCGGAGCTGGGCAGCGGCCGGCAGCGCTGGTGGCGCGCCGCGCACGACGTCACCAACTGGGAGCCCACCGACTTCGACGACGACCCGGACGCCCGGGCCGCGATCGAGTGGATCCAGGGCGACCAGGTGCGTCTCCTGGTGGAGCAGGCCGAGCAGTGGTTCGCCGCACAGCACGAATGGTCACCCGCCTGGCGGGACGCCTTCGGCATGGGCGACATCTTCATGACGATGCCGCCTGCCCGGCTCGCGGAGCTGCAGGCGGAGGTGTGGGAGCTGTTGGAGCGGTACCGCCGCGAGGCCGAAGCCGAGACGGGCGACCCTGAGGCGCGACCGGTGCAGGTGCACCTCGCCGCCTACCCGTTGCTGAGGGAGATGCGGTGAGTGCGCTGTCCGTACGCCAGGTCCGGCGTCGCTTCCTGCTGCTGTACGGCCTGCGCTGGCTGCCCACCGGCCTGATGGTCCCGGTGATGATCCTGCTGATGCAGGAGCGCGGCCTGTCGCTGTCCCAGATCGGGCTGGTGACCGTCGCCCAGGGCCTGGTCGTGCTCGCTCTGGAGCTGCCCACCGGCGGCCTCGCCGACGCCCTCGGGCGCCGTCCGGTCCTGGTCGTGGCCTGGCTGGTCAACCTCGCCTCGCTCGGGCTATTCGCGGTGGCCGACTCGTTCGCGCTGTTCTTCCTGGTCTGGGCGTTGCAGGGCGTCTTCCGGGCCCTCGACAGCGGCCCGATGGAGTCCTGGTACGTCGACGCCACCCTCGCCGCCGACCCGAAGGCCGAGTACGAGTCGGGCCTCGGCCACGCCGGCACCGTCACCGGCGTCGCCATCGGGGCAGGGGCGCTGATCGGCGGCGGGCTTGTCGCGCTCGGCCCGATCGGGCCGGTCAGCGCGCTCACCGTGCCGGTGCTGGTCGCGGTCGTGCTCCAGGCGGCGGCCCTGGTCGCCCTGCTGGTGCTGCTCGTGGAGGTCCGGCCCGCGAAGGGCGCCGGGACGCTGCGGGCGTCGGTCGTCGAGGCACCGCGGATGGTCGGGCAGGCGATCGGGCTGCTGCGCCGCTCCCGGATCCTGCTCGCGCTGGTCGCCGTCGAGCTGTTCTGGGGCTTCGGCATGGTCACCTTCGAGGCCCTGCTGCCGCTGCGCCTCGCCGAGGTGGTCGGCGACGCGGACCGGGCCGCCGCGCTGCTGGGGCCGGCCAGTTCGGCCGCCTGGCTCGCCTCGGCGGCCGGTGCCGCGCTCACCCCGTTGCTGCTGCGCTGGCCCGGGGCCGCGCCCGGGGCGGCGCTGCTGCGGATCCTGCAGGGCCTCACCGTGGTGGGCATGGGGGTCTTCGCCGGCCCGGTCGGCGTGCTGGTCGCCTATCTCGCCTGCTACACCGTGCACGGCGCGTCGAACCCGCTGCACATGGGACTGCTGCACCGGCAGGTCGACGGCCCGTACCGGACCAGCGTGATCTCGCTGAACTCGATGATGGCCCAGCCTGCGGGGGCGATCGGCGGGGTGGTGCTCACCATGCTGGCCCAGGCGACGAGCATCAGCACCGCGCTGCTCGTCGGTGCCGTGGTGCTGGCTGTCGCCGCCCCGCTCTACCTGCCCGCCTGGCGGGCCGGCCGCCGGCCCGAGGGCGTCCCCGGACCCGACCTGGAAGCCGGATCCGATCCGGAAGCCGGACCAGAGCACGTCGGGCGCGGCGCCGACGCCACCTCCGTCTCCGCCCGGTGACAACCGGGCCGCTCCACGGTGGAGATTGGCGGGCGGACCGATTGGGTACATCATGCGCCGACCTACTGGGAACCCCCACCGGAGGAACGCCATGCTCGCCATTCTCGCGGCGATCGTTTTCGGCTTCGCCCTTCTCATCGATCTGCTGAACACCAACTTCGGTGCTCCGGACCTGTTCAACTGGAACACCCTCGTACTTATCGGCCTGCTGCTGCTCTCGCTCTACCTGGCCGGGGTCGGCAACGGCCCGCGCGGCGGGGGTGGCGGCCGGTGGTACCGGGGCCGGCGTCCCGGCCGCGGCTGACCGTAAATGATCAGCAAGGGCCCGGCCCGACGGCGCTGCCGGCGCTGTCGGCCGGGCCCGGTACTGTTCCCGTGATGGAGTCCGACGCCCTCTTCTCCCTCGGTGAGCCCGCCGGAGCGCCCCCCGCGCCCGCGGGTTCCGTCGGTGTGGACGGGTTCACGGCGGTGGGGGAGGATTCACCCCTGCCCGTCCGGATGCGCCCGCGCAGCATCGACGAGCTGGTCGGGCAGGATCACCTGCTCGCGCCGGGCGCCCCACTGCGCCAGTTGGTCTCGGCCACCGCGCCGATGTCGGTCATCCTCTGGGGCCCGCCCGGCAGCGGCAAGACGACCATCGCGCACCTGGTGGCCCGGGCCACCGACCGCCGCTTCGTCGCCATGTCGGCCCTCACCGCCGGGGTCAAGGACGTCCGCGCGGTGATCGATACCGCCCGCCGCCAGCGCCGCTCCGGCGGCCCGCAGACGGTGCTCTTCATCGACGAGGTGCACCGGTTCAGCAAGACCCAGCAGGATTCGCTGCTCGCCGCCGTCGAGGACCGCACGGTCACGCTGCTCGCGGCCACCACCGAGAACCCGTACTTCTCGGTCATCTCACCCCTGCTGTCGCGGTGCGTGCTGCTCACCCTCCAGCCGCTGGACGACGCGGCGGTGCGCGGCCTGCTGCGTCGCGCGGTCACCGACGAGCGCGGCCTCGGCGGCGCGCTCACGCTGGAGACCGAGGCCGAGGACCATCTCGTACGCCTCGCGGCCGGCGACGTACGCAAGGCGCTCACGGCCCTGGAAGCGGCGGCGGCCTCCGCCACGGCTCTCGGCGCCGGGCGGATCGACCTCGCCACCGCCGAGCAGGCGGTCGACGTGGCGGCCGTACGCTACGACCGGGCCGGCGACGCCCACTACGACGTCACCAGCGCCTTCATCAAGAGCATGCGCGGCTCGGACGTGGACGCCGCGCTGCACTGGCTGGCCCGGATGCTGGTCGCCGGTGAGGACGCCCGGTTCATCGCCCGCCGCCTGGTCATCTTCGCCAGTGAGGACGTCGGCATGGCCGACCCGACCGCACTGAGTGTGGCCACCGCCGCCGCCCACGCCGTGGAGTACGTCGGGCTGCCCGAGGTCCAGCTCAACCTCGCCCAGGCGGTGGTCCACCTGGCCACCGCGCCGAAGTCCAACTCGGCCACCACCGCGATCGGCGCGGCCATCGCCGACGTGCGCGCCGGCCGGGGCGGGCCGGTGCCGCGCGGGCTACGCGACGCGCACTACGCGGGTGCCAAGGGGCTGGGGCACGGAACCGGCTACCGCTATCCGCACGACGACCAGCGCGGTGTGGTCACCCAGCAGTACGCTCCCGACGACCTCGTCGGCACCGACTACTACCGGCCCAGCCAGCACGGCGCCGAGCGCTCGGTGGCTACTCGGCTGCCGCTCCTGCGCCGCATCGTCCGGGGGTTGCCGGCCCCGGCCGCGCCCCCGGAGGCACCGGTGGCGGTCGCGAGCGGATCGGCGGGCAACGGCCGCCGCCAGACGGACACGGGCGGCGCCGGGGCGGCGCGAGAGGGCGGCAGTGACGCCGTCGAGGAGGGGCAGCAGTGAAATCGCGTGGTTCGGAGCGACCGGAGGACGGCCCCGACGAGCGGCGCGACTCCCGCGCCAAGGGTCGCCGCTGGGGGCGGGGCAAGGCTGAGGCCGAGCCCGAGGAGCCGATCAGCGGCGAGGAGTTCGGCTGGATCGACGACCTGCGCTCGGCCAAGCAGGAGCGGACCGAGTTGGGCCCGGGCGGGGCGGAGCCCGGATCACCTCCCGGTCCGCGTCCGGGTGGCCCGATGCCCCCGGGCCAGGCGGCCCCGCCGCCCCACCGTGGCACCGGTTCGGCCGCCGCGCCTCCGGTGCGCCGCGGCGAGGCGGAACCCCCGCGCTCCCGCCCGTTGGACGGACCCTGGCCCGGCACGCCGGAGCCACCCCGTCCTGCCGGCCCCGTGGCCCCCGGTCCCGTTCCTCCGCACCAGCCCGCCCGCCGGCCCCCGGCGGCCGGTCGGCCGCAACCCGGCCCGGACGGCCCGGAGCAGCATCCCCGCCCCGTACCGGGCTCCCCAACCGGTCCGCAGGCCGGCATCGCGCTGGGTCCACAGGCGATCCCTCCGACGGGTCCGCAGGCCGGCTTCCCGGCAGGTCAGCAGGCCAGCCCCCGGACCGGGCCGCCACCCGGTACGCCCACCGGCCCCCATGCCGGCACGCCGAGCGGGCCACAGCCCGGTACGCCCGTCCGCCCTCACCCCGGCGGGCAGACCGGACCGCACCCGGGCGCACCGGTTCCCCCGCCTTCCGACGCGCCGGACGGGCCGCACCCGGCCGGGTCGGCGCCGGGTCGGCGTTCCGACGGACGGGCGGCGGTGCCAGGTGGCACGCCCCCATCGGGTGTCGCCGGGCGGGCCGGCGGTGCCGTCGGCGCCGCCCGGGCCAGCGTCCCGCCTCCCGGCGCCCCCCAGCCGCCGGCCGGTCCGCCGACCGGCGAGTTGCCCGGCGCCCCGGCCGGCGCACGTGATCCCCGGTCCGGCCGGATGCGGCGGGGCCCGGTCGAAGCTGGCGCGCCCGCGGACGGCACCGGAGGTGTGCCGGCGGTAGCCCCGCCCCTGCCGGGCGACGGGACCGACCGCGGCCAACACCCTGGGGCGCCGACCGGCCGACGTCGCGCTGCCGAGGCGGACGCCCCGCCGGTACCGCGTTCCGGGAACGCCCCGCAGGTGCCCCGTTCCGGGAACGCCCCACCGGTACCTGGTGCGCCCGCCGCGACTCCCGGCGTCGGGGTGCAGCCACCCGGCGGTCCCGCCCCCCGTGGCCGGCGTTCCGCACCTGACGACGTCGAGTTCGCGGGTCGGGGTCGGCGCGCGGCCGGCGACGACGAGACCGCTGGCCGGGGCCGGCGCGCGGCGGAGGGCGGTCAGCCGTCCGCGCGGCGTGCGGACGACACGGTGGTGCCGCCCTCGGGCCGCCCGGCTGCCCCGGACGAGGTGGAGAACCCGGCCCACGCGCCGCGCCCGGTCGACGGGGAGGCCTCGCGGCGAGGCCAGGATCCCCGGCCCGGCCGACCGGAGCGCCCGGCCGACTGGCTGCGGCAGGCCGGCCGCGCCCACCACACCGATCCCGCCCTGCCGACGGTCAAGCGGCCGGCGCCGCCGCCCGTTACGGGCGGTCCGTCGCCGGCATCGCCCGGACCGGAACAGCGCGGCGTCGAGACCGGCAAGGCCCCGACGGGCCGGGCGCGGCCCGGCGCGCAGCCGCCGCGACCCACCGACACGACCGAAGCCGGACAGCCGACCGGCGGGGCCCGCCCCGGGGCCGAGCCGCCCCGACCAGCCGGCAGCCCTCACCCCGGGCCGCCGCCGGCTCGGGGCGCCGCCCGCCCCACGCCGGCCGGTCCGCCGCCGGGCGCCCCGGTTGGCCCGACTCGGCGTGTCGTGCGCCCCGACGCCGGCCCGGCAGGCGCCGCACGGCCGGACGCCGGCCCTGCCGCTCCCGCCCGGGGTGCTGTGCGTCCCGACGCCGGCACTGCTGGTCCTGCTCGGGGCGCCGCACGGCCGGACGCCGGCACTGCTGGTCCTGCTCGGGGCGCCGCACGACCGGATGCGCCGACATCCGGCGCCGCCGCCGTGCCGTCGTCGGCCGCCGCGGGCCCAGGCGCGCCGCCCGGGCCGCGCCGCGCCGGGCCCGCTCCGTCCGGCCCGGC